>JAJCYM010000046.1 GCA_029262895.1 Roseivirga sp.
TGTGGGTGAAGATGTTGAAAGTATCCTTACAAGATTGCTCCAAGCGGCCAATTATGATGTAGAATCTGCCGAGAGGGGCATTATTTATATTGATGAAATCGACAAAATTGCTCGTAAGTCAGACAACCCCTCGATCACCAGAGATGTAAGTGGTGAGGGTGTACAGCAGGCCCTACTAAAGCTATTAGAAGGAACCAGTGTAAACGTTCCTCCCCAAGGTGGTAGAAAGCACCCCGATCAAAAGATGATTTCTGTTAACACAGAGAATGTCTTGTTTATTTGTGGGGGAGCATTTGACGGCATCAAACGTAATATTGCCAACCGATTGAATACGCAGCCTTTAGGCTTTGTTGCCCAATCTGATGACCAGGGCGAGTTTGATAATGACAATCTTCATCAGTATATCAATGCACAAGATCTCAAAAACTATGGCCTGATTCCCGAGTTAATTGGCAGGCTACCAGTAATTACTTTCTTGAATCCATTGAGTGCCAAAATTCTCAAGAACATTCTCACTGAACCCAAGAATGCACTCACGAAGCAATATGAGAAGTTGTTCAACATGGAGGATACTGAGCTGGTTTTTGAGCCAAAAGCACTGGATTACATCGTGCAAAGAGCTCTTGAATTTAAGCTTGGCGCAAGGGGATTAAGGTCAATTTGCGAGGCAATTATGACCGATGCAATGTTTGAACTACCATCGGATAATACAATCAAGAAGCTAGTTATTGACAAGGCTTATGCCATGGCGAAATTCGAGAAATCGAAATTCAAGAAATTGAAGGTTGCCTAACCTAACAAGTTTCAAGTTTCAAGTTTCAAGTTTCAAGTTTCAAGTTTCAAGTTCAAAATTCTTTGAGGTTCCTACAAGAGCTTAACCAAAGTACTCAACAAAGTTTCTGGGAGTTTCATAAAGCTTGATGCAGTATAACTCTCCCGTCTTCGAGATTTTGGGGATGGTTGGTTGGAGAATTTTCCAAATTTCCATTACTAGGTTTTCACAGCTGGCCATTTTGTCCTGCATGAACGGGACATCAACATTCAGATTTTTATGGTCTAACTGATCTATTACATCTCTCCTGATCAGGGTTGATAGCTTTTTAAGGTCAATTACAAAACCAGTTTCAGGATCGGGTGTTCCTTTCACGGTGACGATCATGTCAAAATTATGACCGTGCCAATTGGTATTGGCACATGGTCCAAAAACCTCCACATTCTTTTCTTCAGTCCAATTTGGATTGTACAGCTTGTGTGCCGCATTGAAGTGTTCCTTTCTACTGACGTAAACTATTCCCATGTCAATAATTTCGCTGCAAATATAGGTTCAATTTGTTTAACTTTGAAGTGCTCATTTGAACAAGGCATTTTATGATTGTAGTAACAGGCGCAGCAGGTTTCATTGCCAGTTGTTTGGTAAGTAAATTGAATGAGGAAGGCTTCAATCACGTTGTTGTTGTCGACAAGTTCGACAATGACGAAAAAAATAAAAACCTCGTTGACAAGAACATTCTTGATTATGTCGACAGGGACGATTTCCTTGAGTGGTTGGACACCGTGGGCGATAAAGTTGAATTTATTTTTCACTTAGGGGCTAGAACTGACACTGCTGAATTTGATCAAGAGCTTCTGGATACGCTAAATACTGAGTACTCAAAGGCAGTTTGGAGAAAGTGCATTGCGTATCAGATTCCATTGGTCTACGCCTCTTCTGCAGCTACTTATGGCTTAGGAGAGCATGGATACGAAGATGATGATTCCATAATTCCTGATTTGAAGCCTTTGAATCCTTATGGAATTTCAAAAAACGAATTCGACAAATGGGTTTTGGAACAGGAAACAACTCCTTTTTTCTGGGCTGGCCTGAAGTTTTTCAATGTTTATGGCCCAAATGAGTACCACAAAGGTCGGATGGCCTCTGTTATTTTGCATGCCTTCAATCAAATCCAAAAAACTGATGGAATGAAGTTGTTCAGGTCTCACAACCCTGAATTCAAAGACGGTGAACAACAGAGAGACTTTGTCTACGTGAAAGACGTGGTGGATGTGTGTTATTTCCTGATGCATCACAGGAAGGATTCGGCCATTTACAACCTAGGTAGTGGCAAGGCCAGAACATTTTTAGATTTATGCAGGGCAGTATTCAAAGCACTGGACAAACCGGAGAACATTTCATTTGTAGATACTCCCGAAGATATCCGAGATAAATACCAGTATTTCACCGAAGCGAATATGGGAAAACTCAAGGGTATTGGATACACTCAAGAGTTTACCGAACTAGAAGATGGAATTGATCACTACGTTTCCAATTACCTTCTTAATTCAAAGATCAGATAACTTATCTGTCTACTAATATTTTCTTATTGTAGGTACCCTTATTGGTTTTCACCCTCACAATGTAAAACCCACCGGGTAGATTCTGTGAGGAAATGGAAACCTTGTTTTGAGTTCCTATCAAAGTGGCCTGCTTTTGCCTCAGACTATTACCCCTACTATCAATTATTTCAAGTAGAAGCTCTGTGGTGACTTTTTCATCAAACTCAATGATTATATCTTCCGAGTTTTTAGATGGATTGGGATAAACTTTAAAGTCGAAAGTAATTTCTGAAGGTTGAGTCTCAATTGATGTAATCACATTGTTGAAATAACTCCTGCTGTGATTATATGCTGCAATGCCAATTTTTTCACCCAAAATCCTTCCTGGTATATCATCAGCTGGTGGATGAATGCCACCCCAAATTCTTGACAAGCTACATTGATCAGAAGCATCTCTATAAGTGGCCCATTGTAGTGTCACATCAACGCTAGGTCCTTCTTCAAATACCAAAAATTCGTTTTTTGGCGCTAAAAACTCACCCATACCGCCAGGAAAATACTCGTCTCCCGTCATCAAGGTCATCACCTCTGCTGCCGCCCGTGAGAAAGTAGAGTGGCCAGAAATGTAGCCAGCGAAGGGTGGTGTTACAAAAGAGGGTCTTTGATAGGGCCACCAATTCTCGGCAAGAATCCAATCCACCCCAGCCACGTCTATGTCTGGATTTTGAATATAATCCGGTCCTTTCCAAGCGTAGAGTTTAATCTTGTTAAGATTCTCATTGTTGTCTCCAACCAACGCGTCATTCTCTGTTACCAATTCTATATAGCCATCCATCAATGGAATACCGTTGGGTGAGTATGAAGGCTTATTGACATCTGAGCTTTGTCCTTCTCCGGCCATATACCTTATGGCCGAAACAGGCCTTATATAGTCATACCAACCCTTTATACCCCATGCGGTAATTGCCGCATCGTGCATTGCTCCACCTAAGGTCATATAGGATTTTACATCCCATTCCAAATCAGAAAGGATTCTACCTTCACCTCCATACCTCTTTACAAAATCAGGATGATCACTAACATAGTTGAGTAGGGTAAACCAATGACCTGGTGGTGTTTCAGAGTCAGGACCATCCGCCCAAAATTCGGCTAAAACTCGCCCATAATCTCCCCTAGGGACCATTTGCGCTTCGTAAGGTTGCCCGGTCTTAGGGTTAATTGAGCGTCCCTGGCTAATGTCTCCCCCATCATTCAAATTATAAAACTCATCATACTTTTCGAAGGTCTTTGGAAAATCAGCAATATCAATATTCCCTATTGCTCCTGGTGAAATATCCCATTGGACATCATTTTCATGGTCGAGCTGAGCGGACCACACGGAGACTAAGGAGAAACCCCATTTGTATTCTTCTGTTAATCCGCCACCGGCATCTAATATGATTTCCGGAGGAGTACCGGGATCATTATATACCCAATACTCATTACCATCTTTTTGTTTTATTGTCAAATCAGATTCAGACAAGGCAAATGGTGTTACTTCACCCCATTCGGGGCCCAAGAATTCCGGGGTGTTCACGGGGATAACATTGCCAGACTGGTCTATAAAAATATCCAAAGTTAAAGGCTGCCAGCGATTAGGGTCTTCAACATTAGTACCTGGGCGAGATGGTACCATGGAAGGGTTTACGGGGTTATAAAACTTGTTTTCATAACCATTTTCTTCATTAGAGCCATCTTGATTCCCAAAAGCAATTATGGTTTCCGCTATATAGTTGCCCAAAGCTGCCGGCTCACCTGTGGTATAATCGGTGGATGTAAAAGCAATGTCATAGTCCATTTGTTCCATCAATGCCCTCAATCGCCTGATTGTTCCTGTGGCTCCGGGAGAACTGGCGAATCTATGAGTCAATAATCGGTAGACAGCATAGCTTAAGGCCTCATCTCGAGCTTCTTCCACGTTTTCCGGGGTCGATATACCACTAAATTCGCTTGTGAATCCATGATCCTCTCGTCCAAGCAGATAAGTATCTGCAAATTCATCATAGGTGGCCCAAACATCATACATTGCTATAGCGGTATGAAAAAGGTTTCGAGCATGTACTGTTGGGCGAGCAAAATCATTCCTTATGGCATTCAATAATTCTTCATTCCATTGACGCGCCATTGAGTACTCCCCTAATCCCTCGAACACAATCCCTGAGTCATCCCCTATAAGCTCTTCACTGACAATACTTGTTTCCTCAACAATGGTCACCAGCCTGTTTACTTCAAGGTCATGGAATACCTCTTTAAGCCCGTTGGGCCATTCAATATGCAGTTCATCTATGTGTTTGGCAGCTGCCAACCCAAAATGAACTGGTTTAGGACTTTGCCCCAATAATTCGCCTCCATGGTAGAAGCGATGATATTCCTTATCTCCTACTACCACTTTAAGTTTAGTGCCATAAGCATCCCTATTCGAGGCCGTTCCTTCAAGTTTTACTTGGAGCCAACTATTATTCTTTTGACTTCTTACCTCATCGGCCAGGTTTCTAAACAAATAGGGTTGTGATTCCCAATTGCCTATTAGGACATCCAAATCTCCATCCATGTCATAATCAAAGGTGGTAAGTCCAAAGGAGTTGTTAAATCCTCTAATTCCTGACCCTCGCGAGTGGTCTCTGAATCCTTCCTGACCTTCACTCATTGTATTCTCAAAAAGGAAATTCTCCGTACGCAAATCAAATGCCGCTGCAGCCAAATCCAGGTCACCATCGTTATCGGCATCAAAAAACTCTGTACCCCATCCCCAGCCTGTATTTTCAACTCCTAGTTCTTCAGCCTTATCAACAAAGCCCTCGCCATTTCCCTTGTTCACAAAAAGTGGATTAGGCAAATTATAGTGAATATTAGTTACGTAGATATCGAAATTTCCATCATTGTCGTAGTCGCCAATGGCTATTCCCATTCCATTACCATCATTCTCCAGACCATATTCGGTCGTTTTTTCTTCAAAGTACTCGCCTGACATATTGATGAAAAAGGTATTCGGAGTTCCGTCATTTGCAACATATAAGTCCAACCATCCATCGTCATTCGCATCGATAGGAAGAGATGTCCAGGTTTTACCCCCTACATCTGCCAGTCCTGTTCTTTCCGTTACATCTTCAAAGATTCCAGCTCCCAAATTCTCATACATCCTGTTGCTCTTCGCAAAATCACTGACATATAAATCCAGATCACCATCTTTGTCAAAATCCCACCAGAGGGGACTGCTGCTATAACAATCTGTACAGCCCTTTATTCCTGCTGTCTCAGAGACGTTTGTAAAAGTGCCGTCCCCATTGTTATGGTATAATTTATCATAGCCAAAAAGTGCTATAAAGAGATCAGGGTATCCATCATTGTCATAGTCGCCCCATGAGGCCCCTAGCTTATCTTCCATAAAGGGTTTGCCCCCTCCTCCTAATGAAGTTTGCTTATCGAGGTTTGCTTCTATAGTAACATCTGTGAAATTTCCATCTCCGTCATTTCTAAATAACCTATTCCAGGTTTGTGGGTCACTTTCGTCAAACAAAAATTTCGAGACAATGAAAATATCCAGATCCCCATCCTTATCATAATCTGCCACGGACATTCCCTGGCTATGACTACTCTTTGCCAATTCCGATGCTCTGCCCACCTCTTCAAAAGTCTGGGCCATCAGCGTATTGTAAAAAGGGACTATTACCAAGCAAATCAGTAAAATCCAAACTCCACGAATACCCCTGTAGTGAGTCCAGTCCAATTTCAAACTAAGTCCGTCAAAAAAACGAAAACGCTTTACTGCACAAATCATATTCATCTTACCACTTGTTACTAAATATAAGAAGTATCACAGATACTTTAATAAAAGAAGCTTGCTAACAAAGTTAACAAGCTTCTTGATTCAATATTAAAAATATGCTATTTATAGCTCTTTCTCAGAACTATTGTTTTTGAATTACAAACGCTCGTGCACCAAATGTACCTGCCGCAACAGTTCTAAACATATTCAGAGACACTAAGCTTACACAGCTATAAGATACACCTGTACCTTGTAGAGTCGCTAGCCCAAATGTAGGGTCAATGTGCGAATCCTGTTCTGCAACAGTAGTCACTTGATTGGCACCGAAGGCTATGGTAATGTTACGACCAGCAGAAAATGGCTCAATCATAGTCATCTCATTAGTACCAGGCCCCAACACCACATTGACAGTAGTCAATCCAAATGTAGGATCATTCAACACATTCCATACACCTGCTGTAGCAAAACTTGGATCCCAACTTGGGCAGTTAACAGTAAGTGAAAACTCCATTGCACTTCTGTAACCATTTGGTCCTGCTTGATTCAGCAATATAGGAGTTGAACTTCCAGATACTGCACCAGTAGTAGCATCATATGTCAACACAGATGCATCAAACACCTGACCATCTGTTGTAGTCGCTGTTCCAGAAAAAGTGAACGTTTGTCCAAAAGCAACTGTCGCAGGGTCAATTCCCATAGCAGTAGCTATATCTGTTATAGAAAAAGTAGGGTTTGCTGGAAACGAAGTTATTGCTCCCCCTAAATTCGCAGCAGTTGACAAAGCAGCTCCTGGAGTACGTACAGCAAGTTGATAACTAGCTATGTTAGATTCACCTGCGTCTTCCAGATTCAATGTGAAAGTTGCATTTGGAATCGTAACTCCCTCAGGGACACTAATCGTTGTGATTAGCGTTCCTTCCTGAAACCTTACAAAGCCACCATCCGAAAGGAAATCACCCTCGAAAATACCAACTAAAAAGCTTTCATCTTTCTCGCACCCAAACATAACTAATGTACATAACATCAATATGCTGAATGATCGTTTTATATTATTTTTCATTCCTATTTCTTAGTTAAAAAATTAATTAATTGCGCCTGCAGGATTAGTGTCCCAAAAAACTCTCTCCCCTACATCACCATGCTGCACTAAGTCAGGATTGAAATTTGTTACTATTTCACTATCAGGAATAAAGTACTGTCTTGGGAAAGCACCACCAGCTTGAATTGGCTGTTCTAAGAAGCTTGGGAACAATGTTCTTCTCAAGTTATTGTAAGCTTCCAAGCCATTACCCCAAAGTGCGACATAATATTCAGTCATAATGACATCCAATCGTTCGCTATCATTCGCTGCAGCCGCATAGTTTGCATTTGCTTCTGCTATATAAGCAGCAACATCAGCACCCGTAGCAGTTCCGGCAACAAAGCCAGTCACCTTATCAAAAGAAGCCTGCATTCCATTTTCCAAATAAGTAGCAGCACTACCAGTAGTACCCAAAGTAAGGGCTGCTTCTGCTAACATGAATTGAACATAAGTAGAGAGTAGAATCGGATTGATACCCGCTCCTCCTAAACCTGTGTTATTTCTAGCTACCAAAAATGCATCATTATCAAATGCTCCACCAGCAGGATACGCTCCCCAAGTAGGTTTCTCGTCACCGTCATTTGGAATACCTTCATCATCCTGATGATCACGTCCCCAATAACCATTACCTACGTAGCAAAAATTGTGAGTTAAACTACCCGCGCAAGGTAACTTGTCACCAGACGGATCAGCGATAGTTTGTCTATAGATATAGTACCTCAGTCTTGGATCCTCAGCTGCTTTTGAATTCATAAGATGATCCATGAATCCATTACTCATATATCCGCCTACACCTGACTCATAGTTACCTCGGAAATCTGGGTGCCTATTGTTCACAGGAACTTGAGAAGTACCATACTGAAACTGAAAATCATCAGCTGATGAAGTAATATAGTTACCTCCAGCAATGATGGCATTAATTCCAGCAGTAGAGGCTGCCTGAGTTACTAATCGAGTCTGCAAGTACATTTTTAACTTCAATGTATTTGCTACCTTAACCCATTTACTCACATCTCCACCATAAAACATATCGATAGTCGGGCTGCTCGATGGCGTAGTATTCAAATTGACAATTGCATCATCAAGCAAAGTGTGCATAGCGGCATAAATATCCGCTCCGGCATCAAAACCAGGATTTGGAAAGTCAACATTGATAGCTTCAGTAAAGACAGCTGTTCCTATATAATCAACCAAGTTGACATACATGAAGGCTTTCATCACCTGAGCCATTCCTAAGTGAACGGTTAGGTTATTTTCAACTGCTATTGCTTCAAGCGCATTGAAATTATTGAAATAAGCATAGGAATTATTCCAAGTTCCATTCATTTGGGTTGTGTTTGCGTTATATGAACCAAATTCATTACGCATTCTTGTCGGTCCAAAGCTAGTGGCACTCAATCCACGCTGTTGACCATTAAAGCTCAACTGTAGCGTATTAAGTACAAAGTTAGGATCGGCAGAAGATAAGCCCAGCACGTTTGGGTTCTCCGTAAGTTCCAGTCGAGTGGTCTCACAAGAGAACATCACAACCGTGAACAACAGTAGTATATATTTAATAATTCTTTTCATCATTATTTATTAAAAGTTTACTCTAAGATTTACCCCAATTTTTCTCATAGAAGGGTCAAGCTGATTATCAATTCCCTGTCCATTTCCAACACCAGAACCTAAAATTCCTGGATCAACATTCAAATGTTTTGGGAAATTGAATGCCTTGAACCAAACGTTATTAATTAATAAAGAAAGATTAGCGCTCTTAAACGGAGTTTTCGACATTAATTTCGAAGGAAAATCATACCCAAGAGAAATTTCTCTGATTCTTAGAGTAGTTCCATCAACAACAATTGCTTCACCAGTATCCATTAGGTTAATGAAGAATAAATCGTTCGGAGAAATTTGAACATTATTTGGAATTTTATTTCCATCTCCGCCCAAAATAACTTCTCCTGTATTTGGATCACCATAGAAGCCAGGAATGATGTGTGTTGATTCCCTTAAACTTTCTGTGTCTTTAGTAACACCCCTACGTAACAAGTTTGACTGTGAAGTAGAAAAGATGTCTCCACCTTTAGTAAACTCTACTTGAACACCCAAACTAAAGCCTTTGTAGTTAACAGAGTTAATCAAAGTCATGGTATAATCAGGATTTGGATCACCAACTACCTTGTTATCCACTCCAACATTATTGTTCCTTATGATTTTTCCATCAAGAGGATTGATCAACAAATTACCTTCGTCATCTCTCATCATGAAAGTGCTACGGAATACACCGTAAGGCTGACCTACAATCGCAAAGTTTGTACCATTAATAGAGATTCTATCCTCAGGTAATTCAATAACTGTAGTTTCATAAGCATTGAAGTTACCAATGATCTGCCACTGGAAATCACCCGTGTTAATAGCATCATAAGTAAGACCTATTTCAAGACCTTTAGTATCAAGCCTTCCTGCATTAATCAGTGTAGTATTAAAACCAGTAGAAGCAGGTAGTGCTCTTCTCAAAATCTGATCTTCACTTATTCTTTTGTACAAGCTAATGTCTGCAGACAATTTTCTATTGAAAAACTCTGCCTCAATACCAAGCTCAAATTCTTCCGATCTTTCCGGTTTCAAATTAGGGTTTGGCTGATTAGGAGATACCGCGTTGGTTGGAACAGCTGTTCCGTTTGCTAACACAAACGATTGAGCATTCGCAAGCAACTGCGCACGCGTATTGAACGGCTGTGGAAAACCAGCAGAAGTACCATAACCAAGTCTTACTTTAAGATAGTTAAGCGTGCTTGACTGCAAGTTATCAAACATTGTAGTAGGAATAAGAGAAAGTGATGCACTAGGATAGAAGATTGATCTATTCTCCTTTTCTAATTGCGATCCCCAATCATTTCTACCGGCAACGGTTAAATAAGCATAGTCATTATAGCTTAGTTCTGCTTGTGCCCACAGACCAATTACGTTAGTGGTTACATCACTGTTACCTGCTGGCAACTGAGTTGAGAAATTGGAATGTCTAAGGAATCCAAATACAACCTGTCCTGAACTGTTAGTACCATTACTTGAGAAGTTTCTATTCCTTAAGTTAAGACCTGAGCTTAAATCCAAGGTTAACTCAGGAGTAAGTTCAAAACCCCTAGCGTTGAAAAGGAAAGTATGATCATAATTCAACACATTTGAATTACTAGTATTAAGGAAACCTAACTGGCCGCCTATTCTTCCCTTATTCTCATAAAAAGTACCCTCAGACCTAGAATTATCCAGCCCTAAGTTATAAGTCAAGGTCATGTTATCAGCAATGTCAATTATAAGACCAATTTTTGCGAAAAGTCTACTAGTTTCACTAAGGATAGCCGAATTAGCCAAAGACCATCTCGGGTTAGTTATCGTATTTCTGTAGTAAATATTCGCACCAGTCGCCTCATCCTGAAAAGGTAAGTTTTGAATATCCAAGTTTCTTGGTATCCAAGTCAACAATTGGAAAGTACGGTTAGGAGGTCTTCGAATATCAGTGTCATTATACTGAAATGAAGCATTTAACCTAACACCCTTATGAATCTCTGTATTGAAACTTGCACCAAAGTTAATTTTGGATATTGTGTTTTCTTTAAGATATCCTTCCTCTTGGTTTCTACCGAAATTAAAGCCAGCAGAAGTACCACCTTTGCTTACTCTTGCAATAACAGAAGTGTTAGAACCAAAACCATTACCAAAGAAATCCTCTACGTTATTTGGTCTTGGGCTGTATGTAGAAGTTACACCGGCAAATTCCGCTCTTACGGGTGCCAAGTGATGCGGTACAACTTGACCAAGCATTTTAGCTCCCCAAGTTCCAAAAAATGTTGTATTAACATTATTATCGGCACCTTGACCATAGGTGTTTTGTAGATCAGGCAGGTTCAATACCTGGTTATTAGAGAATGTCTGAGTCAATTGGATATCAAATGATTCAGGTCCATCAACAGAAATAGCTCCTGTTTTGGTTGTTATCAAAATAACCCCGTTTTTACCTTCCTGGCCATAAACCAAAGAAGCAGCTAAACCTTTAAGAACACTGATGTTCTCAATGTTGTTAGGATCCAAATCAATAAAACGTTGGCTATCATAAGCAACACCGTCCACGATATAAAGTGGTTGGTTATTACCAGTAGCAGAAGATATTCCGCGAATGATCACGTTTGTACCTCTACCTAACTGTCCACCAGTCTCGTTAATTTGAACTCCTGGAATTTTACCCCTTAATGATAAGGCGATATCCGTTTGAGGTTTTCCCTCAAAGGCATCAGCATCAATTTGATTAACTGCGTATCCTAAGGCTCTTTTCTCCTTCTCGATACCGAATGCAGTAACCACAACCTCTCCTAGATCGCCCACATCTTCAACAAGCTTGACATCAATCGTAGTCTGATTGCCTACCGTAATTTCCTGAGTGGTATAACCCAAGTAACGAAAAACCAAAACCCCGCCAGATGCTGGCACGGATAATCTGTACTTCCCGTCAACATCGGTAGGCACACCATTAGTGGTGCCTTTTAGAATAACCGACACCTGAGGGAGCCCAAGGCCATCCTCGCCAGTTACCGTTCCTGTAACCGTCCGGTCTTGTGCCCAAGCCGTAGTGACGATCAGTGTAAATGCTGACATAAAACACATCAGTAAAAACTTTCTCATATTATATAGTTTAGTTAGTAAAATAATTTGAGGTGGAATTCTACCTCTTCTGATTATGAACAACTATAGAAGGCATTGCCCTTAACCTCTAGTTGAAAAAATCTTTAAGAATTGGTCGTCCCACCTGGTGCAAGTATACGCATTTGAGCGTTTAATCACAAAAAATCACGCAGTTGGATTTTTTGCGTGAGGGTGTGCGTCTCAAATAAGACTAAAAATTAATCACAATTAGCTCAATTCTGCGATTGAGAGCACTTTTATCGTCACTTTCGGTTCCCTCAATTGGAACGCCTTCTCCATAGCCTTTATAGGCTAATCTGGCTGCCAATACACCTTGATTTAGCAAATAGTCGTAGACTGCTTTAGCCCTTGACTCTGATAAGGACAGGTTGTAACTGGCCTCTCCCACGGCATCTGTGTGGCCCCCAATTTCAATTTTTACCCCTGTATTTTCCTTAAGAAAGGTTGTTGCAATTTGAAGTTCCTTTCTGGCTTTCGCATCCAATTTTGCGCTATTAAGTTCAAAAAGAATATTGTTCAAAACCACCTTGTCCCCTATTGCCAAAGGTTTAAGCTCAATAAGGTATTGCTCACCCACCTTTTCAATCCCATTCAATGGCGCTTTGTATAAATTGTACCCTGTCTTCTGAGTATATACCATGTAATCCTTTTTTAAATCCGGAGGTATAAAGTTGAAGGTGCCATTCCGTTTTGAATAGGTGCTCACTACAGTAGAATCTCTATTAAGGTCTGTAAGGTAAATGTCTGCACTTAGGGGTTCTCCTGTTTTTGAGTCCTTGACCAATCCAGCAAAAAGGTTCAATTTCCTTTCTGGCAACAATGACTCGGGCATCTTAAAACGGTACAGTTTCGTCTGTCCCAAAAGGTTATTGTCACTGTAGTAGGCCCAACCATCCAGGCTCAGCGTATAGCCGACCTGATTTTCAAACGTATTAATAGGAAAGCCCAGGTTCTGGGGTTCCAGCCAACCATCGTCAGTAATTCGTGTCTTGTACAGGTCATAGCCCCCTAGCCCAACCTTTCCTCTGGAAGCATAAAAGAATGTTTCTCCATCTGGATGTATGAAAGGTGAACAGTCATCCAGTCGCGTGTTAATGGTACTACCCATGTTTTGGGCCTTTGTCCACTTGTTGTCAATCTTATGGCTCATCCACAAGTCCTGACCTCCAAAACCACCCGGTCTCATACTTACAAAAAAGAGCTGCCTTCCATCTTGAGAAAGTGAAGGCTGTGAATCCCAGTGTTCCGAGTTTACGGTTTCTCCAAGATTTTGAGGCTTCGTCCATTCACCATCTAAAAAGTAGGAAGCATATAGGTCACAGCTTCCCTGACCCTCAGGTCGATTACAGCCTGTAAAAACCACGCTCAGGCCATCAGCAGATATAGATGCGGTTCCCTCATTGAGTTGGACTGTATTAATGCTATCAGACAGAGGTCGGGGATCAACCCATTTTCCATTTTTCAATTCCGTAATAAAGAGGTCTTCGTTTTCTCCTCTCCTACCTCTTGAGCGGCCGGTAAATACCATCTGACCATTAGCTGTTAGGGTTGGGAAGTACTGTGATGGAAAGATATTTACGGTATTTGGCAATTCCTGGAAATTCACTTTGAGTGGGGCTCTCTTGCTTTCCGTAGCAAAATCAATGCTCTCCATTACCAATTGCATCGCCTTTTTATCGGTACCGTATATCTCACCGGTTACTTCGTTCTTCAGGGTCAGCGCATCTTCATACCGCCCATTGCTCCAAAAGAATGTCGCTAATTCCAAGGTCATTCTATTTTTGAAGGACGTTTCTACATTTGGGGTGGCAACCTGCAGGGCCCTGTCAGCTCCGTTGACATCACCTTTTTTCATACGAATGGTGAAGAGCAGCAAATAAGCTTCATCAAAGCTCTTGTCCTTCTTCAGTGCCTCCATCAATAATGGCTCGGACTGAAAGTAGTTACCTACACTATCCAACTCACGCGCCTGCTTATATAATTGTATAGCCTTTTTCGATTTGGAATGTAGATTCTGAGCCAATGCGAAATTGACGGAAAGCACTGTCACCAATAAGAAAATCAGATATCGCATCAATAAACCTTCACTACGGTATATTCATAAACTTATGAGTTTGTAGCGAAATTTTCCATTTGGGGTTGTTTTTAACATACTCAACGATCATTGGCATCATTTGGTCTGTCTTGTCCCATTCGGGTTGTAAATAGAGCAAACAATCCTTGTTCACTCTTTGTGCGTGCTCTTCTGCCCATTTGAAGTCGCTCTTATTAAAAACGATGATTTTTAATTCATCCGCTTCAGCGTAAAACTCATCGAGAGGTTCTTTGAATTTTTTTGGGGAAAAGCACAGCCAATCCCAATTGCCGCTTAGCGGGTGTGCTCCTGAGGTCTCGATATGTGTTTTAAAACCTGAGTTGTGCAGTGCTTGCGTCAGGTCGCTCATATCATACATCAAGGGCTCACCTCCTGTAACCACCGCAATTCTACCGGGATGATGGTTTGCTCCGGCCAAAATCTGCTCTATGGTTTGCTTTGGCCAAATATCAGCATCCCAGGAATCTTTCACATCGCACCACACACAGCCTACATCGCAACCACCCAATCTGATGAAATACGCTGATGTACCTGTGTGATGCCCTTCTCCTTGAATGGTGTAAAAGGCTTCCATGATTGGAAGCTGGGATGTATTGATCGTTTTACTCATATCAATTTTTTAGAGCAGGTGTTGAAACTGCTTATTTCTAGGTGTCATCCTGAACTTGTTTCAGGATCTTATTGAAGTAGATTCTGAAACAAGTTCAGAATGACTTAATCATTTAAATCAGGTTTTGCGAAGCCAAATAGGTATTCCAAAGCAGTGATGCTATGGTCATTGGACCTACACCACCCGGAACCGGAGTGATGTAGGAACACTTTGGTGCGACCTCATCAAACTTCACATCTCCTTTAAGCCTGAAGCCTGATTTGGTTTGATCAGATGGCACTCGATGTATTCCTACATCAATTACTACGGCTCCTTCTTTGACCATATCAGCCGACACGAAACCTTCTCTCCCAATGGCCACTATCAAAATATCTGCGGTGCTCGCGATCTCTGCTAAATTCTGAGTTCGGCTGTGACATAAGGTTACCGTTGCGTTGCCGGGGTTACTGTTCCTGGACATCAACACACTAATAGGTGTACCAACCGTATGACTTCTGCCAATTACGACACAATTTTTTCCGCTGGTCTCAATCCCATTCCTTTCCATCAACAACATCATCCCCTTTGGTGTGGCGGGAAGTAAGGTTGGAAGGTCAAGGAGCATCTTACCTAAGTTAGAAGGATGGAATCCATCCACATCTTTTTCAGGCAGGATGGTCTCAATTACTTTCTGTTCGTCAATCTGCTTTGGCAATGGTACCTGCACAATGAAACCATCTATATCCGGATCGTCATTAAGCTTGTTCACAACAGCCAAAACTTCTGCTTCTGAGGCCTCCTCCGACAAGTGAATTAAGGTAGAGCCAAAGCCTATCTGTTCACAGGCCTTCACTTTGGCATTCACATAGGTTTTGCTAGCTCCATCTTCACCCACCAACACTGCTGCCAAATGGGGTACTTTACCACCTGATGAGCTGATACCTTTTACCTTCTCTGCCAATTCATCTTTGATCGATTGTGCAGTTTTTTTTCCGTCCAGTAATTGATACGACATAGTTGTTTATTTAGTCAAGTTTTAACACCGCCATAAAGGCCTCTTGTGGTATTTCCACATTGCCTACCTGACGCATTCTCTTTTTACCTTTTTTCTGCTTTTCGAGGAGCTTTCTTTTACGTGTTATATCACCTCCGTAACACTTTGCAAGTACATTCTTTCTCAAGGCTCTTACACTCTCTCGTGCTATAATTTTATTACCAATAGCGGCTTGAATAGCAATTTCGAACATTTGTCGAGGTACCAATTCTCTTAGTTTCTCACAAAGTTTCTTACCCCACTCATAGGCTTTGTCTTTATGCACAATAGCCGAAAGGGCATCTACCTTATCACCATTTAATTGCACGTCTAACTTCACCATATTTGAACGAACAAATCCTATCAATTCATAGTCCAAAGAAGCATAGCCACGGGAAATGGTTTTGAGCTTATCAAAGAAGTCAAAAACAATTTCAGCCAGGGGCATTTCAAACGTTAATTCAACACGGTCTGAGGTCAGGTATATCTGGTTTTTGATGACACCTCTTTTATCCATACATAGTCCGATAATCGGACCTACATATTCGGCTTTTGAAATGATTTGTGCCCGTATAAAAGGCTCTTCAATGTGAGAAATTGTATTCGGTTCTGGCATCTCTGAGGGGGCATTGATATCCTCGGTGCTTCCGTCTGTTTGTATGGCATGAAACTGAACCGATGGAACAGTCGTGATCACCGTCATATCAAACTCTCTTTCCAACCTTTCCTGAACAATTTCTAAATGAAGCATCCCTAGAAATCCGCAGCGAAAGCCAAAGCCCAAAGCCGCTGAAGTTTCAGGCTCCCAAACCAGAGAAGCATCATTTAGTTGGAGCTTTTCCATCGAAGCCCTCAGTTCTTCATATTCTGATGTTTCAACCGGATAGATTCCAGCAAAAACCATGGGCTTCACATCCTCGAATCCTTTGATGATCTTATTTGTGGGTCTATCCACATGCGTGATGGTATCCCCTACTTTCACCTCCTTGGCCACTTTGATACCGGAAATAAGATAACCCACGTTTCCAGCGCCAATCTCTTTTTGAGGTTCTTGCTTGAGCTTGAGTATGCCAATTTCATCGGCATCATAGGTTTTACCAGTATTGACAAATTTTACTTTGTCCCCTTTTTTTACGGAGCCGTTAAAAACTCGGAAGATTACCTCAATCCCTCTAAAAGAATTGAATACCGAGTCAAAAATCATGGCCTGAAGCGGTTCTTCAGGATCCCCTTGCGGTGCTGGTACTTTCTCCACAATGGCTTCAAGAATTTTATCTATTCCCAATCCTTCTTTGCCACTGGCGTGAATAACGTCATCAGGAGAACAGCCCAGTAGTTCTACCACCTGGTCGGTCATTTCATCCGGCATGGCACCGGGAAGGTCAATCTTGTTAAGCACCGGAATAATCTCCAAATCGTGTTCGAGTGCCAGGTATAAGTTCGAAATGGTCTGAGCCTCCACGCCTTGTGATGCATCTACAATCAATAGAGCACCTTCGCAGGCGGCTATGGATCTTGAAACCTCGTAGGAAAAATCCACGTGTCCGGGAGTGTCTATTAAGTTGAGTGTGTATTCCTCTCCCTTATAGTTGTATTTCATTTGGATGGCATGACTCTTAATCGTGATGCCACGCTCCCTTTCCAGGTCCATATTATCCAACAACTGATCCTGCATGTCACGGTCTGCGACCGTGCCGGTAAATTGCAACAGTCTATCGGCCAGGGTGCTTTTGCCGTGGTCGATGTGTGCAATGATGCAGAAATTCCTAAAACGCTCCATAGTCTCCAAAAGAACTGCAAAAATAGAAAAATCTGGTTCACTTACATTTTGGCCGGAACCATTAATTTTGTGTCATGCTATTGGCCGAAAAGAAAAAGCAGGAGAACATCTCTGAGTACATCATTTATATGTATCAAACTGAGGTTCTAATCAGGAACTTTGACTTGGATATTGATAAGATAAAAACTCATGTCGTTAACAAAATTCCAAGTGAAAGTCTTAACGCGGCAGGGAAAGAAAAACTGTTGACCTGGTACCAGGATGCTATCAACAATATGGTCCAGGAAAAGCTAGAAAAGGAAGGGCACCTATTGGAGGTTCAGGAGATCGTCAGGCAACTTTCTGACCTCAGCCTGAGTCTTCAGATAAACGATGAGGATTATAGGGCTGTTTTTAATGCTGCCCGACCATTTATCAGGTCGTCAATTCAAGCCTCTGATGGCTTAATTAACGATCCAATTCAGGCTTGTCTTAATGGAGTATTTGGATTGTTAATGAGCAGAATGCACGGCCTGGAAGTCCCTTCTGATTTGATGGAAGCCATAGAACATTTTGGTAATGTGCTTTCGCTGTTGAGTTATCATTATGGAAATTCAAAGTAGTTATTTCAGTTATTTATTTGCCTTGGGCATAGGCCAATCTGCCTTGCTTACCATGGCTTTGCTGAAAAGCGGTCAGCGCAAATCCCTATCACGAATTTTCTTCCTTATGATACTCATAATAATGGGGATTGAAATTCTTTACGGCCTACTCTATCAAACCAGAAATATTTTTGATTTCGTGCATCTACTTCGAATAAATACGTTTCTGGTGTTGGCTTTTGGCCCCGCTCTATTCCTGGCCTTGTACTACTATTTCAATCCAAAAAAGACCTTCACATGGTTAACGGCTTTACACTTCCTACCGGGGCTATTGACCTTCCTGTATTTCATTCCTCTTTTTCTTTCTAGCAAGGTTGTGAAAATTGAGTATCTGGATATAATGTTCAGCGGCACTCACGTTGATTCTCTAATTTTTGGAGGGATAAGACGATTACAACAGGGAATTTACCTGGTACTTATAATTCGCCTTTTATGGTCTCATCGAATGCGGCTCAAGTTGAATTTGGGGAGCAATTATTTCCGGCCACTATTTGCTTTGTTTCTACTTTTCACTTTTATGTGGGTCTTCGATATCTACAGGTATTTCTTCTCCTTTGATTTGTATACCGGTATCATCAACACTGTTTTGATGAGTAGTCTACTGCTGTATCTCACCATAAAACTGGTTTCAAAAGAGTCTTTTTTTAAAGAAAGTGAAATTGAAAAATATGCCTCCTCGGGGCTCTCTGCTTCGGGTGAAAGTGATCTTGTTTCGAGAATTAAAAGTCTTTTTGAAAAACAAAAAGTCTATACGGATCAAACACTGACTTTGGCACTTCTTTCTTCCAAACTAGCTATTTCATCTACTTACATTTCCCAAGCCATCAACAACCAATTAGGTGTCAACTATAATGACTTTGTAAATGAATGGCGAGTCAAAGAAGCCCAGACATTGCTTCAAAATCCGGGCAATCATAACCTAACCTTGCTCTATATTGCTCAAAGCGCGGGGTTCAATTCTTCTTCCGCTTTCAATGCGGCTTTTAAGAAAATCACCAAAACCACGCCAAGCGAATTTCGAAAGCAATTCTCCTAAGTTTTGCCATTATTACAATTCAGGCAAAGCCCATTCACCAAAACTCAGAGGTATCCTGCATATAGCCGTAAACTTGTCCAAATGAAGTATATGAGATATTTAATGGTGTTTTTTCTGGGGATCTTTTTCATCAACCCAGTGCTTTCTCAGGATTTTGAATTGAAGTCCAAGTCAATGTCAGGGTTCATTGATTCACTGTTTGCTCAAGGGATTAAAGACAAACTTGTTCCTGGTGGGGTCATTGGCATTATCCATAATGACTCGGTTGTTCATCGGGGATTTTATGGGCTTTCCAACGTGGCCGTTAACACTCCGGTCAATTTTGAAAACACTCGATTTCAATTAGGGTCGGTTGGTAAATTATTTACGGCAATTGCGGTTTTGAAAGAAGTGGAAAAGGGCCGTCTCGATTTAAACCGAGATGTGAATGACTACCTTACAGAATTTAAGATCAGCACTCCCAATGAAAGGCCTGTTACCTTAAATGATCTTTTGCTTCACACCGCGGGCTTTAACGAAAGGCTTATTGGATATGCCACAAGAGATGTTGAAACCGTGGAGATCCTTGGGGAACACCTCAAAAAAAGCATGCCAAGTACTTATACAGAACCCGGTAAAGAAATCAGCTATTCTAACTATGGGTTCGGCTTGGCTGGTCATTTGGTTGAACTAAGCAGTGGCCTCAAATTTCAGGATTATGTTCAATCTGAAATATTGGACATGCTGGGTATGACTTCGGCTACCTATCACGTTCCAGCGGAGGACGAGCAAGATTTTGCAATGGGCTATCAGGTACGTGAAGATTTTAATTTTGTCAAGCCTCTTCCAAGGCATGTGACTCCGGCAGGTAGCATTTCAGCAACGGGGTCGGATCTTTCAAAGTTCACCCAAGCCTTATTGAAGGAGGATGCTCGTTTGCTAAGCTCAACCAGTTATGAATTATTAAAAATTGAGCAATTCACACCGCACCCTCTATTGACCGGCCATGCTTATGGCATAGAAGTTCAGAATTTCAATGGTCATGTCGGAGTTGGAAAGGGTGGGAATATCCCCGGATTTTTGTCCTTTGTGGTTTTATTTCCACAATACAATTTTGGCATGTTTGTGGCCGTAAATACAGAGACTGACAATTTTCTCGAGGATTTTGTTCAGCCTTTCAAAGACGAATTTTTTCCAAGGCAGACCGATGGATTCCAACCCGTGGTTTCGAAAACTGATCTATCTGAATTTTCAGGAGATTTCAGAGCCAACAGATATAACAGAAATACCATTGAAGATATGTTTGCACTGTTTCAAGGGAATGCCACAATTCACAATGTTCGGGATAGTGCACTTGCTATTTTTCACAATGGTCAATGGCAGTACTATAAACCCATCGATGAGCTTATTTTTCAAAACACGGTTGAACCTGAGTTGTATCTGGTGTACGAAAAGAATGGCAACACCATTTCGAGAATGCATCGCAACATCAACATAGGAGGTTTCAGCATTCCTATGACTTTTGATAAAGTGCCATGGCACAGTACGGTCTATTTTCTTAATGAACTGGCAGCCTTGTTTCCTTTTTTCAATCTTACCTATTTGCTATTTCCCTTGGCCTGGTTGGTTGTCTTGGTTAAGAGGAAGAACAATCCCCAATTCTTTGAAAATAAGAGCTTTAAAACTGCCACAAGACTGACCACAATCGCATTCACACTTTTGATTCTCATTAGTGTACTCATGTTCCTGCAACTCTTTCAGGTGGGGAATGATTTGATATTTGGTGTTCCACAGTCTATAGTTTTCCTACAGGTGTTCAGTTACCTCATCCCTGTAGTTCTGGTAGTGCTGATCTACAGACTTTTCAAAGTCTGGAACAACAAGGAAGGCGTGTTGGGTTCAAGAATTTATCTTTCTGTATTTGTACTCTCAGGCACAGTGTATACTTTGATATTGCACCAATGGCACTTTATAGGTTTGAACTTTTGATAAAACGGGTTCAAATATGACTAGCGCCTGGTTCCAAGGGCTTGACCTTGAAGGCCACCTTTGAAAATGGTCCCTCCTTTCATTACAAAGATCACTTTTCCCATAACGGAAATATCACGAATTGGGTCTCCATCCACGGCCACGATGTCCGCAATTTTACCGGCTTCCAAAGAGCCGTATTGGTCGTCAATTCTCAACAATTGAGCAGCACTCATTGTGGCTGATTTAATGGTTTCCATGGGCTTCATACCTACCTCAACCATATAGCCAAATTCTTTCCAGTTGTCACCATGCGGAAAAACAGCAGCGTCTGTTCCAAAGGCAATTTTTACCCCCCTGGCATAGGCTTTTTGAAAGGTTCCCTGGATTTTGGGACCAACTTCCAGGGCCTTTCTGGCCACTACAGGCGGAAAAAATCCAGGAATCTTAGCCTTCTCAACCACAAACTTTCCGGCTGAAATCGTGGGTACATAGTAGGTGCCCTTTTGAATCATCAGATTCATGGTTTCATCAGACATAAATGTGCCATGTTCGATAGAACTAATACCCGCTTCGACCGCTCTGCGCATGCCTTCATCTCCATGCGCATGGGCAGCAGTGACAAAACCATATTCATTAGCAGTTTCTATAATGCCTTTCAGCTCATCAGCTTTGAACTGGGGCCCTTGGCCATCTTTGGCCACGCTCAATACGCCACCTGTAGCTGTAATTTTAATTACGTCAGAACCGTCTTTATAGCGCTGTCTCACTGCTTTTCGAGCTTCCGCTTCACTATTTACTACACCATCCTCCGGTCCCGGATCGCCCATCAATTCTTTTTTCCAGCCATTGGTGGGATCACCATGTCCTCCTGTAGTTGCAATAGTTTTGCCGGCCGTATAGATATTTGGACCTATCACCTTACCTGCATTGATGGCCTTCTTTAGCGCTATATTTACACCGGTTCCACCCAAATCTCTAATCGTAGTAAAACCAGCCATTAAAGTGGTTTCCGCATAACCTTGCGCGTTATAGGCAATATCCGCAGGGTTAAGCGTAAAGCTTTCTACATATCGTGTTGGACTAGTCTGGCCTTCAATGTGCACATGCATGTCCATAAGTCCCGGCATAACGGTTTTGTCTTTAAGGTCTATGACATTATCTCCGCTGGCTCCCCGGGTATAACCTTTATCAATTGATACAATTTTATTACCTTCTATGACAATCGACATTTGCGTAACCATCTGATCTGATTTACCATCTATCAGTTTGCCACAATGTAAAATTGTTCGTTGCCCCAAGGCAGAATTAGCCACCAGAATAAAAATGAGGCATGCAATTGATCTTAGTATTTTCATGTGTCTGAGTTAAAATAAAGTGAGTTCGGGATAAGGTTTTGTCAAAAGACCCATCTGAACGTCATTCCGGAATTTTTCTTTCAATATTTTAAAAGGAAGAAAAATATCCGGAATCTCAACGATTTGAAGCTTTGAGATACCGGATAAAATAGTCCATATGGAAAATTATGGACAATTTTTCCGGCATGACGACTTTCTTAAACCGAACTCACGCTAAAATAGATTGAATTTGAAATATACAAAAAGAGATGAGCTATTTCGGAATCATTCTTACGAGGTATTGGTCAGTATTATCTCTATGGAGGAAGTAGACATGCCAACCGGCTATCTCTGCCTGTTCTGTCAAGGTCTCCGAATCTATATACACCCAATCAAACCAAGGGCCCTTTTGCCCCAGGTATTCATATTGATAATTGATTTCGCCATAGTACTTGTCCTTTGGTAATTCGGCACCTTCATATAGATAAGCGATATCACTGGAATCAAAAATCAACTGACCGTCAGGATTTAGCGATTTTTTGGCCTGAACCAGGAATTCCTGGAAGCAAGCAAGCTTCCCAATAAAGCCAATGCCATTCATAAGCATTATTATGGTATCGAATGTTTCACCTTTGAGGTCAAAAAAGTCGATTTGTTGCGTTGTCTTCACACCACTCTCGCCCATTATTTCAACAGCCTCTTTCGATATGTCGATTGCTTTTACTTGATGTCCTAACTGTTGCAAGGCTAAGGCATGCGCACCGGTACCTGCCCCAACATCCAAAACATGACCCTCACACACTGCTAAAGCCATCTTTTCCATATCCGGCATATCTTCATATTCCCTGAAAAGATACCAAACCGGCATTTCTTCAGGGTCACCATAATTGTTGTTCAAAAGTAAGGAGTGCTCCGATCCTTGACTGTAGTCTTTCAGGGCTTTGCCGTAAACATCCATGTAGATGAAATTTCCCAAAACTATGCGCATTGGGATAGACTCCAAAGAATTACTCTGTTTAAATGATCTTTTCGTTAAGAATTGGTTATTTGCTTGATTATCAAAATATTAGAGGGTTTTACAGGATTATCTTAGAATCTTATAGAGTCATTCAGGCCTGAGTCAAAATATAATTCGTCAGCTAATCGACCAAAGTTGACATTCAGCGTACCACTCATACACCATTTTGAGGCATTAAGATAATTTATAGGCCCCTATAGACTACTTTTGTTCACCTTTGTGCAACAAAAAGCTTTCATCTTAAGTTGGTCAAAAGGAATAAGCAAATAGGTTTGAAACAGATCGTTTTTACAATACTACTCTCCGTGGGCATTCTAAGCCCGGTTTTCTCTCAGAATACAAAAAAATCATTCGAAGCAGAAAGGACTACCACCAATTTCAAAATAGATGGTGTGTTGGACGAGGCTGACTGGTGTACGGAATCACCCATACAGAATTTTGTGCAAAGTAGGCCAAATCCCGGTGAGCCTTCATCCAGACAGACTCAGGTTTGGTTCCGTTATGATGATGAAGCGATTTATATCGCGGCAAAACTTTATGAAAAGCAAGAGGATATCTTTAATCTTCTGACAAATCGAGATGAGGGTGGGAATGCTGATTACTTTGGTGTAACCATAGACCCATACAATGCGGGGCTTAGCGGTACCGGACTTTTTGTGACTTCAGCAGGAGTTCAGAGAGATGTATTGTATTCCGGCTCCAGCAGTGGGCGCGGGGGTGGCCGCAGCCGTGGTGATAGTAACTGGAATGCAGTTTGGCTGTCTAACACAAAAATCCATGAGGATCATTGGACTGTAGAAATGAAAATTCCGTACGCAGTGTTGAGGTTCAGATCTTCTGACATTCAAGATTGGGCCATAAATTTTGAAAGGTCAAGTAGGGTTATCAATGAAACTATGACCTGGAATCCAATCGATCCCTCAGTGACAGGGACTCTAAATCAGGCAGGCCAGGTTAAGAATATTAAAAACATCCAGACTCCTACCAGACTCTTCTTTTATCCATATATGTCTACCGTTGTAAGCAGGTCTACGTCAGCAGGTTTTGTGACACCACAATTAAATGGGGGAATGGATGTGAAATACGGCATTAATGACGCATTCACATTAGACATGACGCTGATACCGGATTTCTCCGGAGTTCGATCCGATAATCAGGTTTTAAATCTTAGCCCCTTTGAAGTCCGATTTGATGAAAATAGGCAGTTTTTCACCGAAGGTGTTCAATTGTTTAACAAGGCGGGATTGTTCTATTCAAGAAGAATAGGAAGGGCCTTTGGCAACATCACCGGAGATATTGGAGACGATGAAAATATCATAGCCAGACCACTTGCAGCCCAGCTAATAAACGCAACCAAAGTTACCGGTAGAACTAATGGCGGTTTGGGAATAGGCTTTTTTAATGCAGTTACTGACAAAACCTATGTGACTGTTGAAGATGAAGTTACAGGTCTATCTCGAGATGTCGAGGCCGATCCAATGACCAACTTTAATGTGCTTGTTCTTGATCAAAATCTTAAGAACAATTCAAGTATCACCTTCACCAATACGAGCGTACTAAGAGCAAAAGCCGCTGACGATGCAAATGTATCCGGTATTAATTTTAGGATACATGATAAGGCTTTAAAATGGCGATTCTCAGGTTTTGCAGGCTATAGCCAGGTTCTTGAGAGAAACGATGAAACCGAAGGAGGAGGAACCGATGTTTCATCTGGCCATAAGTATAACTTTGAAGTCGGTAAGGTGAGTGGTAAATGGCGCTATGGAGTTTCCAGACAACTTGAGTCCGATACCTATCAAATTAACGACCTTGGTTTTTTAAGGAGAGCCAACAATGTTGAAAACCAATTAAACATCGAATACCAACAGTTCAGGCCGCAAGGCTGGTTCAATAACTATCGCCTGAGATTGGAAGTGGAACATAGAGAGCTCTACAAACCAAATCAGTTTGCTGATTTAGAACTAAAATTGAATGCCAATGGACAGTTGAAAAACTTTTGGTTCATGTGGGTTGATATTGGTTTCAACCCAAAAGCGCAAAATGACTTCTTTGAGGCCCGTGTGGATGACTATGTTTTCAAGAGGCCAGCCAAACACAGTTATAGTCTCAATGTCTTTTCTGATGGGAGAAAGCCTTTTCGAATTGAAAGTCGCCTAAGATTCACGTCAAGACCAGAGTGGAACCAGAATGAAAGAAATTTCAGGATCAAGGGCCGATTAAGAGTTGGGCAACGACTTGAAATCGAACATGAGGTCAATATGGATAACAGAATAAATCAAAGAGGTTACGCCACAAGACTTTATGATGATGTTACCGGTGACTTGGAGCAAGTGGTTTTTGGTACAAGAGACGTCAAGAATTTGACTAATACGCTACAGGGCAACTATATCTTCACAAATAGAATGGGGTTAACCATGAGAGCCAGACATTATTGGAGTCGTGTGGAGTATAAGAAGTTTTGGGAGTTGACAGATCAAAATGTGCTGATCGACACCAACTACACAGGAATTGACGGAGACACTGGAGAGAAGTCCCACGATAGAAACTTCAACACATTCAACATCGACATGGAGTACAACTGGCAATTTTCACCAGGGTCTGAAATCAGAGTTGTTTGGAAACGTTCGATTGCCACTGACAACAAAGAAACCGACTTGAATTTCTTTAATAATTTCGGAGACACATTTGGCGCTGACAATTTTGACACTTTCACCGTCAGACTGGTCTACTTCCTTGACTATTTGGATGTCAAGAAATTCTTCAAGAAATAGTCGTTCTCTGGGTGATTATGGGTAATTTCCAATTCACTCAACTCTACGAGCATTAACTTCCTTGCACACCTTTATTTATCAGGAGAAGATAAGGAACTGGCCATTGGTAATTTTTTGGGAGACTTCGTTAAGGGTAATCAATTTAAAGATCACCCGAAAAGGATAGCTGATGGCATCATTCTACATCGAGAGATAGATCGATATACTGACAACCATAAGATTGTTGCCCAAAGCAAGGATAAGTTGCGAGAAAAGTACCGTCACTACTCCGGTGTGATTGTGGATATGTATTATGACCACTTTTTAGCCAGGAACTTTTCCGATTACCACGATGAGCCATTGCAAGCTTTTACTGAACGACACTTTGACGGACTGAATAACTATATAGAGCATATGCCACCTAAAGCGCAGCATATGCTGCCCTATATGGTCAAAGGCAACTGGCTCCTTGGCTATGCTCGAATGGAAGGCATACAAAGAGCTCTGGCAGGAATGTCCAGAAGAACCAAGTTCGACTCTAAAATGGATGAATCAATTCAGGATTTGACTCAAAACTATTCGGCCTTCGAAGCAGAGTTCAGGGCTTTCTTTCCACAAGTAATTGCTCATGTTTCGGATTTCCGCCAAGATTTGATTACTTAGCGGCAAATTATGATTGTTTCAAAACCCAAGCGTAAAACCATCTTTTCACTGGGAGTATTCACGGTGATTGTATTGATCGGGCTATTTTATTTTGTCAATCAATTGCAAGGGTTGGAGTCACCTGAAACATGGCGCTACATCGTCATTGGCTTATTATTATTGACCACCTCCCTAATGCTCCACAAGTTACTTTTCAACTATAAGGTGTTGAAGATTGGAGACAATAAATTTCATATCTATTATCCCTTCCGATTTTTCAAATCCGTTCAAGAGGTTAAAAATCTTGGAGCCTGGCAAGAGACCATTGTCACTACTAATAAGACTGAATTCCGGCAACTCAAGATTGTATTTGTGACGAAAGGTTATGTCAAAATTTCGAATCAGGAGAACAGCGACTACGACAAAGTGATTCGGTACTTAAAGAAAAAAGCACCTAAAAAACAGGTGAAAGAGTAATGCTGCGCAACCTAATTTATATCGCCATTGGTGGTGCTGCAGGATCAGTGTTGAGGTACCTTATTCAAACCTCTATACATAAGAATTTTCCAAACGCCTATCCATATGGTACCTTCCTGGTAAATGCGCTAGGCTGTTTTTTGGTCGGCTTTCTTATTAGCTGGGCATCAAAGGAAAAGCTGATCTCTGAACAGCTTCAACTCCTTTTGATTGTTGGCTTCTGTGGAGGCTTCACCACCTTTTCAACTTTTGCGCAAGAAGGAAATACTTTGCTTACGCAAGGTAAAGCAGGCTCTGCCTTTATATATATAGGATTAAGTGTTGCCGTGGGAATGGCACTGGCCTACTTGGGCTTCAAACTAGGTAAGAACTAGTGATGTGCCCAGTCATACTTATCCAATCCTTCCAGACATGCAATAAGTAAGTCAATAGACGCCTGTATGTCATCTTTATGGGCCATTTCTATAACCTGATGCAGGTGTCTTGTAGGAATAGAGACTGCTCCTGAAATAGCCCCGTTTTTTCCCATTCTTTGTACTCCCGCTGTATCCGTTCCTCCTGCTGTCAGAATCTCAGGCTGCCACTTTATTTCATTTTTATCCGCGACCTCCTTCATGTATGTCACCATGCGATAATCACAAATAATTGACGCGTCCATAATTTTGATAGCGGTGCCCTCACCAAGCGATGTAACTTTTTCATGCGGTTGCGCACCTGGCAGGTCAAAAGCAATTGTGGTATCCAAACCAAAACCAAAGTCCGGGTTAATGGTATGACTCGAAACATTTGCTCCTCTAATCCCTACTTCTTCCTGGACGGTGAAAACACCATAGACATCATAAGGAGTATCCTTCATGTTTCTTAGGGTCTCTATCAAGATAAACACAGATACGCGGTTGTCAATGGATTTACAATTCACGCAATCGCCCATCTCAATCAGTTCCCTCTCTCGCGTAATCGGATCCCCAACTGAAATCATTTTTTCAACCTCTTCTTTAGTTCGACCCAGGTCAATAAAATAATCCGATACTTTGGCGACTTTGTTGCGCTCATCGGCTGTCATCACATGAATGGGTTTAGAGCCCATCACGCCTATTACATCCTCTTTGCCGTGAATGATCACCCGCTGTGCTGTTAACGTCTTAGGATCAAAGCCACCCAAAGTGTGGAAACGGACAAAGCCGTTGTCGTCAATATGTGAAACTATAAAGCCAATTTCATCCATGTGGGCAGCCACCATCGCTTTTTTGCCACCAGCATTGTCCGAAGCCTTTTTCAAGGCAATGACGTTTCCCATATTGTCAACAGAAACTTCATCCACGAGTGGAGTAACTTCTCTAAGCACAATAGCCCTAACTCTGGATTCAAAGCCTGGCGCACCGGCCACTTCACATACTTCCCTTAATAAATCGACATTAATACTCATAGCTCAAATTGAGGTTTCATGCGAAGTTAGAAGATAAATAAACCGAGAAAACAGAAGTAGGAAAAATTATAAGTCCTCAGCCACCGTGAAGACGATGGTTAGACTATATACACCGGGAGTGTAGGCAATTGTGGGCGTTAGCCGGTAATCAATGCGAAATTTGTGTGTGAAAGGGTCAGTTTGCGGATTACCAGGGTCGTTGGTGCCTATGCCTGAACTCGTTAATGGATCATCAGCTCCTGAACCAATAAGATATATCGGGGATGAATTGTCCTGCAATTGGAAGAATGAACTTTGCTGAGAAGTGCCACCTGGGCTGACAGCCCTTATTTCCAAAATGCTTACGGGAACTACGTTAGTACCTGCACTTGAATAGGCACTTAACACGTCCCATTCACCGGGGGTAGTGGTCTGAGTGCCCACATATAAATCCCATTCTGCAGTTGATTCAATTTGGAACTCTGAAGCACTTGCCATGATCACACCATTATTGTATTGGCGTATTGTATTAAAGGTAAAATCAAGCATCGTCCCTCTTGTCATGGTAATATCCAGCGTTTGGGCCAGAACATAAGAGGGTGATAGGGCAAACAGCAATATGAAGCCTAGGCTTCTTAGCATGGTCAAAGTTATAAAATAAATACAAAAAGAGGTAGTCATAAAACTACCCCTTTTACCAATCAACATAAATCGAACTAACTTATTTACTACGTCTTAGTAAATGATAATTCTTATAAGTCTTCTGCCAACGTATAGATCACGTTCAAGCCATAGTAACCAGCTTGATACTGAGCCGTCAAAGTAGGCACAATTCTATAGTCAACTCTAAAGAAATGTGAACTTGGCGTAGTCAGGAATGATCCAGAAGCGATTCCGTCACCGGCTGCAACTGTACCTACGATATCTAACCTTGTATCTGTCAACGGAGTAAACGCTGACAAGGCGGAGCTTCCAGCACCATCAATCACTCTTACTTCTAAAAGCGTTGAAGGAACTGTAGACGTACCAGCAGTTGAAAATGACTGTAACTGAGCCCAGTTAGTAGTCTCTGCTTGTACATAAAGATCCCAAGGAACAGTAGATTCAACTCTCAATTCCGTAACGTTCGGTTTGATAATACCATTCTCATAGTCTGGAATGCTATTAAAAGAAAACTCCACATTAGGGTCTGTTGAAAGTGTAAGGTCCAAAACACCTTGAAGGTCCATGGCAACGTAGACGAATTCATTATCGTCTGGCAATACTTGTGCATCTGCATTGTTTGCAAATGTGAAGGCTATTAATGCCGCTACGGCAAGAGCCTTTAGTCTAAGAACTTTTTTCATGAGTATAAATGTTTAGGTTAAAAGTTTCGACACGTGAATGTATGTACTTATTTTCATATATAAAAATATTCCTCGAAAAAAACTTGTGTTTTTTTTCTCCAATCCCCTCATTCCGATCAATTAAAGCACATTTCATTAATTTATTTATTTTCTATTTTCTACTAATTACCCCTTTCGAGTATATCAATTTCAATTTCAGCTGCTGCAACTTCGTCTCGATTTCCATAATCCAACACCCCTAAAACGGAGTATTTGCCCGGTGGGAAATCTCTTGGTATCTGAAATGTCACATCACGATTGCTCGCTGGTAATACGGTAAAACTCTTGGCACTTAACCGCTTTGTTTCCCCAGTGGTTAAGCTGGTGAGTTCAGCATAGGAATTACATTTCAAGAAAGTTTCACCTATGTTTCTCAATTTCATTACCAAAAAGTCATCTGCATAATTGAAGCCTATCACCTCTCCCATTGAGTATGTCGCGCTGGGCGGTGTTTGGAATATATAGACTCCAAAGCGATATGACTGATTCAGATTAATGATTAAACCATCCTCGCCTTCTTGCTGCCCCTGCCGTTCTTCAGCCAGCCGTATGTAGGCTACCGACCAACGGGCCATTAAAGCGGTAGAATCTGTTGGAACGTCCATTACAAGCTCAATTTCCTGCGCTTCCCCTGATTCTAATTCAAAGAATGCCGGAGTTGCGCTAAGCCAATCGGCATTTGAACGCGGGGTTTGACCCTTTTCCAAAAATTTACTCTTTCCTGCCCTTGTGGCGTCAAAATCACCAAAATCCACCTGGAACGCATGTTTCTGCGCAGCGTTATTGGTAACAGTTATTCTGGCTCGGCCAGTAGCACCAGGGCTCACTTTAAAATTAAGCCGAGTAGGTGATGCCGAGATTTTCTGCGCCTGGCTCTCAAAAGCTGCCATTCCTATGAGAAGCACCAGGCCTAAGATTCGCATTGCTTTATAAATTCGATTCATTGTGTTGTTGATTAGTCCCACTGTCGATTGTTATTTGTCTTTGTCTTTATTGAAATTTCTAATGTTGGCCTTCCTCCTTTTTTCAATCAGGTAAAAAGTCACCTCATATTTCATATCTGAATTATCTATCCCCAATGTGTACGAAGGTTGAGCAAATTCAAATTGCTGATCTACCGCGTTTTGATTAACTCTGATCGTGTATTGTCCGAAAGGCACATAAATCCTGAAGTCTCCTCCCTTTCCGGTCAGACCTTCATAGGTGTTACCATCTTTGTCTTGTACTGTTACACGTATCCTCGACAGATCCATGCCATTTTCTCCAACGGATGAAAATTGTGCACGCTGTAGCGTTATTTTTCCGTTGATCTGCGCACCTCGCTTTAATGGAATGAAAACGGTCTTGTCCTTATCCAAAACCGTTGAAACGTCTCCAGTCTTAAACCAGCCATCAAGGCTTGTCAGTAAACGGCTCTTAATCTCATAGCGCTCTGTGATCAAATTTCTAAAAAAAACAGATCCTACAGAATTCGTCATAAGGGTCTCTCCATTTACCGTAATTAGTGCATTGCTTACAAAAGCTTCTCCCTTATCCCTTAGGTTGTTGCCATTAAGATCTTTAAAGACTACGACTTCAAGTTCATAGTTCTTGTTACCTGGTTTAGGCAGGTTGAATTGTTTTTTAACTCCCATTCTCAGGAAAAAATTGGTTTGAGAGAATGTGTTAAAAGCATTATCTCCAAAACCCAGATTCAACGGACTCTCTCCCTGATTCAAACTTAGCATTTCCATACTCAGGGTGAATTCCATTCCCTTTTTGGAATAATAGGTCATGACTGGAGAAAAGTTAAACCTCCATCTTGCCAGAAGAGATTCGAATGCGGTATTCAAAAGGGGTCTCAAAGAAATTCGGGCCTTTTTGAAATTGAATGTCGCAAAACCCGAAATAAAGATGGATTGTGGTGTAATCCCATCCTCAATCACTCTCAGATTGTCCAGCACATTGAATGGGCCGTAATAGTAACGGGCTGTGACATTCAGATTCTTATATCGCAGAGAGTTTTCCAATCTGGTCACCAAATAAGGCTTGATATCGAAATCCTTGGCCTTTACCATTCCAGTGAAAAAGCGGGTAAACAACCGCACGCTCGAGCTATTGTTAGTTGAAAATGTGATACCGGCTCCATAGGTCAAGGTCCTTAGTCCCAAAACCTCATCATCTTGAACTCTTGGGAAGGCTATGAAATTCCCCGCCTCGGATTTCCAACCGTAACGGGCTTCATAGGTACTCCTCTTGTATTTGTTAACCGGGAACAAAAAGCCTTTACTGTATATTTCAGCGACTCTTGTATTCAAATTTGCCCTAAAAGCAACATGTCTTTCACCACCCAAATCATAACGGAAATTGGTATTCAAAGAGGTAACCCCTCTATACTGGGAAAGGTAATTTGAACTATTGTATCTGACCTGAGAGCTAATAACAACACCCTTTACAGTACCGGAATACCTGGCACTCAACCCAAAACCTGTGGTGCCAAAGGGGGTGGATGTCTTGTGACTCTCGTTTGAAAAACCTGCTTTAAGTCTCACAATATGTTTACCCGGTAATCTGTAATCCAACCTAACGGTACCCAAGGTTCCGTCAATTTGATTGAATTCATCTTGGCGATAAACACCTTGCACCTGTACTTGCATACCATTGCCAGCCATGTATCTGACTTCGGTGCCATAAGTCACCAGGTCGTTTTGAATGTTTCCGTTTTGGGGACGCATGGTAAAAATTCCACCAACCCGAAACTTACCAAGTTTATAAGACCCTCGTACTCCTCTTCCACTAACCAGCACCTCCATATTCTGACCAATGTCTCCCAAGGCAACCAACAATTTTGGACTGGTATACTGAGCAAAGCGATAGGATCCGAGAAATTTGGTCCCGGTAAAAGCACTATTGGAGATGATGGTTTGAAAGTAGTATCTAAGGTTTTTATCCCTTCCCAGGTCAACATCGCCATTGAGATCCAATGTGAAATTGGTGAATTGCGAAAGGATGTTGTAAGAGTTGAATTCTACGTTTAGCGGAATCGTAGAACTTCCCTCTGTGCTTTCAAATTGCTTTGAATCGCTCAGCTTCTTGATATCCACTCTACCACTCCAGGATCGCTCACCGGCATTGTCCTTTACACCAACATTGATCTTAAACAAGTTCTCGATAGTTGCTTTTCGAGAAATAAGCGGTTTTGAGTCAAAAAAGCCCTTTTTCTCCTCATCCTCACCCAACCTAGCAATAATGGTGATGATAGTATCAGCGTCAACAGGCAGCAATGCTGAAAAAGTATTTTCGGCAAAGGGGTTTCCAAAAGCATCCGAAACACGCACTTTGGAGTCAGGTGCAATCAGCACAGTTACCGTTTCCGCTGAGTTTCCGGAGTTCTTCAGATTCAGCTCAAAACTGGTACTATCCCCATCACTTGGGAAAAATATCTGTTTATTCAAGATATCGGCCTGCCAACTTGATATCCGCTTCAGTTCCATAGACCAGGGTGCTGATGCCAGTTGAACTCCGGCCGTTGTATAAGCAGACGCATTCACAAAATAATTAACGTTACCTAGGGCGTCCTTAGGAGGGACAATGCGAGTGGGGATGAATAGCGAATCGCCTGAACGTACGGAAAACACCTTCTTGGGGTCAACAAGGCTCCTCCAATTTGTGGGACCAGCCAATTCCAAATTGAAAACGATAGTTCGACCAGAACGATTTACTGCTTTTACAACGTTTGAAGCTACCTGATTTACGGAACCTGAAGTGGTTTTTTTAAGAAAATCTAGCGTGAAGCCATTGGCTGCCGCACTAGATTGACCATTTGAGTGAAATGAAATGGCCAAAAATAATGCACCAATTACAGTACAGGAGAGAAGCCTCCCAAGCCTGAATGGACGCGTAGTCAAAATAAGTTAGTTCTTTGGTGTTAGGTAACTGATCAAATATAGATAATGAACATCTAAATTCCTACAAATAAACAGCCCATAAACTGCTTATAATCACCGATTTGAGCCTGTAATAATAATTCTTAGCTGTGAAATGCAATTTCACATATGGAAAACTCTAAAAAAATTCGACCAGAATCGTAAGGAATAACCCCTTATGCCTGAAAAACAGCACAGATCAGAAGGCTTAAAGGACTCAACTAGGATTGTTAAATCAGGCGTTGTTGGATCTAAAGTTGTGGAACCCCGATTAGCGATGTATGTATGCTTCAAAAAATGAATGTTCTACTTAAAAGCGGAAATTTTGCATTTCCCTCAGAATTTACTTCTCTGCCCTCTAAAAGAAGTTTTGATTGTGTGTTGGCTTTTTGATTGAAGAATCAGATCAGACGAGGAGTTCTACAAAAAAGGGGCTGCTTAGTTTAAGCAACCCCTTCAAGTGCGCGCGAGAAGAGTCGAACTTCCACGACCCAAAGGTCACCAGCCCCTCAAGCTGGCGCGTCTACCAATTCCGCCACGTGCGCATTTTTGTGGTATTGAAAAGGACGTCAAAAGTAGATAAGATTTAAGTGATTTCAAATTCAAATCAACTTGATTGTGCCAATAGCCGTTGTATTTAGCACCTTAATTTTTACATTTAAGGTCTAACAAAAGTCAACTCATGAACAACATGAATAGAAGCGCTCTGGTCGGACTCATTTTTGTGGGTATAGGCGCAGTTTTACTCCTGGATAACTTGAGGCTCATCCCATGGCAGGTAGCCTATTTCATTTTTCAATGGGAAAACATCTTAATAACCTTGGGTATTGTTTTAATCGCCTCCCGTGAGAATAACAAGCCAGGGTATATCCTCCTGGGTCTCGGGGTCGTTTTCAGTTTGGAAGAATGGCTCAACGTAAATATTAGCATAGGTGACCTTTGGCCCTTGGTGTTTATCGTTATCGGAGCGTTCATCATTAGCAGAACACGCAAAACCGATCACGATATCAACTTTCAGGATCAAAGTGACGGCAAAGATGTAATTGAAGATACAGCCATCTTTGGCGGTGGCGATAAGGTGATTACCAGTGAAAATTTCAAAGGGGGTACCCTCACTGCTATCTGTGGTGGCTCAAATATAGATTTGACTCAAAGTAAAATGGCAGAGGGCCAAAATGTCATCGATGTATTTTACCTCTTCGGGGGATCGAAAATAAGAGTGCCACAAGATTGGACTATCCACCTCCAAACCACGGGTATATTTGGGGGTATGAGTGACAAACGAAAATTCGTAGATTCAAGTACTGACCCTAGTAAAGAATTGTATATCAAGGGAATAGCGATATTTGGTGGTAGTGAAATCACCAACTGACTTAAACGAAACCAGATGAAAAAATTGATAGTTGCAGCCTTATGTCTAACTGCTTTTTCGGTTCAAGCTCAGGATAGGGTTACAGGAAAAAAATGGGCCACCAGATCTGAGGTCATCGCTCAACATGGTATGGCTGCCACCAGTCAGCCCCTGGCCACTCAGGTAGCTTTGGACATCCTAAAGAAAGGCGGCAATGCCATTGATGCTGCTATTGCTGCCAATGCACTTTTAGGCTTGGTAGAACCTACCGGCAATGGGATTGGGGGCGATCTTTTTGCAATCATCTGGGATGCAAAAACAGAAAAACTATATGGATTAAATGCCAGTGGAAGATCACCACAAGCACTTACGCTTGAGTATTTTAAAAAGAATGGCTATGAGAAAATTCCCTCTCATGGTCCCCTACCCGTGTCAGTCCCGGGTGCCGTAGATGGCTGGTTTGAAATGCATGGAAAGTTTGGCACTATGGATATGCAGGAAATCCTTCAACCTGCTATTGATTATGCTAATAATGGCTTCCCCGTAAGTGAGCTTATTGCCTGGTATATGGAGCAAGGGGCGAAGACCCTTCAACGCTTTCCCGGCTTTAAAGAGACCTATATGCCCAATGGCCGTACTCCGGCAAAGGGAGAAATATTCAAAAATCCAGGCCTGGCAGCTACTTTGGACAAGATTGCTAAGGGTGGTAAAGATGCTTTTTACAAAGGTGAGGTGGCCAAAACTATTGCAGACTATATGCAGCAGTTGGGTGGTTTTTTATCCGAAAAAGACTTGGCAGACCACAAATCGGAATGGGTTGACCCCGTATCCGTTAACTACAGAGGTTATGATGTTTGGGAGCTACCTCCCAATGGGCAAGGCATTGCGGCTTTGCAAATGCTCACCATCCTGGAAGGCTATGATTTAAAGTCAATGGGCTTTGGCAGCAGCGAATATGTTCACACTTTCACTGAAGCCAAGAAACTGGCTTTTGAAGATCGGGCAAAGTTTTATGCCGACATGGATTTCTATAAAACTCCTGTCGAAGAATTACTTTCTGAGCAATATGCGGCTGAGAGAAGGCAATTGATCAGCCCCACTGCGGCCGGACGCTCCTATCCTGCCGGTGCCTTAAAGGATGGTGACACTATCTATATGACGGTAGCAGATAAAGACGGCAACATGGTTTCTCTGATTCAAAGTAACTACAGGGGTATGGGAAGTGGTATGACGCCCCCCGGACTTGGGTTCATCTTACAGGATCGTGGCGAACTCTTTTCTCTGGAAGAAGGACATGCGAACGTCTTCGAACCTAACAAAAGGCCTTTCCATACCATCATCCCGGCATTTGTTACCAAGGATGGCAAACCCTGGATCAGTTTTGGTTTAATGGGAGGTGCCACCCAACCCCAGGGCCATGCTCAAATCGTGATCAATATGATCGACTTTGGTATGAACCTTCAAGAGGCCGGTGACGCCCCGAGAATCCTACACAATGGCTCATCACAACCCACCGGGAGTGTAATGACTGATGGCGGTGTATTGCAACTTGAAACGGGGTTCGACTACGAAGTAATCCGTGAATTGGTGAAAATGGGTCATAAAATCTCATGGAATGTTGGTGCCTATGGCGGCTATCAGGCTATTATGTGGGATGCCGTAAACAAAGTATACTACGGGGCATCCGAGTCCAGAAAAGACGGACAAGCCGCGGGGTATTAACATAACCTCAACGTGGTAAAATCACTTTTCGCAAGATTCGCACATTTTGAACGTATCTGAACATTCTATTGCCCTAATTCGATCATAGCTATCGCAACATAAATTTTAATTAATTGATTTACAACGTATTACAAGCTTGGCATCAGGATTGTAAGTAAAAGGGCGGATAGAAAACATTTGTACATAAACGCACACAATCAATGGCAGCAATAGCGATACAAATCCCTCAGATTACCGGTGAACAGGACATCGAAGTAGAAGTAAAAATCAATGGTGAGAAGAAATCATATAACTACCGAGTGGAAGTATTCCATTGGGCGGACTGTGACAACCCAAGCGATGACAGAGTAGACTGCATCCGCCAGATTTTAGGTAAGTACGATGCCGAGTGGGAACTTTATCAAATCGGTATGCCTACCGATGAGGTAGTGCCAATCACCTTTAGAAAGAAGCGTTTCCTATAAACGATCCCGTACCATTTGTACGGGACTTTTATTTAGCCAACGCCCCATTATTTACCTACCTTTGCCTTCGCAAAATTTGAAGCTGTGAAGACGAAGGGAATGAAAAAAGACAAGGTGAATATCGTCACCTTGGGCTGTTCAAAAAATTTAGTGGACTCGGAAGTTATACTCACCCAACTCAAGGGTAATGGCATAAACACCGACCACGAGTCAAAAAAGGATGACTCCAATATCATCATTGTCAATACCTGTGGCTTTATCGATAACGCAAAGCAAGAATCCATTGACACAATTCTGCGTTATGCTGATGCAAAAGCTGACGGTCAAATAGACAAACTCTATGTCACAGGCTGCTTATCACAGCGTTATAAGGACGATCTGGAAAAAGAAATTCCACAAGTTGACTCCTTCTTTGGGACAATGGAGTTGCCAGCACTTCTAAAAAAATTCAAGGCTGATTATAAGCATGAACTGGTTGGTGAGCGAATCACCACCACATCTAATCACTATGCTTATATGAAAATCTCTGAGGGTTGCGATAGGCCTTGCTCCTTTTGCGCCATCCCTCTCATGAGAGGCAAGCATGTTTCCAGACCAATGGAAGAATTGGTGCAAGAAGCCAAGAATCTGGCTCGCAATGGGACTAAAGAAATTCTTCTTATAGCTCAGGACTCCACATTTTATGGCCTTGACATCTATAAAAAGAGGAATCTGGCCGAATTGCTCCAACGACTATCCGATGTAGAAGGAATTGATTGGCTTCGCCTTCATTATGCATTTCCAACTGGTTTTCCACTTGACGTTCTGGATGTAATGGCCGAACGACAAAATATTTGCAATTATTTGGATATCCCTCTACAGCACGGTTCTTCCAAAATGTTAAAGTTGATGAAAAGGGGGACAACGCGCGAAAAGACTGAATCGCTGATTCAGACCATGAGGTCAAAGGTGCCTGATATTGCTATACGCACCACGCTCATTGCCGGACACCCAGGTGAAACAGAAGAAGATTTCAATGACATGGTGGATTTTGTGGAAAAAATGAGGTTTGATCGATTGGGAATTTTCACCTATTCCCATGAAGAAGATACCCATGCACACAGTATGGAAGATGATGTGCCGGACGAGTTGAAACAAGAACGGGCCAATCACGTAATGCAGGTACAGGAACAGATTTCACGCGAGTTAAATGAGGCCAAGGTTGGCAAAACATTTAAGACGTTAATCGATAGAAAAGAAGGTGGGCAGTTCATTGGCAGAACCGAATTTGATTCACCAGAGGTGGACAATGAAGTGCTCATAGATGCGACTAAACATTATCTTAGAATAGGTGATTTTGCGGCTATCAAAGTGACAGATGCTACAGAATTTGATCTTTATGGGGAACCCGTTTGAATTTGATAGGTCATCCATATGAAATTGTTTTTCTTATCGTAGGTTATTTAGTTTATTTAGGCAAATCCGATCACGGCAATAAATGGATATGACAATAGAAAAGCGCAGTGCGCAACTGTTAGGCAAAGTTGATTTTGATGCTACCAACAGTTTCTCACAGGCCTTTCTCGATTATATCGCCCAAAAGCCAGAGCTCGAGCCTTTTCATGGGTTGCCGCCTGAAATAGCCTCATTCAAATCTCAATTAGAAAACAGAACTTTTTCAACGAGTACGCGGTCTATAGTCTCTTCCGCATTGACCCACCAATATGACGGTCTTGAGACATCCGAAGCTACAGTAGCGAACATTAACCACTTAAAAAGTGCTGACACCTTTACCATTACAACAGGTCATCAGCTAAACATTTTTACCGGCCCACTCTATTTTATATACAAGATTGTCACGGTCATCAATGCCTGCAAGAAATTGAAGGAGACTTATCCCGAATACAACTTTGTACCTGTTTACTGGATGGCCTCAGAAGATCACGACTTTGATGAAATCGACCATTTCACATATGGTGGAAGAAAATTCTCCTGGGATACCGATCAAACAGGTGCCGTAGGAAGATTTGACCCTGCTTCGATCAAACCCATTTTTGATGAGATCAGTATGCCTGAATTCTTCAAGGAGGCATATCTCAAACATCAAACTTTGGCGGAGGCTGCCAGGTACTACGTTAATGCCCTGTTTGGCGATGAAGGAATAGTAGTTATAGATGCGGACGATGCAGATTTGAAACGCATTTTCGAGCCAGTCATCAAGGAAGATGTTTTTAAAAACACTCCAAATGTCTTGGTAAATGAATCCAATACATCTTTAGAAAAGATCGGTTACAAGGCACAGGTCTTTCCCAGGGAAATCAATTTCTTTTACCTGAAAGAGAATATTCGTGCTCGTATTGTTAAGAATGAATCTCAGTTTTCAGTACTGGATCATGACATTCATTTTTCAGAATCAGAGCTCATGGCTGAAATTGAAGCACACCCCGAACGATTCAGCCCGAATGTAGTTTTAAGACCACTTTATCAAGAAACTATCCTGCCAAACCTGGCCTATGTTGGTGGCCCTTCAGAGTTAGTATATTGGTTTCAACTGAAAGAAGTTTTTAGCCATTTCAATACTGATTTTCCAATCTTATTACCTCGAAACTTTGCAGGAGTCCTTACACCCAACCTGCTTAAGAAAATAGAAAAGTCTTCCCTTTCATTTGAAGAAATCTTCATTGCAGCGGATATGTTGATCAAAGACAAAGTCAAGTCAAATACCGCCCATGACCTGGAATTGACACAGCAACTTGAGGATATCAAAAACCTTTTTTCTAAAGTATCTGTACAAGCGGAAAAAATCGATCCCACTCTGGAAAAACTCGTGCTGGCAGAACAACGGAGGGCAGAAAAAGCGATCCAGAAGATCGAAGGCAAACTGCTAAAAGCTGAAAAACGGAATCAGGAAACACTTGTCAACCGCATATATGATATCAAAGAAGCGCTATTCCCAAATGGAGTACCTCAGGAAAGAAAAGACAACTTCCTGAATTTTTATTTGACCAACCCCAAGTTTGTTGAACTCTGTTTAGAATCTTTCGACCCATTTGACCTAAGGTTTCATCTGATCAGCAATGAATAAGGAAACGCTTCGCAAGTTGTTTCTTGAAAAACGTCAGACCCTCACGCCAGAAGAGCACAAAATCCGGAGTGAAAAAATATGTAACCAAGCCATAGAAATAATACAAGCGTCAAAATTTAAGTACATCCACATATTCTTGCCCATTGATAAGTTCTCGGAAGTTGACACTCAACCCATCTTTGATTTTCTAATACACTCACCTGATCATTTTGCGGCAACCTCAAAATGTGATTTCAATAATGGCTCCTTGGAACACTTTGTATGTGATATTTCTACCCGATTTGCAACAAACAAATACGGCATTAAGGAGCCTATAAATGGGCAACCCATCCAGGAAAAAGAGCTTCAGTTGATTTTTGTACCCCTGATCAGCTTCGACCGAAAGGGCATGAGAATTGGGTATGGCGGGGGATTCTACGACAAATTTCTTAATAAGTGTCTGTCAAAATGTGTCAAAACCGGTTTGGCTTTGACGCCTCCACTTGACAATATCGACTACTCCGAATCATATGACATCCCACTGGACAATTGCCTGACACATCATGCACTTTATAATTTTATAAAGTGATGGGTACTTTAAGAATTTAGATTATTTTTGATATCTACTCGACTCTGGGTCAGGGCGAAACCAACCATCCGTTGTCTTTCTACTATATAAGCAGAAATTCGACTGACGAGTACATTGGAAAATCGGTATGAATTGTGCCTATTCGCTCTTAAAGCAGTTATACCCTTGAACTAAACAGTTATATAATGAAGCAGCGCTTGCTAGTAATTTTTAGTGTGTTGATTGTCGCAACACTATTATTTTTTCCCACTCCGGAAAAAAAGACCTCCAAAAAAGACAGCAATCTTGTTGGCCCATATGAAATGCCTCCTATAGAAAAGGTTGAGGTAGAGAGGCAACGAGATCAACCACACCTAGCTCTGCAACAAGAATTTGAGATGTTCAAAGATGACAAGCTTGGGTTTACCCCAACTCAAAGATTGGTTGAGGCTTACGAGGCCATGAAGGACAAATTTGAATCAGAGGAAAGGGAGCAAAGTGCTATTCCGGGAGTTCAGTGGGTTGAGAGGGGACCAAACAATGTAGGTGGTAGAACGCGCACCTTGATGTTTGATCCAAATGATCCAGACTCCAAAAAATTATGGGCCGGTGCGGTGACCGGTGGCCTGTGGTATATTGATGATATCACCAGCGATCAAGATCAATGGCAGTTAGAGGATGGCATTATGACCAACCTTGCCATCAGTTCTATGACTTATGATCCTACTAACACACAGGTATTCTATGTTGGTACGGGGATGGGGTTTAGCGGAATAGTCAGAGGAGCCGGGATCTGGAAATCCGCTGATGGTGGAGCCACCTGGAATCAATTGACCAGTACCGTTAATTCAAATTTCTTCTTTGTTCAAAAAGTTGAAGTAACTCCTACAGGGACTGTTTTGGCTGCTACAACAACTGGTATTCATCGCTCGACAGACGGAGGTACGAGTTGGACCAACGTTCAAGCAGCCCGACAGGCTGATATTGAAATCGCCTCTAACGGTACCATATATGCCAGCCGAGGAGTTAATTCCACTGGTGGGATTGTCAAATCAACCGATGATGGCTTGAATTGGACCAATATCACTCCTCCAAATACTGGTAACGCAGGAAGAACTGAACTTGCCGTAGCTCCATCTGATCCCAACATAGTCTATGCTGTTGCTGATGGTGCACAACCTCCGGCAGATGTAGAGTATTTCAAGAAAACCATAGATGGTGGAGAAACATGGACCGATGTAACCATACCGATTTATACAGAACAGGCCGGCTGTGCTGAGGGTACCAGTCATTTTACAAGAGGACAAGCCTTTTTTGACCTTATTCTAAATGTACATCCTGAAGACCCGGATTTAGTATATGCCGGTGGAATAAGCACCCATAGGTCAAAAGATGGGGGAGAAACCTGGGAGTTAATCACTTATTGGGCCAACGTTCCATGTGCCGCTTTTGCACATGCCGATGTTCATGATATACAATTTAATCCGAATGATTTTGACATGATCGTTCTGGGCACTGACGGTGGTATAGATTACTCACCCGATGCCGGAGATGCAACCGTTACCCCAAGTTTTGATCGCAGGGTAAGAGGCTATAATACAGTACTATTTTACTATGGAGCAATGGTCAATCAAGCGGGCTCCAATGCCATGCTCGCTGGCGCTCAAGATAATGGTACCCAGCGGTTTACTTCTATAGGAATGAACTCAACTATTTCCGCACTAGGTGGTGATGGAACATTTTGTTCCATTGATCCAAACAATGCAAACAACCAATTGGCAAGCTTTGTATTTAATACTTATGACTATTCTACCGATGGCGGCTTAACATTCACAAGAATAGCTCAAGATCAAAGCAGCGGGCGCTTTATAAATCCAACCGACATAGATTGGGAAGCCGGAATTTTATATTCAGCCGCTGGTAGCAATGAACTTGGTAGACTTTCAGGTCTTCTTGGTAATCCAGGCAATTTCACTAAAATTCCCGTTTCCATATCCGGTCAAATTTCAGCGGTGAGAGTATCCCCATATACTGCAAATAGGATATTTGTCGGCATTCAAGACAATACTAACGGAGGCAAAATTTTCATGATTGATGATGCCAATCTGGCCACTCCAACTGTTACCGAGATAACCGGTAACCTTGACTCCAACCGTGGTAGTTTTCTAAGAAGTATTGATATAGGGGTTTCTGATGACCAAGTGCTCATTACCTACGGCAACTTTGGTAGTACCTCCGTCTACGAAACAACTGATGGTGGTACCAACTGGGTTGATAAAGAGGACAACCTTCCAGACATCCCCGTAATGTGGGGCCTTTACAACCCACAGAATAGACAACAGGTTTTGTTGGCAACCCACCTGGGAGTTTGGTCAACAAACGACATTACAGCTGGTTCACCCAACTGGGAACCTTCTAATAATGGCTTAGCATCTGTAAGAGTGGATCATTTAGTTTATCGCCCTGCTGATGAAACAGTAGCTGCGGCAACACATGGGCGCGGACTTTTTACGTCTAACGTTTTTGCCTCCACGGTCAGGGCAGATTTCAAAACCGACCAAATTGTGGGCTATGTTGGAGTACCAGTAAATTTTGAAGATGCCTCTTTGCTGCCAGGTGATTCCTGGAGTTGGGATTTTGGGGATGGGAACACCTCTACAAATCAAAATGCGAGTAACACCTATGCAACACCGGGCACCTATGATGTGACCTTATCCATTGCAAATGGCGCAGATGACGAACTTAAAGTAGGTTATGTCACCATTCTTCCAACCCTCCCCACTCCTTATGCAGCGGCAGATGGTGGAGATTTTGAATCAAACCCTGAACACTTTACGTCAGCGGCACTTTTAAATGGCATAGATGTATGGGAAAGGGGCGTTCCTGGTAATCATTTGAATCAAACTAATTCTGGCACCAATCTTTGGAAGACCAACTTGGATGCTGACATAGGGGACTTTGGGTTTAATCACAGTTCTGCCCTATACACCCCGGCATTTGATATGTCCAATATGAACCAGGACTATACAATGAGTTTTAACCTTAGCATGGAATCATTCTTTTGCAACGTGCCCTTTGCTCTTAAAGTAGAATACAGCGTCAATGGAGGTAGCCAATGGCAGAGACTCGGTTCCTCAGCGGGCGAGTTAGGCGATGTAAATTGGTATAATCGAGGTACGGATCAAGGTTGTGCCATATTACGTTTAATCTTTGAGGATCAGATAGGGTGGACAGCATCCTCTAACGCTGGGGATTTTAATGTGTTGACTCAGACCAAGCTCAATTTTCTGGCTGGTGAGTCAAATGTTTCGTTCCGAATTGTTTTTGGAGCACATACCAATATAAACTCGAACTCAGGGGACCCCTATGCGACTGATGGTTTTGCCATTGATGATTTTGAAATACTGGCAACTGAGCCGACTGCCGATTTTACATCAGATGAAACGATTGCTTTTCAAGGTGTCCCAATTCAATTTACCTATGCCTCCAATGGAGCGGATTCATTTCTATGGGATTTTGGAGACAACACTACATCTACAGATGAAAATCCGGTACATGCTTATAATACATCAGGAGCATTCACGGTCCAATTGACCACGACCACCAATGGTCAGGATGCTGTAGAAACCAAAACGGATTTTATCAGAATCATCCCGACAAGAGCCCTACCCTATGTGCTTACCGATGGTGGAAATATGGAGGTTAATACGGAAGATTTTACTGCTTTTAATAATGTAGGTACCCCGTTTGAGTTGGGAGTTTCAGCAATAACAGGTAAAGATGGAACGGCAAGTGGCAGCAATGCCTGGGTCACAGGTTTAGCAGCAGCTCAGTACGCTGATGATACCAGGGCAGCGCTTGTTTCGCCACTATTTGGCTTATCACAACAAGGCAAATTATATACCTTACAATTCAAGGCCAAATATTCCTTTGAAGATACCTGGGATGGTTTTATAGTGAGGTATACTACCGACAAAGGTCTGACATGGATTAAACTAAATGACAATGTGGAAGATGGGTGGTATAACACAACCAGTAATGCACAGTCTATTTTTGGAGCTTCGGTACCTATGTTCAGTGGGAGTACCAATGGTGAATTTGAAACCTATACGGCTGATGTGACTTTCCTGTTTGGAGAAGATGTCGCCTTTCAGCTGCTATTTCTGACTGATCAAAATGCAGTTGATGTCGGTATGGCCGTAGATGATTTCGAGATTACTCTTGCTGATGCTCCGGCAACAGTGGCGGACTTCACCTTTACTACAGGTACTGGTTGCTCAGGGCAGTTCATTACATTCACTGATGCGTCCACTGGGGGTGTAGAAAGCTATTCGTGGGACTTCGGTCAAAATGCAACTCCACAAACCGCCACAGGGCCAGGCCCGCATACCGTCACCTATATGGGCACAGGTACTAGCACAGTGAGCCTTGACATAGTCAGTGTTTTTGGACAACCAGATTCTGAGAGCAAGGCCAATATTATTAGCACTTCTGCAACACATACGCCTAGCTTTACAGAGGAAGACAATGGGACCAGCAACATAGCGCGATTGGTTGCCTCTGATGGGGATGCCTATCAATGGTATCTATTGGGCGAGGAAGTCGTTGGAGCTACTTCTCAAATTCTGTTGACCGAGGAAAGAGGGTCCTATACGGTTGACGTGACCGTTGGTGGTTGTACAGTGAGGACCGGCCCTCAGAGTATTATTGCTGCAACCGAGGCAGATGATGCATTCCAAAAAGGTGTCACTATTTTCCCTAATCCTGTTCAGGACATTGTGAATGTGAAGGTTTCAAACGCTGATGTGGGTCAGCTACAAATTGTCTTCCACAGCATTTCCGGGAAAATGATATCGAATACCTCTGTTCAAAAGTCGTCATTCGATGAGGAATACCAATTCGATTTGGGAACGTTGAAATCGGGAACTTATCTGGTTGAAATAATCTCAGATAAGGGGCGGGCTGTGAAACGAGTTTTTAAAGAAAAGTAAAGTAGGGTAACCTCAAAACGGAGATATCGATAAGCCCCTGCGAATCCAATCGAATTGCTTAATGCACTTCGGCACGACTTGTGCACGTGAATTGCTTGTTGAGAAATGATTAGTCAAGGATTAATTCAATTAGGCAAACCGTCTAAACGACTCCTGCACATTGGAGGTAGCTATAGAAGGTTCGCAAAGTATCAGTGGAATCATTAAAGAATAATTACATGAGACAGATGATAACCTTTGTACCGAAATATGTGGTTTTTGCAGTTATTTTAAGCCTATTCGCAAGTGCCTGTGCATCCAGTAAAAAGAACTCCGACAATCAATCTGAGGACATTTACAAACAGCTGGCCGAGGAAAAATACCAAGACAATATTGAGTATTCTCGAAGCCCAAATGGCGGCTTTATGTTGGTCATAAAGGACATCAAAGGCACCTCTCAACAACCAAGAAATGACCTGCGATTTTTTGTCTATGACCTTAAGAATCAAAAAATAACTTTCGAATTGAGGGTAGGCATGGGCGTTGTTAAGTGGATGGATGAAAACCATTTGGAAGTTTTTCGGACACCAACTGTTGTGCGCGAAGGTTATGAAAGGGATGACTTTATCACAGTCTACAATGCTCTGGATGGCTCTTCAAGACCTAAAAAAGCCAAATAGTCGGATCAGACCTTCATAGCTCTGACCATTTCTTTCTTCCCAGGAGGCCCGTCAAGTGTTTCTACTTTAAAACCCAGCGCACTCAGGTCCCTTTTGAATTGACCTCTGGCACAATAGGTCACCAGAATAGCATTGGAGTTCATCATGTCTCTCACTTTGCCTAGAACCTCAGGCTCCCACATTTCAGCCTGTTTACTCGGGGCAAATGCATCAAAGTAAATCAGGTCATAACCATTTAAGGAATCAAAATCTTGCAATGCAACTTTAGATTTGTGCAGGGAAAACCTGTTGGTCATTTCCACACTTTCTTCCCAGAGTGAATTGTGCATCTCGGCAAACATATTCTCAAAACCAGCCAAAATCGGATTATCGCAAAAGTTAAGTTCAGAAAAAATCTCAGTCGTCAAAGGAAAAGGTTCGAGCGTAGTATAATGAATTGTAACATTAAGATCAGAAGCCTCTTTCAAACTCAGCAGGGCATTCAGGCCAGTACCAAAGCCTACCTCAAGAATTCTGACATCTACAGGTTTGTGTAACCCACAATAGTGCTGAAGACCTTCTTTGATAAATACATGCTGAGACTCAGTAATCGCGCCATGGGTGGAGTGATAAGTTTCGTTCATGGATGGAACGAACAAGGAGTTTGATCCATCCTCTGTGGTAATGATTCTAATCTCGTGGTCCACTATACTTTCTGGATCAAAACGGTGGCATAGGCGGCAACGCCTTCTTCCTTACCCACAAAACCTAAACGCTCAGTCGTTGTGGCCTTAATAGATATGTCATCTTCTTCTATGCCCATTACCTGAGAAAGGCAAGCTTTCATTTGGGGTATATATGGGTTTACCTTTGGCTGCTGCAAGCAAATGGTTGAATCAATATTGCCAATTTCATAGCCCTTGTCCTTAACCAACCCAAGAACACGCTCCAACAAAATCTTGCTGTCAATTCCTTTGAACGCAGGGTCTGTGTCTGAAAAATGGAAGCCTATATCACGAAGGTTGGCAGCTCCAAGCAAGGCATCGCAGATGACATGGATTAGTACATCCGCATCTGAATGACCCACCGCCCCAGCACTGTGTTCAATTTTAATTCCGCCAAGCCAAAACTCAGCGTCTTGCTCCAATTTGTGAACATCATATCCAAATCCTACTCTGATCTTCATGCCGATTCTGATTTATAATAAAGTACTGAAGCATTATCTCTTGACAAAATTCGTTTTGACATTTCACTTACCTGACTTGCAGTCACCTTCTGAATTAATTCAGGTTCTTTGTTTATATAATCCGGGTCTCCGTTCACTGCTGCATAGGCCAAATTCATGGCTCTGCTCAATACTTCGGTCTCCGAGAAAACCAGCGTTGATTCAGCCTTGTTTTTCACCTTGGTCAATTCTTCCACTTCAAATCCATTCCGGATAAAATTATCAATCACAGACCAAACCCGTTCTTCTGCCGATTCCAAACTAACTCCCTGTACCAATTTCGCACTGATCACTAGCAATCCCGGATCAGTTGAGCCTAAAACATAGGCGTCTATAGTATTAAAAATACGCTCTTTATTTACCAATTGCTCGTACAGTCTGGACGATTTACCCCTTCCCAACATGTCACCCATCAAATCTACAGCAAGATAGTTCTTATCAAACCGACCAGGCATATGAAAAGCCATATAGAGCGCATCGACCGGTACTTTGGCTGATGTTTCCAGAAACCTTCTTTGGTTTTGTTTTGGCTCTTTAGGCAGGTCACGCAGATAAGGTTCACCTGCAGGGATTGGTGCAAACCACTTCTCCGATAGCTCCTTTACCTGATCCAATGTAACATCACCGGCCACCACCATCACGGCATTATTGGGGGTATAGAATTTTTTAAAGAACGCTTTAACATCAGACATCTGGGCATCTTCTATATGAGCTATCTCTTTGCCGATGGTTGGCCACAGATACGGATGTTGTTCATAGGCTAAAGGCCTCAACTTCATCCACACATCCCCGTAAGGTTGATCAAGATAACGCTGCTTAAACTCTTCTATAACTACTTTTTGCTGCACGTCCAGCACCTTTGGGTCAAACGACAGACTCAGCATCCGATCAGATTCCAACCAGAAAGCGGTTTCTATATTCACCGAAGGCACTGTGATATAATAGTTGGTAATATCCGGGCTTGTAAATGCATTGTTATCACCACCCACTTGTTGAAGCGGCTCGTCATAGCTGGGAATGTTAACAGAGCCTCCAAACATCAGATGCTCAAACAAGTGAGCAAACCCAGTTTGATCAGGCGTTTCATCTCTCGAGCCGACATCATAAAGAATATTCATTACGGCAGTGGGTGCCGAATGGTCCTCATGCACATATACCCTTAGACCATTATTGAGAGTGAAGCTTTGATAGTTTATCATTCAGTAGTTGTAGGGAGGCAAAAATAAAAATTATGCCCATTAATTTTTGCAGTTTGCCCATTACATTAATTTTGTGGCCTTTACATTGAAGACATATGCGATTTAAGCGAGATTCTTATTCTGATCAACAGTTGGTTGATTTGTATCAGCAAATTTTGAAGCCAAGGCTGATAGAAGAAAAAATGTTGATCCTACTACGACAGGGCAAAATCAGCAAATGGTTTTCAGGAATAGGGCAAGAAGGCATTTCGGTCGGAGCCGTTGAAGCGTTGGCTTCAGACGAATACATTCTCCCAATGCACAGAAATCTCGGGGTTTTTACAGGAAGAAACGTTCCCTTTGAGAGGCTCTTCGCACAGTTTCAAGGTAAACTTAGTGGTTTCACAAAGGGCCGAGATCGCTCGTTTCACTTCGGAACGAAAGAACATCACATTGTTGGGATGATCTCTCACCTAGGTCCGCAAATGGCCTTGGCCGATGGCATAGCACTGGCCAATAAGCTTCGTGAAGACAAAAAAGCTACACTGGTTTTTACAGGTGACGGAGCAAGTTCTCAAGGAGATTTTCATGAGGCCTTGAACGTAGCAGCAGTCTGGGGTTTACCCGTAATCTTTGTCATAGAGAACAATGGCTATGGCTTATCGACTCCAAGTAACGAGCAATTCAAATTCAAAAACTTCACTGACAAAGGACCAGGATACGGCATTAAGGCGGTGCGTGTTGATGGTAACAACCTGCTGGAGGTGCACAGTACCATTTCCGACTTGGCTAAAGAAATTCGAAAGAAGCCAGAACCTGTGATTGTTGAGGCGATGACCTTTAGAATGAGAGGGCATGAAGAAGCCAGTGGAACAAAATATGTGCCGCAGGAGCTTTTTGAAAAATGGGGTAAGAAAGACCCGGTAGACAACTATGAAAAGTTTCTGCTCAAGGAAAAAGTACTGGATAAGGCCAAGATAGATTCGATTAAAAATGGCATCAAGGCCGATATAGATGCAGGGCTTAAAATCGCTTTTGCTGAAGAGAAGCCAGGAGCCTCTACTACTCAGGAACTTGCCGACCTTTTTAAGCCTTATGAGCAAAAGATACACCAGCCCAAAACAGACAGTCTTTCCGAAAAGAGACTCGTAGATGCCATTTCGGATTCTCTAAGACAGAGTATGGAAGAATACGCCAACCTGGTAATCATGGGGCAGGACGTGGCAGAATATGGTGGTGTTTTTAAGATTACTGAAGGTTTCATTGAGCTATTCGGGAAAGAAAGAGTGAGAAACACACCCCTCTGTGAATCTGCAATTATTGGCACTGGGATGGGACTCTCTATCAACAATTACAAAGCCGTAATAGAAATGCAATTTGCGGATTTTGTGACCTGCGGCTTCAATCAAATAGTAAATAACCTGGCCAAAAGCCATTATCGCTGGGGACAAAATGCTGATGTGGTCGTAAGGATGCCAACAGGTGCAGGTGTAGGAGCCGGACCGTTCCACTCCCAATCAAACGAAGCCTGGTTTTTCCATACCCCAGGCTTAAAAATTCTTTACCCTTCCAACCCAAGAGATGCCAAGGGTCTATTGAATGCAGCCATTGAAGACCCAAATCCTTATCTCTTCTTTGAACATAAATATTTGTACCGCTCGCTGTCTGAAGTGATCCCTGATGATTACTATACGACCGAAGTAGGAAAGGCTGCTTTGGTAAGCGAGGGAGAGGACATTTCCATCATTACCTATGGCATGGGTGTACATTGGGCCAAAGAGATAATGGCTGAACATGATCATATTCAAGCCGACATCCTGGACCTCAGAACACTGCTCCCTTGGGACAAGGAGGCTGTAGAAGCAACGGTTAAAAAAACCAATAAGGTTATTGTACTACATGAGGACACTATGACCGGAGGTATTGGTGCCGAAATTGCCGCATGGATAAGTGAACATTGTTTTGAATTCCTGGATGCACCTGTAATTAGAGAAGCCAGCCTGGATACTCCCGTCCCATTCAGCACTGCTTTGGAGGAGAACTTTCTTCCGAAAAAGCGTCTTGCCGACAAAGTCCGTGAACTTTTGGCCTACTAAAGCACTTAATGTAGCTTATTGTTAAACTCATGTTCTGGAAAAATAAGAAAGAAGTTGCTGAGGTTGAATGGTTTAAGCTGACAGATGTTGCCCAGCTTGATGAGATCGTAGCAGAAAGTCGTTCCAAGACCGTCCTGATATACAAGCATAGTACGAGATGCGGTATTAGCAGCATGGCCTTTGATAGACTTACAAGAGGTTGGGAGGCAGAATATGAAGACCGGATTAAGCCATATTATCTGGATCTTATTGCCTATCGAGAATTGTCAAATGAAGTTGCAAAACGCTTCGGTGTTTATCATCAATCACCTCAGGTCATCTTGGTTAAAAACGGAATGGCCATATATGATAATTCACACATGGCCATTTCCTTTGGTATATTAAAAGAGCAACTCTAGAAAACTACCCAGCATCCCGGAATCCAAATCCTTATTCCACCTCTTCTGGAATAATGCCCCTGAACCCAGCGATGGTGGTTTTGGCGAGCTTGCCAAGAGCCATCTATCCAGACCTCTCTGTCAAGTCTTCTACTGTACTTCCAATGTCCTGCAACCCAAATATGTCGCAGGCTTGGTCTGTACGGCTTTCCATAGCGCTGATATCTTTGAAAGTCCCTTGAAGAGCCATATCTGTAATATGATCCTCCACGATAACCGTCATAACTTACGTAGCTGCGATTAACGACCTTCACTTTTCTATTACCGTTCTGTCCCCGATTATATCCGCTCTTTCCACGGTCGCTTCCACTCCGGCCCCTGTCATATCTACTCTTCCCACGATTGGGTTTATCCCTTGTCTCCTTGCGATAATCACCCCTATCATTCCTTTGCCCCTGTCTTCCCCGCTGAGCCATCAAAGCATCCGTGCTCAACATCAGGATTGACAGTATTCCTATGATTAGTATATTTCTTTTCATAACCCTGATATTTAAGTTTAAAATTTGTTCAAGGTCCGGACCATTTAATCAATGCATTGACACTCCACTTTCCATTACCGTGCCAGAAATAAAATGCTCTACATAGAAAAAGGCATCTTACGATGCCTTTTTCCTTTTTACTTAATTGGTTTTGAATGAGTTAGAAATTAATTCTGCCTGGTCCAAATTTCTCGAATTGGATTACCCGTGGAGCTAAGTCCTGAATGGTCCCATTTGTTGCCATCAATTTTGTAATCAAAAGTCAACTTTGCACCAACTCTATCCGCATTTCTTGAAAAGAACTCTATATGCTCAGTATACTTCCCATCCTTCTTGGTTTAAGTACCACCTCCTGTTCCCGAGAAGCTCTTAGTTTCGGGGTCAAAGGCCGCCCATTGGAAGCGCGTTCCGGTCAACATCTTAATTGTCTTTCTAGAACCCTGTCTCATAGCGCTCATCTCGCCATTTCGCATACGGTCAGTTATTCTCCAAGCACCAAACATTTCGCTATTGCCATTATCAATTCGTTCATAGGTCGCAGTTTCATTGGTCGAAACTATTGTGGATTTCATCTGAGACCCGGTAATGGAAACACTCAATTCCATTTTGGTACCCACCAAATTTTTGTCCATAGAGCTAAATTCCATCGTGAAATCATATTGACCATTTCCCTTATCAGTTAGAATGCCGCCCTGTGAACCAATGAACTTCTTATTCTGAATATCATATAATGAGAAAAAAGAGTATCCATCTGCAATGGTCATAACGGCTGAAGTGGTGCCTCCCTGACCTTTAGGCAGCGTTGTTTTCCATGCACCTTCAATTTCAAGTTTCGCTTGTGCAAAACTGACGGACACCAAAAAACATAATAGTGATGTACATATTAACTTTTTCATTTTCTTCGCTGGTTGTTCAGCATCAATTTACGCAATACACTACAAAAAGGCCAAGTAGAATATTTATTTCCAATTGTTTGGGATTAAAATAATTAGACCTATTTTTGCATCCCGAAATCGGGGAATTAAGAAAGAGATTTAAGGAATGGCAAATCATAAGTCAGCATTAAAGAGAATCAGATCTAACGAGGCTAAGCGCGTGAGAAACCGCTATCAGCACAAAACAACGCGTACTTTCGTGAAGAGATTGCGTGAAACATCTGACAAAACTGAAGCACAAGAGTTGTTGAAGAAGGTAATCAGTATGTTGGATCGATTAGCTAAAAGAAATATAATCCACAAAAATAAGGCAGCCAACAACAAGTCAAAATTGACTAAGGTTGTGAACAGCCTTTAATCAAAGAAATTAATTGACCCAAAAACCCTGACTGAATAGTCAGGGTTTTTTTGTGTGCTTACTTTATTAAATGTATCTTATAGTTACGCACTTTCACTGCATAATTATAAATGAAAAATGAGCTGAATATACCCAGTTGGGCGGAAGAAGACCGCCCAAGAGAGAAACTACTACTCAAGGGCAAATCAACCTTATCAGATGCTGAACTTATAGCAATTCTTATCGGATCCGGGACTCCTGCCATGAGTGCAGTGGCACTCTCTCAACTAATCCTTGCCAGTATAAACAACGACCTTAATGCCCTTGCCAAACTCAGTGTGAAGGAGCTACAAGAATTTAAGGGGATCGGAGAAGCCAAGGCTATCAGTATAATCAGTGCGCTTGAGCTAGGGAGAAGAAGAAAGGCCAGTGCCACACAAACGAAACCCCAAATCAAATGTTCAGAGGATGCCTACAAGCTCATGATGTCTGAGCTCTTAGATCAACCTGTTGAGCAATTTTGGGTAATTATGCTCAGTAGAAGTAATAAGGTAATTCAGAAAAGGGCTATCAGCCTTGGAGGTATCTCTGGCACCACTGCCGATCCTAAGGTCATTTTCAAAAAAGCTCTGGATGATTCAGCCAGCGGAATAATTCTCGTTCATAACCACCCTTCAGGAAATTTGAAACCAAGCCATGCCGATATAAAACTGACTCAAAGAATGCAGCAGTCAGGTAAGCTTTTGGAGATACCTGTGCTCGACCATATTATTTTTACCGATGATGGCTACTTCAGCTTTGCTGACGAAAGTCTTCTTTAACCCGATTTAACTATTCATTAGAACGTTCTTTGTGTTAATTTTACAAAAAGGTTGATCCATGAAGAGAAATACGATTTTCGGGATTTTAGCAGTAGCTATAGTGGGTATCACTATTTATAATTTTGCCACCACAGGAGAGAGCGGGGCGGAATATCAGGCTCGAGTGGAAGAAGACCGAGAGATCAAGAATCGCTATATGCGCTCGGGTAGTTCTCCAATGCTTGAGGAAGACAAAGCAGAATTTACAGGACTTAATTTTTTCCCCATAAATTCCGATTATAAGATCCGGGCCAAATTGGACATCCTAAAGCGCAAGCAACCTATTTTTATTGCTACAACCACCGGAGAGCAACGGGAGTATTTGCGTTTTGGCTATGCCGAATTTGAATTAAACGGGCAGTCTCATAAGTTGATTCTTTATAAAGACCTGGAAGAAAACAATCCGAGGAAACTTTCATTGATGTTTGCAGATGAAACAAGTGGCCTGACTACCTATGGAGGTGGCAGATATTTGGATGTTTATAAAGACTCAGATATGGCCATCACTATCGACTTTAATTTTTCCTACAATCCATATTGCCATTTCAATGAGGAGTATAGTTGTCCACTTCCACCCCGAGAAAACTTGATGACCGTGGCCGTTGAAGCAGGAGAAAAACTCTACAAAGCCTTATAATCGCATTGTTCCTTTTCTTAAATGATTAATTTTGCTGCTTGATCAGAATCAGGTGATTATACCAATTCAATTATGAAATGGCGTGAATAGAAATTAGATTATTATCGCTTGATCGAGGCGAGAAATGAGGGCATAGCATCGCTATGGCTGATTTTTTCAACAAAGAACAAGCGGTAAGAAATCATTTATAGTCGTCATGTTATATTTGATTTGGTATTGCCTCGCGCATAACAGACAATTCAAAAAAATGAAGATTTCCCTCAGTTGGCTTAAGGAATATATAGAGATAGATAAATCACCAGAAGAAATCTCAGCTATGCTCACCGCCACCGGATTGGAAGTGGAAGGCCTGGAGGAAATTGAATCTATTCCTGGTGGAATGAGGGGATTGGTCATTGGTGAGGTACTCACTTGCGAGAAGCATCCCAACGCAGACAAGTTAAGCAAGACAACAGTTGATATCGGAGCTACTGAGCCTTCCCCTATTGTTTGTGGTGCTCCAAATGTATCCGTTGGCCAAAAGGTTGTTGTGGCCACTGTTAATTCCACCCTATACCCTAAGGGGCATGAACCTTTCAAAATTAAGAAAGCCAAAATCAGAGGCGAAGTGTCAGCTGGTATGATTTGTGCAGAAGATGAAATTGGTCTGGGCGATGAGCATGATGGCATCATGGTGCTGGACACATCCTTACCCAACGGTACAGCGGCAGCTGAGTATTTTAGCATTGAGTCTGATTGGGTTTTCGAAATTGGGCTGACACCCAATCGTGCAGATGGTGCTTCTCATCTGGGTGTGGCTAGAGACTTAAAGGCACTGTTCAATCGGGACATTGCCAAAAAATCCATAGCAGATTTTTCAATAGACAATACAAACCGAGAGATCAAGGTCACGGTTGAAAACACAGAGGCTTGCCCAAGGTATTCGGCATTGACCATGACAGATGTCACGGTTAAACAATCACCAGATTGGCTGCAAAACAAGCTCAGGGCCATCGGGATCAATCCAACCAATAATGTGGTAGATATCACCAATTATGTACTTCACGGTCTTGGGCAGCCCATGCATGCCTTTGACGCTGACGCCATTACAGGGGATGAAGTGATTGTCAAAACCTTACCAGAGGGGAGCAAGTTTACCACTTTAGACGAAAAAGAGCGCAAGCTGGCAGCCACTGACCTTATGATTTGCAATAAGGAGGGGGGCATGTGCATCGCAGGTGTTTTTGGTGGAACCAAGTCCGGAGTAACCGAATCAACCAAGAATATATTCCTTGAGAGTGCCTACTTCTCGCCCGAATATATTCGCAGGTCAGCCCAAAAACATCAGCTTAAAACGGATGCTTCCTTTAGGTACGAAAGGGGCACCGACCCAAACATCACGGTATACGCACTTAAGGTCGCGGCTCTACTGATCAAAGAAATTGCCGGAGGCAAGATCTCCTCCGAAATTACCGACATCTACCCTTCTCCTATTGCGGATTTTGAGGTTTCAGTGAAATACTCCAATGTCACACGCCTGATTGGTAAAGACCTTGGCAAAGAGCGCATTCACAAGATTTTGAATGATCTGGATATTGAAATCACCAAAGAAACAGAAACAGGGTTTGTAGCTATTGTGCCACCCTATCGCGTGGATGTTCAGCGCGAAGCTGACATCATCGAGGAAGTGCTTAGGATTTATGGCTATGACAATATTGAGGTTCAGGATCATCTAAGCAGTACTTTCCTTTCAGAATTCCCAGTGAATGATCAGGACGGAATTCAGAAAGACGTCAGCCGACTGTTGGCCGGTGACGGTTATCATGAGATCATCACCAACTCACAGACCAAAGCCGAATACTCTGAAAGGGTTGAGAGCATCAATTCGCAAGAAAATGTAAACATCCTCAATTACTTGAGTGAGGATTTGACGGTGATGCGCCAATCTCTGATGTTTCAGGGGCTTGAAGTAATAGCCAGAAACGTCAACCGAAAGCAGGAGGACATGAGCCTCTATGAGTTTGGTACAACCTACCATCTCATTAACGACAAATATGTGGAGCGAAAGCGGCTGGCACTTTTTGTTACCGGTCATAACATTTCTGAAAGCTGGCTGGAAAAAAACAGGCCATCACATTTCCACGATATTTTGAGCATCGTCAAAAAAGTCCTCGGCCATTTTGGCCACAGCAACTTGGATTCTGTGGATACCCAAAATGATCACTTTAGTTACGGATTAACCATCTCACTCAACAATAAGGCAATTGTTGAAGTAGGTAAGGTCAACCCAAAAGTATCAGATGTAAAGCAGGAAGTTTTCTATGCTGACTTTGACTGGGCCTACTTAAGCAAACAATACAACACCGATTTTAGCTTCAAACCATTGTCAAAATTCCCTGAAGTCCGAAGGGATTTGTCATTAGTTATTGACAAAGCCGTGAAATTTGAAGACATTAGGAAGCTGTCAACAAAACTCGAGCGAAAACTGATTAATAGAATCAATGTTTTTGACGTTTACGAAGGGGATAAAATTGATGCGGGTAAGAAGGCCTATGCCATCAGCTTTTTTCTTCAGGATCAGGACAGTACTTTGACAGACAAGGTTATTGATAAAACAATGAACCGTCTAATACAAGGTTTCGAAAGAGACCTGGGAGCATTAATCAGAAAATAATGGAAGAAAACTCTCTGCCCGGCAAACTGGAAAATCTGGAAAACAAATTGAGATTGTTGCTGGATTCACACCAGTCGATTAAGGACCAGCGAGATGCGCTCAATGAAGAGAATAATGGCCTTAAAAGCCAAATTGAGGTGCTTTCAGGTCAAGTGAGTGACTTTCAAAACCAAGATAAAATAACTAAAATTGTATCAAGTACCACAGTAGAGAAGGAAGAAGCTACTGAGTTGAAATATAAGTTAAACGAGTACATTAGGGAAATAGATAGATGCATTGCTCATTTGAGTCAATGACCAATAAATAAATGGATATACTATCAATAAAAATAAAAATAGGGGATCGGGAATACCCCATGAAGGTTAAGCCTGCTGATGAAGAGCGGGTTAGAAAAGCAAGTAAATCAATAAATGAGAAATTAAAATCTTACAAAGACCAATTCGGTATAGATGATAAACAGGACTTGATGGCCATGGTGGCCTTTGACTGTCTTGTGGAGAAGATGACCACCGAAGAAAATGTCACAGAATTTGATGTTGTGTCAGATGAAAAGATTTCTCAGATGGAAAACCTGATAACAAAAGCCCTCTCCTAGCCTACTCAATTTCATACTCCGCTTCCTCCTGTCTACATAGATATATAAATGTATGGGAGATACCACCACAATCTTAATTGTAGCCATTGTTGCATTGGCTGTAGGAGTGATTATAGGCAGACTACTGCTCCAAAAATTCAATAAGAAACAGACTGAACAACTCGAGGAGAAAGGGCTTCAAATTGTCAAAGAAGCTGAGTTAAGAGCTGAGAATATCAAAAAAGATAAGATGCACGAGGCCAAGGAAAAATTTCTAAGGCTTAAATCGGAGTTTGAGGAGGAAAGCAATCGCAAGAAAAATCAGATTATTTCCAATGAAAATAAACTCAGACAAAGAGAGTCTCAGCTCAACAAAGAGGGAGAACACATAAAACGCAAAGAAGATGAACTAGACAGCGTTCGTGAGAACCTTGAAGCACAGTTAGAAATTGTCAAAAAGCGTAAAGAAGATCTCGAAAAGAAAAAAGATGAGAAAGTAAAAGCCCTTGAAAAAGTGGCTCAACTCTCTGCCGATGAAGCGCGTGAAGAGCTCATTGAGGCCCTTAAGGACGAGGCTGACTCCAAAGCTTCGGCATTGATCAAGGACATTATTGATGAAGCCAAACTCTCAGGGGCAAAAGAAGCTAAGAAGATCGTAATCCAGTCTATTCAAAGAACGGCTACGGAGCACGCCATTGAAAACTGTGTGTCTATTTTCAATATTGAAAGTGATGACATCAAGGGTAAAATAATCGGTCGAGAAGGCCGAAATATTCGCGCCCTGGAAGGAGCCACCGGGGTTGAGATCATTGTGGATGATACACCTGAGGCCATTATCATTTCAGGCTTTGACCCGGTCCGCAGAGAAATCACAAGGTTGTCTCTGCACAGACTCGTAACGGATGGTAGAATCCACCCCGCCAGAATTGAAGAGGTAGTGGCCAAAACTACCAAGAACATTGAAGAAGAAATTGTTGAGATCGGTGAAAGAACGGTAATTGATATGGGCATCCATGGCCTTCATCCCGAGCTAATCAAGATGGTCGGTAGAATGCGTTTCCGCTCGTCATATGGACAAAACTTATTACAGCATTCACGAGAGGTTTCCAACCTATGTGCGACAATGGCTTCCGAATTGGGGCTAAATGCCAAACAGGCCAAAAGGGCTGGTCTACTGCATGATATCGGTAAAGTTTGGCATGAAGAACCAGAGATGCCCCACGCCTTACTTGGAATGGAACTGGCCAAGAAATACAAGGAACACCCTGTAGTTTGCAATGCCATTGGTGCTCACCACGATGAGATAGAGATGACTTCAATGATCTCACCTTTGGTGCAGGCCTGTGATGCAATATCAGGGTCACGTCCGGGTGCAAGACGTGAGATCATGGAATCTTATATCAAACGATTGAAAGAGTTGGAAGCGCTTGCACTTGAGTTTGACGGTGTGAATAAATGCTATGCCATACAGGCAGGCCGCGAATTGCGTGTGATGGTAGATTCCGAATCCGTCACCGATACACAAGCAGGCCAACTGTCTTTTGATATCTCACAGAAAATTGAAAAGGACATGCAATACCCCGGGCAGATCAAGGTAACCGTGATCAGGGAAATGCGGGCTGTTAACTTTGCGAAGTAAAAATGATTGTAATTCCAGAGCTGGAGAGCATTCTACTTTTTCTAACGGCCGCCACAATCCTTGTGATCATTCCCGGCCCTGCCGTACTCTACATTATGTCCAAGAGTATTGAACATGGCCGCAAAGCAGGAATTGTCTCCGTTTTAGGCATTTCAATTGGAGGATTGGTACATGTTATTGCAGCGGCCATCGGAATTTCCGCCATCATTCTGGCCTCAACCTTAGCCTTTTCAATCTTGAAGTACCTGGGTGCTTTATACCTTATCTATTTAGGAATCAAAAAAATATTGAAGAAAACTCCTACACCCGAGCAACAAGAAATCGGCACCAAACAGCGACTGTCAAAAATATTTTATGAAGGGGTTTTAGTAAACGCCCTCAACCCAAAAACTGCAATCTTCTTCCTGGCTTTTCTGCCGCAGTTCATCAGCCCTGCTAACGGTGGAGTAACCTCACAAATCATTTTCCTCGGTCTGCTATTCATTGTAGTGGCTCTCCTGGGCGACCTGCTATATGTAATTCTCTCTTCAAAAATTGCCTCCTGGATTAAAAGCAGCAAAGCCTCTGGCCGAGTACAGAGATATATAATTGGAGCTATTTACATTGTACTCGGACTACTGACATTAGCGGTCAATGACCCGCAAGGTCATCGAGCAAAATAAGTACTTTTGTCAAGTGAAATGTTTGCCGGTTTTAAGTGAGCTGGCACAGCTAATTAAGAAACTTAAATGGGCAAAGTCATCGTGATTCGTGAAATGAGTCGCATTTAGCCAATCATAAAAACCGCATAGTTTGTCAACTTTTAAAAAGTTGACAAACTTGCAAAACAAACCATGGGTCTAACCAAAACAGAAAAATTCACGCAAAACCAAAACGAAATGGCCGCCATGGCCAAGGCGCTGGCCCATCCTGCCCGAGTAGCCATCATCCAGCATTTAATCAAAGCCAATGCCTGCATTAATGGAGATTTGGTAAGTGAACTTGGTCTTGCCCAAGCTACTATCTCGCAGCATCTAAGAGAGTTAAAGGAAGTGGGATTGATTCAGGGCACCATCGAAGGAACAAGCATCTCCTATTGCATCAACCCCGGAAAATGGACAGAAGTGAGAGATGCCTTCAATAACTTATTTCAGGGATTTGATACTGATTTAACCTGTTGCTAAAAATTATAATTCTTTTATCGTAATATTGCAATGAAGCAAATGAATGCGATGTCCAACTTACCAAGAATGCACGTCAGTCTCTATGTGAGCAACCTGACAGATACAGTGGCTTTTTATGATCAATTTTTCGGCCAACAATCCGAAAAAACCATGCCTGGCTATGCGAAGTATATACTTGAAAAGCCGGCCTTAATTATAAGTTTCGTTGAAAATGCTGAAAGGGTACGCTCAAACTTCGGGCATCTTGGTTTTCAGGTGGAAAGTGCAGAAAGACTCGAGTCGCTCTTAAATGTGGCCAGAGAAAAGCAATTAGTTGAAAAAGAAGAGATTGGCACCAACTGTTGTTATGCTAATCAAGACAAATTTTGGGTAAGTGATCCTGATGGACACCAATGGGAGGTCTATTATTTCAATCACGATACTACTTTCAACGATCCCCATTTTGAAAATGCTTCAGCAGACGCTTGCTGCATGCCACCAAAAGCAGAGAAGAAAAGAATCAAACTTTCAGACTTAAACACAGCTACTTGTGAGCCAAACAGCGGTTGCTGCTAGACTTTCCAAGCCTCTAGCCGAATTTATCGGAACATTTGCCTTAGTTTTTTGTGGCACAGGTGCCATGACTATCAATGAGGTGACTCAGGGTGCGGTTACTCATGTGGGTGTTGGACTAGTATGGGGTGCCATAGTATTGGTCATGATCTATGCTTTGGGTGATGTTTCCGGTTGTCATATTAACCCGGCAGTGACAATAGCCTTTTGGGCTGCCGGGAAATTTGAAGGCAAGCTGGTTCCTATTTATCTGATTGCTCAGGTGGTTGGCGCCATTGCAGCCAGCCTGACCTTGCAATTCTTGTTTCCTGAAAGTCTGGAACTTGGCATGACGCTCTTTTCGGGGTCGGCCACACAGGCCTTTGTAATGGAAGTCATCATTACATTTTTCCTGATGTTCGTGATTTTGAATGTGGCCACCGGATCAAAAGAACAAGGCTTAATGGCCGGTCTTACGATTGGGTTTTACATCATGCTGGCTGCACTTTTTGCAGGACCTATTACCAGAGCCTCTCTAAATCCCGCCCGATCCATTGGTCCTGCGTTAGTCTCAGGAAATATGGAGGAGCTTTGGCTGTATATCCTCGCGCCAATTGTAGGTGCGCTTCTCAGCATCCCATTTTGGAAAGTGATCAATTCTAATAAAACTAACCCATGAAGAAAGTACTTGTGCTCTGTACGGGTAACTCTTGTCGCTCACAACTTGCAGAAGGTTATCTCAGGCACTTTGCCGGCACCAAAGCTCAAGTGTACAGCGCTGGGGTGGAAACCCACGGGGTTAACCCTAAGGCCATTGCTACGATGGCTGAGGATGGTATAAGCATCAGCAATCACACGTCCAATCATATTGATGAGTACCAGGCCATTCGGTTTGACAAGGTGATTACAGTTTGTGACCATGCGCAAGAGAGATGTCCCGTCTTTCCAACTACAGCCGAAAAATTCCACCACAATTTCCCTGACCCCGCCAAGGCCAAGGGAACCGAAGAGGAAATTCTTTCAGAATTCAGAAAAGTGAGAGATATGATTAAGGCGTATAGCAAGGAGTTTGTCAAGAATCACCTCTAGTCGCAAGCCCCAAGTCCAAGATTAAGACCCATAACGGCTGAGAGATCACTTTAATGTCCGTAATTTAGGCCTGCAACCATGGTCAAATTGTTCGAGAATACAGAGGTCTTTGCACTCAAAATCAATAGAGAAGTTGATCAGAAGCACTTTACCAGACTTCTGGAGTTTCTCAATCCTGAGTTACAGGAAAAAGCCAAGGCATTTAAGTATGCGGATAGGCGCCAAACTGCACTTTTTTCAAATTTACTGGTCAGGTGGTTATTTCAAAAATTTGGCCTCATTCAAACCGTACAGCTGGTGTATTTCTATGGAGAACACGGCAAACCAGTAATACTCACTGCACAGGACATAAAATTTAATGTGTCGCATTCCGGGCACTGGATCGTCTGTGCTATAAGCCCAGACGAGGTTGGGATTGATATAGAAGAAAGGAAAACCCGTAACATAGACATGATAGACAACGTTTTGTCTGACGAGGAAAAGCGCTCTTTGAAAGCAACCAATAGTCTATTCCGAACATCCTTATTCTACAATATATGGACCGTTAAGGAAAGTTATTTGAAAGCGCTTGGAGGGGGCTTGTACGAGCCAATCGAATTATCAAAACTGGTAACAAGTTTTTCAGGAGGTCAACCTGAGTTGTCGCTAGAACAAGAAAAAATACCATCATGGAAATTCCATGAATTTAAGATAGACCCGAACTACAGCATGACGGTCTGTCACAGGTCAAAAAACATTAAACAAGAGGTAACCTTTGTGAAAATTGATGATATTATAAGGGATACCCTAAGCTCAAAATATTAAATGGAGAAGCAAGATAGGTCGCAAGAAATAGCCATTATTGGCATGTCGTGCAGGTTTCCTGGCGCCAATGACATTGATACATTTTGGTCGAATCTGGTCAATGGCGTGGAATCTATTTCGAAATTCACCAAAAAGGAGTTATTGGAACAAGGAATTCCATTGGCTGACTTACAATCTGACAAATACGTAAGAGCCAAAGGTTATATAGAAGATTGTGATCATTTTGATGCCGACTTCTTTGGCTATCCTCCCCGCGATGCCATGAAAATGGATCCGCAAATAAGACTTCTACACGAATGTTCCTACGAAGCTTTTGAAAGGGCGGCTTATGATCTGGATCGTACCGAGGCCAAGGTCGGTGCCTTTTTTGGTGCTAACGAAAACCAGGCCTGGCTAAGAATGGTAGGCTCAGAGATTACCAATGACCCCTCAGAACAATACGACACTTTCATACTTAATTTCAGGGAATACACCGCCACCAGGGTTTCTCACAACTTGAATCTGAAAGGCCCTTCATTCACCGTACTTACCGCCTGTTCAACCTCTTTGGTTGCCGTTCATTTGGCTTGCCAATCACTGATGAGAGGCGAAAGCGAGATGGCACTGGCCGGTGGAGCTTCTCTGACATTCCCAATGAAATCGGGTTATGATTATCGAGATGGACTTATGGTCTCAAAAGACGGACATTGTAAAACCTTTGATAAAAATGCAGATGGCACAGTCTTCGGAGATGGTGTTGGCGTGGTTTTATTAAAACCCCTGGAAAAGGCAATCAGAGACAAAGATCACATCCATGCCATAATCAAAGGTTCAGCAGTCAACAACGATGGCAATGACAAAATCGGTTATACTGCACCAAGCCAGAATGGACAAGAGGCTGTAATTAATGAAGCCTTAAAAAGTGCTAAGGTTGATCCTCGGACTGTGGGCTATCTTGAGGCACATGGTACAGCCACAAAGGTTGGAGACCCTATCGAAGCCAACGCACTGATCAATAGTTATGGCCCTACAGAACCAGGCTTTAGAAAAATAGGCTCGGTAAAAACCAATATCGGGCATGTCAATGTAGCTGCAGGTGCGGCAGCATTAATTAAGGTGGCACTTTCACTGGAAAACGAGCAAATCCCTCCTCACCTTAACTTTAAGGAAATCAATCCTTCCATCAAGCAGAAAGATGAGTTTTTCACTATTCCTACAGAGGCTGTTGCCTTTTCAAAATTAGATGCACCTCAACGAGCAGGGGTTAGTGCTTTTGGTTTTGGTGGCACTAATGCCCATATGATATTAGAAGCGGCTCCTAAGAAGTCAAGGAAAAAGAAGATTGAAAATCATCGCCTCGTTACCATTTCAGCACGCACCGTCAATGCGCTTAAGGAAAGAAGAAAAAATCTGGCGTCACATTTAAAAAAGAATCCTTCAGTCAACCTTAACGATGTGGCTTTCTCATTGAATATGGGTAGAAGACAGTTTAAATATAGAAGCCACATTGTCGCCAAAAATAGCCATGATGCAATAGACAAGCTCAAAAAGCACACCCCTTTCCAAACTTTCGAAGCGAAAAAGCCCGTTGCATTTATGTTCCCTGGCCAGGGGTCCCAATACATACATATGGGTAAAGAGCTCTACGAAACTGAGACCATTTTCAAGGCTACCATAGATGATTGTGATAAAATATTGGAACCCATTCTTGGCATCTCACTCATCGAATTAATCTACTCCAATGGGGATCTGGAAGAGGCAGAATCGCGACTAATGGAAACGCAGTATGCGCAACCCGCCATTTTTGCCATTTCCTTGGCAACAGCCCGTTTGATAAAGCATTGGGGAGTGAAGCCCGATTTGCTTTTAGGGCATAGTGTTGGTGAATATGTGGCCGCCTGTTTGTCAGGTGTCTTTACTTTAGAAGAAGCACTGAAGCTGATCACAAAACGTGGCCAGTTGATCCAACAACAACCCGAAGGAGATATGCTGGCAGTGGCTTTGTCCAAAACCGCTGTCCGCTCCTATCTCTCGCCCGAACTGTCCTTAGCGGCAGTAAATGCGCCTACGCTGTCAGTAATCTCGGGATCGAAAAAAGTTGTTGGTGATTTACAAAACACCCTAAAAAAGCAAGGCATAGTTACGCAGCCACTTCGCACATCACACCCTTTTCACTCGCACTTAATGGAACCTGTGCTCGATGAATTTGAGGAAATATTCAAGGAAGTGGTTAAACCAAAATCGCCTAGCATACCTATTATTTCTACGGTAACAGGTGAAATCGTGCTTAACGGAATTCTAAGCTCAGCTGACTATTGGAAAAAGAACATAAGACAGCCCGTGCTTTTTTCTCAGGCGGTCAAAAGATTGATCCATGACAACTCACATCTGCTTGTGGAAATTGGTCCAGGCACTACATTGGGCGGATTGATCAGAATGAATCAAAATGGAGGGACAAGTCCAAAAGTTGTTGCCACACTACCAAGTAGTTTAGAAGCCCAGCGTTCTTCACAAGAATTCATTTTAAATGCGCTTGGCGAACTATGGCAGAATGGTGTTGATCTTAATTGGAACTTACTTCAGGATGGTGATGCGAGGAAAACCCCCTTGCCTACCTACCCCTTTGAACGACAAAAATTTGCCCCAAGCATAAACAAGGCACCGAAAGTTTCAAACAGAGACGCCTTCCAAAAGAACCCTGACTTAACACAGTGGTTTTATGCTCCGACCTGGAAAAGGAGTGTTAAGACTGGTACTGCCTTAAAGCTGAGGAAAAAGGAAAACTGGCTTGTCTTTGCAGATGACTCAAAGACTTCAAAACAGGTCATTGCTTCCTTAAAGGAACAGGGAACACATTGTTTTGTCATTAAAAAAGCCAGGCAATTCAAGAAGGTTTCAACATTTGAATATGAGGTAAACCCGATAGAGCTTGCCGATTACGACACATTGTTTTCCCATCTTGAAAAGCTAAAAAAGTTACCTCATAAGGTCGTTCATCTTTGGAATTTTGAAAGTACTGATTCGGCTGAAGGTCAGAGGTATTCTGGTTTTTACAGTCTATTGTATTTTGCAAAGACCATTGGCAAACACAACTTTACGCGTGATTTAAGCCTATCCGTGATTACCGACCGCGCTTATCAGGTCATTGGTAATGAAACCGTCAATCATCAGGCTTCTGAATTGGTGGGGCCAACCAAAGTCATTCCACAAGAATTCACAAATGTGAAAAGCATCCATCTGGATTTTTCTTCGAGCGATTCAGATTCCAAACAAAGAGCGTCTCAAATTTTGGTGGAAACCAACGGGACTATGGATGAGCAAATTCTGGCTTATAGAAATGACCTGAGGTGGGTACAGCAATTTGAAAAATCACCAGTACCTATTTCCAAAGCTAACCCAATCCGTGAAAATGGTGTTTTCCTTTTGACAGGTGGATTAGGTGGTCTGGGTCTGGTTTTGGCCGATTTTCTTGGCAAAAAATCTCAACCTACCCTCATTTTCACTAGTCGTTCCAAATTTCCTAAGGAAAGCGAATGGCTTGACTGGTTGAAAGACAACAAAAGAGACAATCCCATTTCACTGAAAATCAAAAGACTTCAAGCGCTTACAAAGAAAGGAGTCAAAGTCCGTTTTATTCAAGGTGATATCGCTGATTTACCTACAATGCAAAAGGAAGTTCGCAGGATAGAAAAGGAGATTGGAAAAGTAAATGGAATTATTCATGCGGCTGGGATTCCTGGAGAAGGAATTATGCAGCTTAGAGAGCCTCACGAAGTAGAAAAAGTAATGCTGCCAAAAATTGAGGGCACTCAAAATCTGCTTGAGATTTTCAAGGCTCACGAATTGGATTTTATGGTGCTGTGCTCTTCCATTGCCTCTATCATAGGAGGTGTAGGCCTGGTGGATTATTGCTCAGCCAATCATTATCTTGATTCTGTGGCTAGCACCACCAAGCTCAAAGGTGGCGGTCAAATTGTCTCTGTAGGATGGGACATGTGGGGAGAAACCGGTATGGGCCTCAAGACTTATGTGCCCAATGAATTAAAAGAATGGTTTGACAATGAACTCAAGAATGGCATCACTTCTAAAGAGGGCCAAAAGATTTTAAACAGTATCTTGAACTGGCAGGGAAGCTCCAATATTGTGGTTTCTACCAGAGATCTCCAAAGGCGCATTGACCTTTGGATAAAAAGGGAGTTTTTCAAGGAGAGAGACTCCAACCAGGAAGCCGAAGAAAAGAAACCAAAGTTCTCCAGACCGGAATTGAGCAACAGCTATGTAAAGCCTAAAACAAAAACTGAGCAGAGAGTGGCCAAGAACTGGGAAAACCTCTTTGGTATTAAAAATATTGGCCGATTCGACAACTTTTTCGAGATTGGAGGACATTCATTGTTGGCTACAATTTTGGTAAACAAGCTCAGAAAAGAATTTAGTAAGAACCTGTCCATTCGAGATGTAATGGACCATCCTACGGTTGCAGAAATTGCTACTGTGGTGGACGACAAATAAGCTCCTTGGAATTTTCAGACATCACTTATCTTATTCTCGCCTTTGCAGGAGGCATTATTGGCGCTAGTCTTGGAGGATTGAATGCCTTTGTGCTCTGTGGGATTTCCTGTGTAGTTGGCACGGTATACGGCATGATTACCGGTGACCAGAGTTTTAATGAGGCCATTACCTGGGGGCCATTTTTAAGCCCTCATATTACTTTTAGCGGTGCCGTGGCAGCCGCAGCATTCGCTACTAAGAAAAACAGATTGGACAGCGGTCGGAACATTACCACTCCCCTTATTAGCCACAGCGACTTATCCATTATACTGGTGGCCGGAAGTTTTGGCCTTCTGGGTGAATTACTCCTTCGTGGCATTGACTTCATCCCGATGATTGGGGAATACCCTGCTACCAATTCCATTTCATTGGCGCTAATCATTTCTGCCTTTATAGTCCGTTTGACTTTTGGAAAAACAGGCTTGACAGGCCCTGTTCAAGGAAATAGATGGGAGACAGATCCCAACACAGAATGGAGTCCGTGGAGTCTTCCGCTCTGGCAAGTGATCGTTCTTGGCCTTGCTTTCGCCTTGCCGGCTGCCTATATCAATCAGGCCCTGCCTGGTTCCACAGGAATCGTTTTTGGGTTCGCAGCCGTCTCTTTAATTCTTTTCCAAACCGGAGCTAAAATTCCTGTGTCTCACCATATTGTTCTGGCTGCAGAATACGGCACAGTAATGACGGGTAACCTTTGGTGGGGAGTCTGCTTTGGTCTGATAGCAGCACTATTTGCAGAAATCAGTGCCCGCCTTTTTCTGAATCATGGCGATACCCATATTGATCCTCCGGCTATGGCCTTGGTGGCTGTGTATACGATCATACCAATACTCGGTCTCACCGGACTTTTTTAACCCGGTTTAACTTTCTTTTTTAAATATTCATTCGACTATCTTTGCGGCCATGGGCAAATACAGGGGAAAGCAGAAGATACTTGAAAGAGTAAAAATCGATGGCATAGCTGCTGAGGGCAAGTGTATAGCACGTGTTGATGAGCAAGTGGTATTTGTCGAGAAAGTCGCTCCTGGAGACGTTGTTGATATTCAGATCACCCGTAAGAAAAAGAACTTTCTGGAGGGCAGGCCTGTCCATTTTCATGAGTATTCAAAAGACCGAGTCGACCCATTCTGTCAGCATTTCGGACTTTGTGGTGGTTGCAAATGGCAGCATATCCCTTACGATATTCAATTGAAATACAAACACCAGCAAGTAGTTGATTGTCTGGAAAGAATTGCGAAAGTAGAGCTGCCCGAAATCAATCAAATCCTTCCCTCTGCGCAAACCCAATTCTACCGCAACAAGTTGGAATACACCTTCTCCAATTGGAAATGGCTTACAAATGAAGAAATCAATTCAGGAGAAGAGCTGGATCGCAATGGGCTGGGCTTTCATATTCCCGGCCGTTTTGATAAAATATTAGATATCGAAAAATGCTATCACCAACCAGATCCCTCCAACGCAATTCGAATTGCCACCAGAGACTTTTGCAAAGAAAATGAAATCCCCTTTTATGATTTGGTGAAGCAAACAGGAGTGATGAGAAATCTGATCATCCGGACCTCAAGTACAGGTGATTTAATGGTCATTGTACAATTTGCTAAGGAGCATGAAAAGAATGAGAACCTCCTTTCCTTCCTCAAATCAACCTTTCAGGAAATCACCTCATTACAATACGTCATTAATGGCAAAGGCAATGACACCTATAATGATTTGGAAGTAATCACCTTTCATGGTGAAGCCTACATCACCGAAAAAATGGAGGAAGTGCAATTTAGAATAGGGCCTAAATCCTTCTACCAAACCAACTCCGATCAAGCCTATGAACTTTATAAGGTGGCCAGGGATTTTGCCAAATTAAGCGGAACTGAAGTAGTTTATGACCTCTATACAGGTACAGGCACCATTGCCAATTTTATAGCAAAGGATGCTAAACAGGTCGTAGGAATCGATTATATCGAGTCAGCCATTGAAGATGCCAGGGTTAACAGTCAAACCAATGGTCTGGATAACACGCTGTTTTATGCAGGTGATATGAAAGACGTTTTGACAGAAGAGTTTATGGCCAAAAACACGCGGCCAGATTTAATCATTACCGATCCGCCAAGGGCTGGAATGCATGTTTCCGTTGTGGATATGCTGCTGAGCATAACGGCTCCAAAAATTGTTTATATCAGTTGTAATCCGGCTACTCAGGCCAGGGATATCGCCATCTTGGATCAAAAATATAAAGTGACCAGAGTTCAACCTGTTGATATGTTCCCTCAGACTCATCATGTGGAGAATGTGGTCTTGTTGGAGTTGAGATAGGAAAACGAACAAGAACGGGGACTTGAATACTGACCCATGGGCACTTGACAACATAAAATTCATCAAAGCCGAACCAGAGGGTTAAAGGACTTCGAGAGTCAACTTTAAACTCAGAAAGGCGTCCGGTTCTTTTGATGGGAAATACGTATACTATCAAAAGCCCAATGAAACTCTATATCAAGTATATGGTTAGCCTGCGTTGCAAAATCCTTGTAAAGCAAGAATTGGATAAGCTGAGCTTGAAACATGCCATTGTGGAATTGGGCACTGTGGAAATCCTTGGCAAATTTTCCAATGAACAACGCTCGTTGTTGAGAGCTAATTTGCTCAAATCCGGGCTGGAACTTCTGGATGATAAAAAGAGTATTCTCGTGGATAGAATCAAGAATGTAATCATTGAAATGATTCATTACTCTGAAGAAATACCAAAGGTGAACTATTCAGATTACATCAGCGAGAAGTTGGATTACGACTACACCTATTTGGCAAACACCTTTTCAGATGTAAAGGGCATAACGATTCAACAATTCATTATTCTGAATAAAATCGAAAAAGTAAAAGAGCTGATCTTGTATGATGAACTCAGCCTGTCTGAAATTTCTTATAAGCTTCACTATAGCAGTGCTGCTCATATGTCTAACCAGTTTAAGAAAATAACAGGCCTCACTCCCTCCTTCTATAAAAAGCTAAAGGAAAAAAGAAATTCCAATCTTGAGAATCTTTGATTAGCACCTCGTTTGTTGGTCTTTTTAACATATTAAAGGTCATTACGATGTTACTCAGATGTGGTCAAACTTGACCGATATAACACGAATCTGAGATAAATCCAATGGCCAAAGTATGGGATATGTGTAAGTCTTAATGATGACGATATAAGTCATTTTGTACTCTAAAACTCACCTTGTTAGTTAATCCATGGAGCAGTTCAAACTCTAAAATCGAAGATATGTCAAAAGAAAAAAGCGGAAAGCCTAAATCAGGAAAGACTCCGCCAGCAAGAACCTTGAAAGAGAAGCGTGCTGCGAAAGCTGAAAAACGCAAAGAGAAATCAAGAGGATCTGAGATCTAATATTATTTGGTTAATTCTAAGGCCCATTGATTTCAGTGAATACGAAAGTTGAAGATATGTTTTGAGGTTGAAACGAATTCTTTGGGCTTATTTTTTTCTAAGATTAATTCATTAGCAATGAACCATTCTCAAACCCATGTACTTGGTCATTATCTATGATTTATGTAAGACTTACTTACTGATGTGTAACACACCCTCAGCCCATAATAACCAGCTTTGAAGATGGTCAAAAAACTCAGAATCATGAATACCCGACAACACAAAATAGTGCACATCGAACAGAAAGAGCGTAATCCGATTTCGGCTAGACCGGAAACCAGCAAATCCCACCTCTTCGACAGACTAAACACAATCCTAGGCAATTATCACGAAGTTTTCGATGCCTGGAACCCTGCGGAGTCCAGAATTTTCACTTATCTGAAGACAGTATCTAATCGTTTAACGAAGCTGTTAAAAATAAATAGGAAAGAGCTTTTGTTACTTCAATTGATTCCGATCGATGCAAATCAGGAAAGTGAGTTGATTGGTATCAGAGAATTGGAAGAGCATAGGGATGAACAGATTTAAACCTAGTCTGGACAATAAGTTCAAGGAAGGAGAAATAGTTTATGCCAAAGAATGCCCTGCCATTCCCTTAATCATCAGGCGATATGTGCACAGAATATATTATTGTAGAATCATAGATGATCCAGAAGATGACGAATTGGTCTATTATGAAAGAGAGCTCGTACAAGGGCTTAAAAAATCATAGCGGCTCTGCCAAAATCACCCTTTAGACCCAATATGGCCTAATTTTATGTGAGGTCATTAAAACAATTCAATTATGGAATCAGAAGCATTAGTATATAGTGAAAACGAGTTCGGGAAACTGGACGGGAAGGTGGCCAATGGGCTGATCAGACATTCGGAAAAATTCAAAATTGTTGGCGTAATAGATAGTACCAAAGCAGGCTTGGATGCCGGAAAGTATTTGGATGGAGTCAAAAACGGGATTCCTGTTTTTCAGAACATATATGCGGCCATCGCCAATCTCAGAAGAGCTCCTGAGTATTTCATTTATGGAATCGCTCCCCTAACACCCACTATTGGGGAAGAAGACAGGGAGGTGCTTTTTACTGCCATGAAAATGGGTATGCATTTAGTGAACGGACTTCCTGAGTTTTTGTCAGACGATCCTGAATTTGCAAAAATTGCCAAAGAGTTTGGTGTCAAAATCTACGATGTAAGAAAACCTCCGGCAAGAAAAAATTTACACTCCTTTTCAGGGAAAATCAGACAAGTGAAGACACCTGTTATTGCTGTTCTAGGAACAGACTGCGCTGTGGGGAAGAGAACCACGGCAGTGAAATTGGTAGATGCTCTTCGAGCCGAAGGAATGAAAGTAGAATTTATAGCCACAGGTCAAACTGGCTTGCTGCAGGGAGCAAAATATGGGTTTGCCATAGATGTCCTCAGTTCGGGCTTTGCTACTGGTGCAGTTGAGAATGCCATTTTCTCAGCTTACGAACAAGAAGATCCGGACATAATTATTGTTGAAGGACAAGGTGCGCTCAGTCATCCTGCATTTACTTCTTCTAGTGCTATCATCAGAGGAGCCATGCCCGATGCCATTATTTTGCAACATCCTCCAAAAAGAAAAACTCGTTGTGATTTCCCTGATTTCAAAATGCCAACGATCGCAAGTGAAATAGAGCTTTTAGAACTATTCTCGAAATCCAAAGTAATTGCCATTACGCTTAATCATGAAGACATGACAGATGCTGAATTGGATCTTGAGATTTTGCAATGTGAAGAGAACCACAAAATCCCAGTCACTGATGTACTGAAACAAGGCTGTGATAAGTTGGTTGCTGAATTGTTACTCCTATTCCCACGCCCTTTGAGTGTAAAGTGACGAACCCAAGGATAGAAATCAATCTTAAAAAGATAGCCCATAATACAAAAACACTCGTGGAGCTCTATGGCTCAAAAGGCATTGCTGTTGTTGGTGTAACCAAAGCAGTCTGTGGTTATCCTGAAATTGCTTCAGTGTTAGTCGAAAACGGCATAACAACACTTGGAGACTCCAGACTAAGCAACATCAGTCGCATGCAAAAAGCTGGAGTAAAGGCGCGATTCCTTTTACTAAGAAGTCCAATGCTAAGTCAAGCAGAGGAAGTAATCAATACCGCAGATTGCAGTCTTAATTCAGAGATCTCAGTGCTCAAATCACTTTCAAAATTTGCCTTGCAACTTGGTGTGATTCATTGTGTAATTCTGATGGTGGAATTGGGTGATTTAAGAGAGGGCCTTATGCCGGATAACCTGCATAAGACCATCGCTCAAATATTGGAATTAAAAGGGTTGGAACTTGTGGGGTTGGGAACCAATCTGGCTTGTATGGGAGGAATTATACCCGATGAAAGTAAGATGAACCAACTCTCCTCCATTGCCACCACCATTGAAGAGAAATTCGGAATAGTATTGAAAATTATTTCTGGTGGCAATTCTGCGAACTATCGCTGGTTTATGCATAATGCTGGTATTGGTCGGGTTAATAGTCTTAGGCTAGGTGAATCTCTCCTGTTAGGTAGAGAAACCTTACATAGAAAACCCATTCCGGGCCTTTTTACTGATGCATTCACGCTTATCACCGAAGTTATAGAAGCCCAAATCAAACCTAGCCTTCCCTTTGGCGACACTGGTCAAAATGCCTTTGGAAATAAGCCTCTATTCGAGGACAAGGGCTTCATGAGAAGAGCACTTGTAGGAATTGGCCAGCAAGATGTTATGACCTCAGATCTAAAACCCCTATCAAATGTCGAGATTCTTTCCGCAAGCAGTGATCATGTGGCACTGAATGCCCGAGCGACAAAATTAAAAGTAGGACAAGAAGTTAGGTTTGGCATAAACTACAGTGCCTTGCTTTCTCTTATGACCTCCCCATATGTTTCCAAATCAATAATAGAATAAACTGATGAATGTAAAGGAATACTGTAACCATGTAGAAAGGCAAGACCTATTACACAAGCAATTAGAGTCAACCTTTCCCATTAGGGAAAATAACGAACGATTGGTTAGTCTGTTAGACTCAGGGTTCAACCTGATCTTCGAGCCTTCTGTGATGAAAGACTACAAATACCTGATTCGCAAGGCCTTGGTGGAAAGAATTGGTAGAATAAGCCAATCACTGGACAAACAAGGCAAGGCTTTGATTATTCGGTCGGCCTGGAGGTCTTTTGAGCATCAGCAGATATTGTGGAATAATAAGGTCCAATTCCTTCAAATGGAGCATCCTGGGAAAACGCTCGAAGAAATACATGAGTTGGTGGCCTATTTCATTGCTCCTGAACAAAAGTCTACACACGCTACCGGAGGGGCTGTTGATGCACTGATTTACGATTTAAAAACAGAAAGTGTATTAGACTTCGGTACCAACAAAGGATATGACATAGACCTGACCGAGCGCTGTTATCCTCACCACCCAGATATCTCAGCTAAGGCCAGGGAAAACAGGAGATTGCTCATGGGGCTTTTTGAAAAAGAGGACTTCATGTGCGACCTCAAAGAGTATTGGCATTTTGATTATGGCAATGTTGGATGGGCGATTGAAAAGGGAAGACTTCATGCAATCTATGGTGTTGTTGGGCAGTAGTAAAGAGGTATTCATATCCTATGGCATTGCCATCTCTTGTATTAGCTGTAGAACTGGGAAAATACTTCTTAGAATTCAGATCTTTAAAACACCCTAGTATGATCGATTGTGCATAACCTTACTTTTTCTCATTCATTTCATAGGTTTTTGAGATGAGAGATGGGAAGCATTTCCTATCTATTTCCAATTTGAGATGAGAAAACACTGAGAAGCTGACATGGTTTTGTCCGTTCTTTGTCCGCGCATAACCTGAAGTAGAAAAAAGCAGTCCATAAGCCACCTAATGAGAGTTTTTTAGCCAAACAAACATATCATGTGGAATGCGTGATTTTGTTGGAGCTCAGAAGACAAATTTAATAACTTCTTAAAAATACTCTAACACCGGTATAGTATCAGCCCAAATATTATGGCTATACCTTTTCAGCTCTGGCATACGCCTGGTTTTAAGAAACTAACCATCGAATATGGTTATCACGGAACCATTAATTTGCTCTGTGATAACTGGAGATTAGAGCAGTATCACCTAGCATTTTCAGGAAGCCTGTATATTGAACTGTTAGATTCAATTCACTATCCATAGTAGTATACAATGTTTAGCATATTTGCAAAACTACCCGATGTGGAAGATTTTATTTCTTCGTTTCTAATGCAACCTCATGATATGTTTTACCTTGATACATGCCCAATAAGTTAGAAATTGATTTCCTAGAAATAACCCGGACAAACCAATCTCCCAGTCTAGGAGATATTGCATCTAGTAAAAGCAAAAATTTTGGTTGAAATGGAACAATGATCCTAGATTTATTTCTAAGTATGCCGCTTAATGCAGCTTCTGCTACCTTTTCAGGCGATATGGGGGTCATGGCCTTAAAAGCAGCTGGCATATCATCGGGATTGACGTGATTTAATAGAGCCGTTTGAGTCAGTGCAGGATGGATAATAGATATTCGGATGCCCGTATTCTTTAGTTCTTGTCTGAGGCTATCTGAAAAACCGGAAATCGCATGCATTACAGCGGAATACGCACCAAAGCCAGCGAACGCTTTTCTACCTACTACGGAAGACATATTCAGAATATTTCCATATGCCTGCCGCTTCATTACCTTCAGCACCTCCTGGGTCACATGGATCGTTCCCATTAGATCAAGATCAATCATTTCCTTTAAGTGCTCTTCATACCCAGAATCCATAAACTCACCCACATATGAAGCTCCGGCATTATTAAATAGTATATCTATTTGCTGATGAGCTTGTATTACCTGATCGACCATAGCCTTAACCTGACTATTTGATTTGACATCCGCAGTGATCACCAGGGGTTTCAAACCTCCTTCATCTATGATTCTTGAGGCGACTTGTTGGAGTTTCTCTAATCTTCGTGCCACGAGTACTACTTTAGCTCCTTCTTTTGCGAAAGCCAAGGCAGAAGCTCTACCAATGCCACTTGAAGCACCGGTAACAATAATTACCTTCTGATTGAATTTTTTCGTTTTCATAATTTCAAATGTTTCTCATGTTGTATATACAACATGATATTAAAAATGATTAAATGTCCAATAATCGTTTGTTAAGCATATAAACAGCTTTTTCACCATCCCTCCCAAGAAGCTCTTTTGTCCTTTTTTGTGCTTGTATCCACTTGGGGATTAATGCATTTAAAAAGGTTTTTCCAGTTTCAGTAACACCTACTTGTGGACTTACACCATCTTGGTCTTTGGCAATGAAACCCTTCCTGATGAGACCATTCAACTCTCTGGTTACAGTAGATCTTTCCAATTGCAAACTTTTTCCTATCTGGCTTTGTCTTACCATCCCGTGCTTACCAACAAATAGCAAAATAGATTGCTGACCAAATGAAATACCCAACTCTTTTGTATGCGCATTATACAACTGATTAAGCTTCCTGGTTGCCATCCTTAATCGAGAATTAAGGCATTCATCAGGATTTATTTCATCAATTAAATATTTCATATTCTTTTCATGTTGTATATACAACAAAAGAATACAAAAAAAGTTTCATCCTTGTCTGAAGAATTTTCAGTTTATAAAAAATCTAACAAATGATTTGAACGCATGCCTCAGGCTGCCAATTTGAAACTGAGGTGCAAACCCGCTATTTTAGAAGCTATTAAATTGGTCCAGAGGCACAGCGTCATATCTGACGTCACAGTTTTTTCTCATCCATTTCATAGTTCTTCAGAAGATTGGAAGCATTTCCCATCTATTTCCTTATTGAGATGAGAAAATAATGAGAAGCTAACATATTTGTGTTCGAATCTTGTTCGCGCATAAGCTCAGACAGAAAAAAGCAGCCTCTAAATTGTCTAGGGAAGTATTTTAATACCAAACAAACATGTCATGTGGAATGCGTGATTTTGCTGGAACTCAGAAGACAAATTTAATAACTTATTAAAAATGCTCTCACACCGTTATAGTTCCTCCCGATAGTATCGGGACTATAGCTTTTCAGCCCTGCAAAAGAAGGGTTTTAAGAAACTAACCATTGAATCTGATTATCACGGAGCCATTAATTTGCTCCAACCTCCGGTTATCAGAGTATAGCAAAATATTTTCCAGAAGACTGTATATTCAACTGTTGTCCGCCATTAAGAAAGCCTAGAATGAAGATAAAGTCAATTTGGTTTTACCCGCTATTGGTAGTTATAACTCTGAACTACTCATGTAGTAACCCAGGTTACAAAACTTCTAATTCTGCGTCCGAGACTAATAACATAGAAACCAAAATAGATACAAATCTTTGGTTAAAAGAAACTCGTGGAATTCGTGATATTTTAGAGGACAGCAAGGGAAATATTTGGTTTTCAAGTCCCGACTTTACAGCCAAGTTTGATGGAAAAACAATACATTATTTTTCCAAAGATAATGGGCCAAACATTGTCGCTAATATTCATGAAGATATAAATGGAATAATTTGGATAGAAGACGGTTTCAAAATTTTTCGATACAATGGCAAGCATTTTATTGAAGATAAATTGAACAACAATTCAGTTTCAAAAGGGAATCAAAATAGTCTTTGGGTTCAAAGAGGATTAAGCCCAACAGATACTTCGTATGTAGAGCCAGGCATTTATGAATTTAATCAGACAAGCGGGAAATTCTATCGGTATCCCGTGAATAGAGATGACAACAATAAATATCTATATTTTCCTACCACCAAAGCTTATGTGGGCAAGGATAGTACTATCTGGGCTGGAACAATGGAGAAGGTTTTTGGATTAAGGAAAAACGCTTTCATTTCAATTGGTCGTGAAGAGATGCAACGTCAGAATGACTCTATACAAATGGGGATTCGTGGAATCTTTGTAGATAGCAAAGGTAAATTGTGGATTGCGGATAATGGAGCAGGAATCTTTGTCTATGATGGAGTAGAGGTTGAAAATTTCACCAAAAAACACAAATTAAATAAAAGTGATACTGAAGGAAATTCACTTCATAAAGCATTTTCGATTGCAGAAGATTCTTTGGGAAATATGTGGTTTGGCACGGTGTATTCCGGTATTTGGAGGTACAACCCCAAAACAGCCGAATTCAAGAATTACACGAAGGATGACGGTGTAAAGAGTGATAATATTTGGACTATTTACAGAACCAGCAAAGGTGAGTTGCTTTTTGGAGGTGAATCTCCAGCCGCAGTTTATAAGTTTAATGGAAAAGCATTTGACAGAATCCACTGAAATAAACGCACAACAATGTGCATTATACATGAAGGATTTCAGGTTTTTCTCATTCATTTCCTAGTTTTTCAAAAGATGAGAAGCATTTCCCATCTTTTCCAGTTTGAGGTGAGAAAATGCTGAGAAACGGACAGGCTCTTGTCTGTTCTTTATCCGAGACCTTGGGAAGATATCTAAAATTGCCTCCAGACACCACAAAAGCAGGTTTTATAGCTAACAAACATATCATGTGGAGAATGTAGTTTTGTTGGAATTGAGGTGAGGCATTTTTGACAACAACTGAAAGAGTCCTTATAAACAGTTGATTTATAAGGACTCTTGACAGACCAAAATCCTAGGCTTTTTTTGTTCTAAGCCTCCAAAATTTCGAAAACGCCTGTTGAGGTCTTCAAAAATTGATATCCCAGGTATCCTTGCATGACTTTAAGACAGTAGATTCAAATTAACAGTGGTGATAGCTTATTTATAAAACTGACTACTTATTTTTTCCGAGTAAAAATGTTTCAAAATTAGCCCTGTAGTTGCGGCTTCCTTTGAGTTCAGTCCCGTTAATCAATACCGCAGTAAAATCACCGCTAAACCCTGAGTTCATTTTTTCAATAGCGTTGATATTAATAATAAATGACCTGTGTATTCGCACAAAAAACGAAGGCTCACCTAATTGTTCCAAGGCCTTTAAACTATTATTCACAACATATACTTGTCCATTAGCCAGATGAATTTTTACATACGCATCGTAAGCCTCAAAATACAAGACATCGAAGAGGTTAAAAAAATGAACAGTCCCATTAGAACGGACAGCCACTCGACTCGATTTTTGAAAGCTTGTAATACCACTGCCTATAATCGAATTGTGCCCTTTCTCTCTTATTGACTCCAACAGTTCCTTTACCCGAGCACCACCAGACTGCTCAAAATATCGACTTTTAGCAAGTGAAATAGACTCTTGTAAGCGCTCATCTGTATAAGGTTTTAATAGATAGTCCAATGCATGGCAGTTGAACGCTTTAATAGCATACTCATCAAATGCCGTAATGAAAATGACTAATGGCATTTTATCAGGGTCAATATTCAATAACACCTCAAATCCATCGATTTCAGGCATTTGAATATCCAGTAGAAGTAGGTCTACTTCATCATTTTGAATGTGCTCAATCGCCTCTAGGCCATTAGCGCAAACACTCACAATATCTAATTCAGCATCAGATTTTAGAGAATATTCGAGACCATTTCTCGCCTCAATCTCATCATCTACAATAACTGTTCTAAGTCTCCTCATAAATCAAGGGGATTTCTAATCTCAGTGATACATCTTCCAGGTCCTGGTTCATTTCCAGCTTAGCCTTGGCCCCATATATCTTAACCAATCGCTCACGCACATTTACCAGCCCTATTCCACCTTCATTAGATTGGGAATTTTGGTTTGCAAGTGGCAAACTATTACAAATTTCGATAACAAGGCTACTTTCTTCAATTGCCGTGTTGACCCTTATATACCCTTTTCCCAGGAATTTGGATATCCCATGCTTAACCGCATTTTCGACCAAAGGTTGAAGGATAAGACTAGGAAGCATTCGCTTTTTGCTGCCTTCGGAAATATTAAACTCAACTGTCAGCCTATCTTGAAATCGGATCGTTTCTATTTCCAGATATTGCTTAACCAAGCTTAGCTCCTGTTCCAATGATATCATTTGTTTTTTTTCATTGAGCACATTGCGTAATAAAGAACTCAGACCATGCAATGCCGCGATTGCCTGATCATTCTTGTGACGCCTCACCAATACAGTTATTGTATTGAGCGTATTGAACAAAAAATGTGGTTCTAATTGAGCTCTTAAGGTTCTTAATTGAGCATTAGAAAGCTCCGCTTCCAATTCTGCGGCTAGTTTGGATTTATTGATATAACGTCTGTAGAAATCAAAAATCAGTAAGTAGCCAATAAAAACCCAGACGATAATAATGCTTTCAATAAAATATAGAGGCCGACTTCCAGTGATAAAGGTCAACCAGCCACCCTCCACTTGAGGGTCTGTGTACCATTGAAATGACAAGGCCCCGATGGTTCTGATTAAGCCTATACCGAGGCCCCAGAGTGCTAGGATTATTAAACCATTCTTTATTTTAAGATCGAAGACTTTCTCGGAGATCCTGATCATGGGAAATGTGAAAATCAGCCACAATACTATCCCAGGGATATAGAAGTATAAAATCAGGTTTTCATCCTTCTCCCAAATAGACTTCTTGAAGAGATCCAGTACTATAAAAAGTATCCAGAAGGCAAAAGCTAGTCTTATTTTTGATCTCACTTGGTCCGTCAATTATACTCTTTTTCCAAAAGTGCAATTCGTTGATTCATGCTTCGTTTCAAACCCTCCACTCCGGTATTGTCCCGAGCCATTCCATAATACTTGATTGCCAATTTAATATCATCTTTGGAGCGATTTGGTTGAGATTCATAAAACTGACCGATCGCAAACATCGGAAAGGCCGCATCTGGATCAATTTCTCTTGCCTTCTCAAGGGCAGCCAATCCTCCCTTGCGGTTTACATTGAGTTTTGGCCCCATCAGCTCAAATCCATAATTTACTAAATCACCTGCCTTCGCGTTGTCGAATGCTTCTTTTTTTAAATTATCTGCCTCTATTACTTGCCCTAATTTTCTCTGAATACCAGACTCCGTCATTAAGTGAGTGAAAGATCGGTCATTCCTTCTTGCTCTTTGGCTCCAGGTCAATGCTTCATCCAAATTAACTTCATGCAACAGGCAAAACTGGGCAGCTTGGTTATAGGCTACTATATTACGCATTGATTGTCCCTTAAGTTCTTTCCTTAAAGTTTCCACTACTGTTGAACTCACATCAACTTCAATGGGAATTTGAATTTTGGTAGTACCCCAAACCAATGTCAAATTCACGCTATCATATCTCGGAGTTTCAAAAGAATAATTAAGCCAATTTTCGGCTTGAGGCACCTCAGAAGATCGAACTTCCGTGCGTAGCAGATCATTGTTTTGATCATAAAAGAAGGCTCCCCAATCAGAATTCGATTTGGATAAAATTATGGTCCAATATTCCTCCTGAGGAATCATGAATACTCCATAGACCCCAGCCGGCACTAATTTTCCATTTAGTTTGACTGAATGAGAGAAGGATATTGTGGTATTTTCATTGGCACCTGCCCGCCAAACCTGACCATAAGGAGATAGAGAACTGGCTCCCGAGAACTGGTCACGTCCATATATTCCAGGCCGATGATATTTAAGTCTTATCTCCGTAACCCCTATCGTTTGACTGACTGAGGCTGCTTGACTAATTCTAGGTAAGGTCAGACTTGAATTAGATGGTGCAACTAGGTTAGCTGGAACATTTGGAAGCTCATCTTTCTCTTGTCCGGTTGAGTTAAAATAGATGAGAAACAGGAAGAGTGGCAGTAGAATTTTTTTCATCACTTAGTTTTTTTCCATTTCACGACCTACACACCCTCATGTTCTAAATATTGCGTAACCCGTTTTTAAATGTCATTGAAATGTTTCTCCACGATCTCAAATGGCTAACCTTCAACAAGAGATGAGCAGGACATGAACCCATAGAAGCAATTAAAAAACATTGATGAATTCATAAAAACCATCCATAGTCCCGAAGGGTCGATCTAGGTCTCGAACACAAAGTATTGCGCAGTACTACAACTACTTAGTCAACAGAATCAAAAATCGCTTAACACTATTCCATTAATTAAATGCTTCGATTTTGGCCCGAACATCAATTTAGTTTGAGGCATGAGGTATTTACTATTTACATTTTGTTTTGGGTTGATTTCATTCATGTGTTCGGCCCAAAGTACTGAGGATTTGTTTTTTCTTATCGGCAAATGGGACTTAGAGCACACCTATTTTCCCGGAACACCTGAAGCTAAGACATATAAAGGAAGCCTAACTTGTCACAAAGCCATGGATGGACAATACATCAGGTGCGAATACCTGATTGGGAGAATGAATACAAGTGAAGGCAGGACCATAACTTACTTCAACTATAATTCAATCTATAAAACATATGAGGCGCTTTCGCTTAGCTCGACATGGCCCATAAAGGTCACATCCCGAGGCTCAATGAAAGAAGTCTCAGAAAAAAAAGTAATGAACCTGTCTTCTGAGTTTCTTATCGCCAATAATGTTACTGAGTATGTTAGGAGTGAAGTGACTTTTGATTCAGCAAAAATGACGATGATAAAAAGTACCCACATCAAAACTTCGGAAAAGCCTCAGTGGTGGCAGCATATGCAGGAATCGGCTGTTAGAAGCGATACAATCATCATAAAACAGAACAAATACCCTTAGAGTCGAGATAAGACCATTGGAAAATGGCATTTTAAATCAATTGGAAGAACCCAGGTTCACCATCGTAATCACCTTGTCCAGCAAAGGCAGTCAAACAAAGGTAGAGTGGCAAACTATATTTAATTCTGTGCGAACCATGGAAGAAGCTGTTCGAGCAGTCAAAGCAGATGAAGCACTCAAGCAAAATATGCATAAGCTTGCCATTCACCTCGAGTCTCATAAAAAAGGAGTACCCTAATTAAAGAACTTGTATATTCAGCGGATGCCTAAATCGAAAACCTACTTCGAACAGCAAGTGGATAAAATTTCCAAAGAGGTCTTTCAGCCTAAGTATTATTATATACAGGCAAGACAGTCGAAGGCATTCATGGAGGAGAACCTATCGGAGAAGATCGAACTGAACCGGATTGCTGCTGCAGCCTTTATGTCGCGTTTTCATTATATCCGGATTTTTAAACAAGTATATGGAGTTACTCCCAGGGAATACTTAAAGGGTCTTCGAATCAATAAGGCCAAAGAACTTCTCAAACAAGGGTTGTCGGTCACCCAAGTCTGCTTTGATGTTGGTTATGAAAGCCTGCCTACCTTCTCCAATGCCTTCAAGAAAGGAACGGGCCATTCGCCAAGCGCCTATCAGGAATTAAACAAAAGCAATCAAGAATAAGTAAGGTGACGAATAAACAGAGAGGTTTGGTCTAAACAAAAACTTTTAGAAAAATGATAAGGATTAGCGTAACCAGTGTGATGGTGGATGATCAAGACAAAGCATTGCAATTTTACACCGAAAAATTGGGTTTCATCGAAAAAACCAACATACCCATGGGAGAGCACAAGTGGCTCACGGTTGTTTCTCCCAAAGAACAAAATGGCGTGGAGCTCCTGCTCGAACCGCTGGGTTTCGAACCGGCAAAGGTGTTTCAAAAGGCATGTAAAGATGCAGGTATGCCCTATACCATGTTTGAAGTAGAGGATGTTGAAAAAGAGTACGATCGCCTTAAGGGACTTGGTGTAGAATTTTCTGTTGAGCCCAAAGAAGCCGGAACGGTGATGTTTGCAGTATTAGACGATACCTGCGGCAACAATATCCAACTCGTGCAAACATTGTAGACTGATAGATCGTTTATGTCTATATTTGCTAAATATAGACATATTTGTTATATTAATTATTTAAGGAAGAAAGCTATGAATGTCAGTTTGACCAATAAACAAGAGAATTATATAGCATCCCAAATTGAGGCGGGGGACTACCAAAATGCGAGTGAGCTTGTGCGTGATGCCCTGCGCCTTCATCAGGTTTACCGCGACAAGGTGCTCAATGAGCTTCGCATGGAGATTGAGAAAGGCTGGGAAGCGCCAGCCAGTGGCCGAAGTGTTCAGGATATTGTCAAAGCCAAAACGGAAGAAAGAAAGCATTAATGACCGTTGATTGCTATAAGCTCTCTAAGCCTGCCGATCAGGACTTAGAGGATATCCTCGATTATACGGAAGCAGAGTTCGGCATAGATCAGGCCATAAGCTACTTGAATGACCTCGAAATTGTTTTTAACCAATTGGTCGTAAATCCTGAGTTGGGTAGAGAGCGTAACGAAATCAAATCAGGGCTTCGCAGTATGCCCAAAACTTCACATGTTATTTTTTACAGGATTAGGCCTGATCATATCAGGATTATCCGCGTGCTTCATGGGAGTAAGGACTTGATCAAGTTTTTAGATAAATAAAGTGATTGGCAGAGGAGTTATAGAGGATTGCCCAAAAAGTTAGACCCCAGCGACATAGATTTAGAAAGTCGTTAGGACTTTGTTGGCGTTTTTTTACCAACAAACCAAAGGTTGGTTATTGCAGAGCTTTTTGGCAACTTCCTTTTATAAACAAGTTGACAGTTATTAAATGAAGACAAAGTGAAACTCAAATCAACAACTTTAATCATCTTGATTTTAATCTTTCTAATTGGCTGTAAAACCTATTACATTCCTCTTGAGTCATTTAAAAATCAGTTATCTGAAATTGACTCAACCCAGTTGAAAATTGTCAAAACTCGTGGGCCTGCAGGAGATATTGCAGAATATCCAGCAAATCCCATTGACCAAATTCAATGTGTGGATAATAAGGGGAATGAAACTGAGCTACAAAACAGCCCTTCAGTTGAAACTCGAATTACTACAGCAGATAGAAAAAGAACGATTTTTTATTTCGACAGAATCTTTCTACAGAATGATACTTTGATTGGTTATCGCTCTCGATTTCTTGGACTTCCAAAAAGAATTCCTTTATCCGAAATAGTCAAAGTTGAAATTCAAGACGGACATAAGGACTTTCACTACGTGGAAAAGAAAAAATAACGCTCCCTTTATTGGTGTTTTTCACGAACAAACCTAAGATTGATTATGGTCGAGCTTTTCCTAACTTCCAGATGATATAGGCCATTTGAAAACATGACCGAAAAGCAGTTAAAAAAACAAGTAAGTTTTTAAGTCTTGTCTTAAGACATAAGCCTGAAACGATCGGACTAACCTTGGATGAGAACGGTTGGGTCTCAGTGGATAATTTGTTAGAAAGTATCAACCAAAGTGGATTCCAGAAGAGTGAATCACAAGAACTTATGAGGGTTTAACTACAAACGTTCCAACATCCAACCTGCAAAAGTCAAGGTCAAAAAGAACCCAAGCATGTCCGTGACGGTGGTAAGGATTGGCCCCGAAGCCAAGGCAGGGTCTACTTTCAATCTTTTAAGGAAAAGCGGTATGGTTCCTCCTAATGATACGGCTACTATTGTATTGAGCATCAAGGCCACCCCTACAACCAAGCCCAAGTAGATATTACCCTGCCATAACCATGCAGCGGCACCAATTAGTGTACCCAAAACCACTCCATTGATCAGCCCCACAGAGACCTCCTGAACCCACACTCTAGCCATTTCAAATGGCCGGACAACGCCAAGTGAAAGCTCTCTCAAACTCACGGCTACAGCTTGGTTTCCTGAACAGCCGCTCATATCCGATATAATTGGAAGAAACACGGCCAGTGCTATCACAGCCGCTAAAGTGTCCTGATAAACGGCTATCACGGAGGCTGCCGCAATGTTGAGTAAGATATTGACACTCAACCACGACAAGCGCCTTTTGGCCCGTAACCAAACCGGCATAGTTCTGAGCTCTTCACCACCCACAATTCCTTGTGTTTCCAAGTGTTCTGTAGTCACTTGTTCGTTTTGGGCCTCCCGAAGATCCTTTCTTAAAACCACTCCTTTAAGCTCCTGGAAGTCATTGATGACTGGCACGCCATAAAAGTCGTGGGTGTCAAAAAAACCAATCAACCCTTCCAACGGCATATGATCTTTAACCGTCAAAGCATCTTTGAGTACAATGGAGGACAGTTTTGTGTTAGGTTTAGAAAGCAAGAGGTTTCTCATATTGAGTACTCCTTCAAACAGATCGTTTTTGGTGACGTAGATATATTGAAGATTGTACTTCTTGTATTCTTCTGCGTTTTCCCCTAGGTTTTTTACGACATTACCTACCGTTTGAGAATCTTCAAAGGCTAAAAATTCTGTAATCATTAAACCTCCAGCGGTATTGGCGTCATATTCGATTAACTGCCTTACAACTTCCGCTTCTTCCGCTTCCAGCTCATCGATGATTGCCTTGGCATCGACCTCATCCATTTCTGAAAGAAAATCAGCCTTCTCATCACTGCGCATTTCATGAATAATGGCTGCGGCATCTTGAGCATTTACATCTTCTAGAATATGTAATGCCCGAAGCCAAGGAATATCTTCAATCAATTCCGCGGCATCTTCAGGCGTAAGAAGTGAAAGCAATTTAGATCGTTCATCACTATCCAAGTGACTAATGGCAGCAGCTACATCATTAGCCTCCAGTTCATCCAAATAATGCTTGATGCTGTCAGCGTTTTCCAGTTCAATCTGATCTTTGATATATTTCCAAGGATGTAATGTCTCACTCATGGTCTTTTGGTTTAATAAGTGCAAGTAAAAACCTCCTATAAAGGAGGTCTAATTCTTTGACCTTTGAAAAGATTCTCCAATGAAAAGAACCCTCTTTGGCTAATGGCTCAAATTCAGTATTGAATACTAAAATTTACCAGAAGGCGCTTCCAATTCAAGAGGTGTTATCGATTATCTGATCTTCGAGATTAATCACTTTCTAAGGTTCCGGTGGATTGGTTCAGTGATCTCCTGATAAACTCAGGAACAAATTCAATTGAACTTGCGATTCTCATTATGCCACAAAATATGAATCAGTTAAGTAAGTAATCGGCTTTTGATAAGCTTGATATTGGCTTTGCTCACACCGTGATTTTTCGAGAGCGTTTCCCACTGACCCAGAGCGTGTTTGGTCTGTTCAATAATCTTGTCAATCTGAGAACGGATAAGATTGGTTTCTGTTCCTAGCTTAATCAAATGTTCGATTGAAGGGTTTTGCCCTTCACCCATAATCAGTGTGCTTTGGTGTCCACGCGGTCCTGATGAGAAGGTCAAATCATAGGCTGGTGCAAGTTTCCATTGACCAGAGCTATCCATGAGGAAAGAGAAGTTTTTTCCATGATCGTCTCGATTATGTGAGAGCATATTAAAGACCGCGAGGTGAAACATTTTTTCCACTTCCCTGACATCCTTTGTAAGCACTCCAGTTAAGGCTATTAAATCCTCATAATCCAAAGTGGGAGTTCTGAAATCGGAATGCAACAGGCCACTTGCCGTGTGCATATGAAGTCTTCTATTCTTACTTCTGTCAAAGCGTTGAGTGGCGAAATATCCGGCACCCATTGAAGCCGGAAATAGGTGGGCTTCTGTCATTTCAAGGCCAGCCTCTTTGGCCATTAATGAATATACATATTCGATAGCTCCTGCATCGACTCCGTCAGTTGTGTTAGCAAACTTGACAATCCAGTGTTCATAATCCTTGGGTAGGTCATGCTTGCCGTGAATAATGTGCTGCTTGTTTTCTTCAACACCAATTAAAGCTTTTGGTCTGGCTCCGGCAGATGACCCGTTCAAATCAACTAGTTCAGCCAGAACATTTTCGGCTTCTCCATCCATCACTTCCTGCGTTTGATTGGCAAGAGTGTCAAGGTTTATGATCTCCTTAGATTTCTCGCCACTATAATCAGGCTCATAAACCAAAGCGCCAAGGCCAGTGAAGCCAATATAAGCAAGCCGATCTAAAGGACTGAATTCATTAGGTAGAAGGTTACGGCTTCTGACCAGGCGATCAAAGAGCAAGCGTCCCCACCCATCTGGTAGGCTGTCATTGAAAACACCTGGCAAGCCTTCAAAGAGACTTGGATTGAAAGTTTGAACACCAAATTCCGAGGGGAGCCTTAAAGGAGATATGTCTAGCCCGAGATCAATAAAGGCCTGATCATATTCAAAATAAATCCTGTTATTCCGAGTCGCCAGTCTACCCACCGCAATAGTGTTTTTTCCAAAGTTAAGACCGACTTTGACTTCGTTCAGAGAGATATTATTACTCATTTTCGCCATCCTCTCTGTCGTTTTTTGTCCTCTTTATTTTTCAGCACATCATCAATGGATGAGAAACTTTCATTCAAAGGTTTTATGGCTTCAACCAAATTTTCAAGGCATCCAAGAGCCATAGCAAGCTTGAAAAATGACTCCAACGAGATTAGCCCTTTTTGCTCGAACTTGCGCAATGAGGCTAGGCTAACACCTGAGCGTTTAGCCAGTCCTGCCTGTGTCAATTCTTTTTCAAGGCGCAGCGCGCGCATGTTCTCGGCAGTTTTTCGCAATGCCTTAGATGTAGTTATAAGTGATTCCATAATAGTACTTACACTATAAATATAGACATTATTAATACTATAGTAGCAATAATACTACAATTAAGGCCTCAGAGTTCAGGTAGAATAGAAGTCAAGGTTGAAAACCAAGTTTTGCCCATACTAAAAAATCAAGCTCGAAACCTTATTCCATTCCCTTTAATACCTATTTAGAGTACTCCTGGTTATAAATCCACAGGCCGCAATAGCTCACTTTTGTCTGTGCGTAAAGCCAACAAACTAAAAAACGGCTCCAATTGACTTAAGAATAAACAAACGCTTCATATGGTTTCGCACGAGCGTGATAGACCTATAGATAATCTCTTAACTTAATTGATCTTTTAATCTGACCATCCTTGGTTTTAAGCAATAATTCCACACTTGTGTCTAAGGCCTTAAAAACATCTCGAATTTGTTCAATTTCAAGGGCATTTACATCAATTCCGTTAATGTGTGTGATCACATCATCTATTTGAAAGCCAGCCTTGTCAGCATCGGTGTTATCATATACTCCGGTAATCAATAAACCCGAAACAGTATCCCTCCTATCCGCATAGGAGAAACCCGTTAGGGTTGAATGGAATGATGTTTTCCTATTTTTTGCTTTTAGCAAGACTCTGGAATTTTTGAGGTCGAATAGAACTGAAAATTGTTCGAGTATTTCATTGCCCAAAAGACCTCCGAACTCTTTTTTTGACAGGGCGCCAGCCGAATCTTCTGAATAATCGATAACTGGGAGATCAATTTTATAATTACCAATTTTGACCGATCGAGCCCTAAATTGATTTCCCTTTATTTCACCTCCCACTCCACCATAGGCATTGCGGTAGTGTAGCTTTGCAGTAACATTACTTTCGAGGTTGTATTTAACTGCGGTCGGGGAGGTGATATCCAGTGATCCACCATTGCCTAAATCAATTTGAAACTTTTCTTTAATGACAAGGCCTTCCTTTATGGTCACTTCCAATGGAACATACATCCTATTGTTTATTATTTCTACATCAATTGGTTGATAGTCTGTCGGAATGGTGTAATTATTGGGCTCATGAAGTACTAGAGTTCCCTTATCGTAATCTAGTTCACTCAAATACTCTCTAAGAAAACTCAGACCTATTATACCATCCACATCCTTTCCGAGAATAGGCCTTAAATGTAAGAGTGGTGTATACCTGGGAATGTATTGAGCTTCCTCAAAACTCACAGTGAGTGTATCCAGAATAACCATTACTCTTTGTGCTTCCCCACCCGCGCCTGGCAGTGAAGCCAATTGTCTTCGATGAGCCGGAAGACTCGTTGAGGCAAAGTATGCACTGTCCAGATAAAGACCATCGGCACCTGAATCCAGTACCAACCTCGCTTTCCATTCATCATTTACTTGACCATCTAAAACTATATGATTGGTGTATTTAATCTTAAGACTGATCTGGCATAAAACCGCAGCGGGAAAAGCAAAAAGCAAAAATAAACAGGCAAAAAATCTCATAATTAACATCTTAGTTGAACAGTCTAACGTAATACGCAGTAGTTTTTCATTTGTTTTGTGAATGAAAAACAAATAGCTTAACACTATGAATCATGAACCTATTAGCAGTCAGGAAGAGACTGTCTTGCTGGCTGTTGGCAGCTTGCAACCAGATGCCTACGCCTATGGCATCATAAAGGAAATCAGTGATGAAACCAACCAAAGTTGGTCTCTGGGCACTGTGCATACTATTCTTTATCGCCTTGAAAATAAAGGGCTTTTGAAGTCAGAAATGGGTGGAAGCAGCAGCAAAAGGGGCGGTAGAAGCAAAAGGCTTTATATGCTCAGCAATAAGGGCTACAAAGTGATGGAGGAATTGATGGCCATCCGCCAGTCTATGTGGACAAAGGTGGCTACCAACCGATTGTCCTTTAATTCATGAATGAAATCCGTGAATATCGCCCACCCAGACTGGCTCAGCGACTCCTCTCCTTCTTTTGTTCGGACGAGTGGATTGATGAAGTCCTGGGAGACCTGGACGAGCAATTTGCCGATAATCTCGAAACAAAAACCAAATCTACTGCCAAGCTACTTTACTGGTGGCAAGTGCTTAGGCTGATGAGGCCACATATTTTTAAAAAAGGAAAACGAAATTCACGAGTTATGATGACCCGCAACCACATTAAAATCTCCTATCGCAATTTGCGCAAAAACAAGATTTATGCATTTATCAATATTCTGGGCTTGTCCGTAGGTATCGCAAGCGTCATGCTAATTGCTATTTATGTGAACTATGAGACGTCATATGATAAATTCTTTGATGATAGTGACCGAATTCACAGGATAGCGTTGCAAAGGGTATACCCTGGTAGGGTAAAACTCTTTGGTACTTCCTCCATTATGCTGGCTCCAACGCTAAAAGAAAATTATCCGCAGGTTGAGGAAGTAACAAGGCATCATCGGCTTTTCTTCAATAACGAATTATCGGTTACTGTGGAAGATAACAATCAGGCCTTTGCAGAGACAAGATTCCATTTTGCTGATTCGGCTTTCTTTAAGGTTTTCTCTCACCAGTTCATACAAGGAAATCCCCAGACTGCGCTGGATGATGTAAACGCTGTGGTTCTTACCGAAAGCACAGCAATAAAGTATTTTGGAACCTCGGATGTACTCAATAAAACCATAAATGCGAATGGCAGCCCACTTCAGGTCAGCGGTGTAATTAAGGACGTGCCGGATAATTCACATATCCATTTCGATCTTTTGGGTTCCATCTTCAGTCTGCCATTTTTGAATAATGCCATCACTAATGGTAGTTGGATCAATCCCTGGGTCTATACTTATGTGAAACTTCGTGAGAATATTGATTCGGATGAATTTGAAAAAGAATTTCCAAACCTCTCCGAGACCTATGGAGGGGCCAACTATGTACAGGCCCAGGGAGTCGACTGGAAGGAACAAGGTCATTCCTTCAATTACTTTCTTCAGCCTATCGAATCTATTCACCTGGAATCCAAACTCGATGTAGAGGTAGAACCCAATAGTGATATAGCTTATGTCTACATCATCACGATCATCGCAATTATTATTCTCTCCATATCAAGCATCAATTTTGTGAATCTATCGATCGCCCGATCTACCGAGCGCGCCAAAGAGGTAGGTATAAGAAAGGTAATGGGATCACAGAGATCGGCATTGATTTCTCAGTTTTTGACCGAGTCTATATTTATCTGCTTTTTATCTGCCATAATCTCCATTGGATTGGTCTTTCTAATCATACCCAAATTCAACGAGATACTAGGAACCAGCTTAAACTTTAGCACAGTAATCCAACCCGTTGCGTTGGTAGGCCTTTTGATCTTTATTGTTTTAATCGGCATCATGTCAGGCTTCTATCCAGCCATGGTCATATCGAAGTTGCAACCCTCTAAGGTGCTCAAGGGATCTTATAAAAGTAGTGGTAAGGGAGTATGGCTTAGAAATGGATTGATTGTGCTTCAATTTGTTATTTCGATCTTCATGATTGCGGGTTCGATTATCGTAAGCCAACAAATGGACTACATGGTCAACAAAAATCTAGGGTTCAACAAATCTGACCTCATGGTGATCAGGGGTGCAGCATCTACAGGAGCCAATTACAATGCCTTTTATAATGAACTCAACCAGTTGAGTGAAGTCGAATCGGTGGGGAAAACCTTTGGAGTTCCTGGTGACTTTCTGGGCAGCGGTGTTTTCGAAGTGAATAATCCTGAAATCGAGGACGTCCGCGTAAACACACTCACTGTCGACCGGGAATATATTTCTACCATGCAGTTCAAAATGGCTATGGGCCGGAGTTTCGATCCCGATTTCAACGATTCACTAAGTATCTTGGTTAATGAGGCAACGGTGCAGGCAATGGGCGTTGAAGACCCAATCGGATTGAAGTTCTTCGGAAATAATAATGCCAATGGGCCTAACCCCGAATTTACAATTGTTGGGGTAATTGAAGACTACCATTTTTATTCTCTCCATTCCGAAATCAGCCCATTAGTAATGTTCTACGGTGGAAATAATTTCAACGCCAATGTTCTGGCATTGCGAATCAATTCAACAAATCTGTCGGAAACCATCAATAAAATAGAAGCTAAATGGACGGATTTCTCCCAACAACCTATCCGGTATTCATTTCTGGAATCAAGCCTGGAAGAACAATATGAAGCGGATAGAGCCTCCACTTCAATATTCGACATTTTTACCTATATAGCGATTATTATGTCTTGTACTGGTTTGTTTGGCCTTGCCACCTATGTGGTTAATCAGAGAAGCAAGGAGATGAGCATCAGAAAGGTACTTGGTGCCTCGCTTCCCAATATTATAACCGTCTTTTCAAAGGAGTTTCTAATTCTAATTGCCCTGGCATTTTTGTTAGGTACACCAGCCGCTTATTTTGCCTTAGACACCTGGCTCAGTGATTTCGCCTATCATGTTAATATTGGAGCACTTGCATTTATTATGGCAGGAGCGATAACATTAGGCCTGGTATTTATCACCGTAAGCTACCAGGGAATCAAGATAGCCCTGGTCAACCCAACCAAAATCCTCAGGAACGATTAAGGGCATTGCTTAGTGCATTAATTCTTGGTAGCTTAACTGAATAAGCAAATTCTTTAGAATGAACAAGTTGAAATTCGCCAATGGCGATGAGTTGGATGCCATTGGTTTGGGTACCTGGAAATCAGAACCAGGAGAGGTTTATCAAGCCATTAGAGATGCGATCCAGATTGGTTATCGCCATATTGATTGTGCATGGATTTATCAGAATGAAGCTGAAATCGGGCAAGCATTAAAGGATGCCATTTCTGCAGGCGATGTCACCAGAAAGGAACTATGGATTACCTCAAAATTGTGGAATACATTCCATGCACCTGAAGATGTAGAAGAGGGATTAAAGCAGAGCCTGGATGCGCTTCAATTGGAATATTTGGATTTGTATCTGATGCACTGGCCCATAGCGCATAAGAAAGACGAGCCTTTCCCCAAAACAGCTTCGGGGTTTATCCCAATAACAGAGTTACCTATTAAAAACACCTGGAAGGCGCTTGAAACATGTAAGGAAAAAGGGCTTGTCAGCCATATTGGGGTCTCCAATTTCAATGTACCCAAACTAAAAAAATTACTCGGTCTTAGCTGGATCAAACCTGAGATGAACCAGGTAGAATTGCACCCTCTTCTAGCTCAAAATGAGCTGTTGGCGTTTTGCCAGGAAAATAATATTCACGTCACCGCTTATTCACCTTTGGGCTCGAGAGACAGGGCACCAGCCATGAAGGGTGCTGAAGAACCTGATTTGTTTGAAAATCCGACTATAAAAAGAATGGCCACAGAACATGGCGTTCATCCTGCTCAAATATTGATCAAGTGGGCTGAGAACAGAGGTACAGCTGTTATTCCAAAATCGGTAAACAAGGAGAGGTTGGCTCAGAACCTTGAAGCAGGCAATATATCGCTGAGTGACGAGAATATCGTGGCCCTTGCCCGACTGGACATGGACTATAGATACGTCCATGGTAAATTTTGGGAGAGAGAGGGTGGTTTTTATACGGTAGACTGGCTTTGGAACCAATAAAAAAACCCTGACATAAATGTCAGGGTTGATAAATGTAGAAGTTTATAATTCTTTTAATTAAGCTTTTCTAACATCGACAGCATTGATGCCTTTTCTACCTTCTTCTGTTGTGAAAGTAACTTTGTCCTCTTTTCTGATTTCATCCACTGTGCCTGACACGTGAACAAAGAATTCCTCCCCAGTTTCATCATCGATAACAAAGCCGAAGCCTTTATCCTCCAGGAAGAATTTTACAGTACCTGTTTTCATTGTAAATTGTTATTAGTAATAAATTAAACCGCAATTTAGGTGTTTCTAACGGTTGATACAGCAAATTTGTTCACAATATTAATTAAAACTCTGTGAAGACTCTTTACATCGTAAGGCACGCTAAGTCCAGTTGGGATTATCCTCACCTATCTGACTTTGACCGACCTTTGAATAAACGAGGAAAGCGTGATGTACCAGACATGGGCGAAAGACTATCAAAAGCCGGCATTTTGCCCTCCTTGATTGTGAGTTCTCCTGCCAATCGCGCGATCAATGCGGCCAAAGGGATTGCGGAGAAGATAGGCTACCCCTTAAACAAAATTATCGAAGACCAGAACATCTACCATGCCGGCACAGGAAACCTGAAAAGGATAATTGCCGGTACTCCGAATCAATATGATTCATTGATGATTTTTGGCCATAACCCCGGATTCACCTGGCTTATCAACGACCTCTGTGATTTTTACCTGGACAACTTGCCCACCTGTGCCATCTGCGGAATTGAATTCGACATCAGTTCCTGGTCCGATATCAAAAACCAAAAAGGAAGGAAGGTCTTTTATGACTATCCTAAGTCAAGAGTGCTGTGAATTCAGGATAGGGTTTAACTGGTAGTTGAGATCAATACCCTTTGAGGGGCAATCAGTTTGCAAGATGGTTGACTTGAGTCAAATATTAAGCTGAGAGAATGTTGTGAAGGTCAATGTTTTGGTAGTAGTGATGACCATCGATATGCTTCTTTTCCAAAATACGCATGTCCGACAGCCTATTAAGGTACATTCTTGCAGTTTTTTCTGCATACATTCCTGAATCAACTAAGTGCTTAACCTTGGTGAAAGGTTGAGTAAAGATCATATTAATCAAATCCTCTTCATTTTTAAAATTCTGAGAATCTTTCTTGACAAAAGCCAGAATCGTGTCTTTTGATCTCATTATTCCATTGATTTTGTCAAAAGTGATGTTTGAGGTGTGCTCGATGGCTCTCAGCATAAAAAGTATCCAAGCTTTCCATGATCCTCTTTGAGAAACACCCATGAGCCCGGAGTAATAATCATCCTTATTGTCGTTGATATACCTACTAAGAAATAGTATTGGAATATCAAGAAGACCTTTTGAAACCAAATAGTTTATATTGAACACACGGCCCGTCCTACCATTGCCATCTCTAAATGGATGTATTAACTCCAACTGACAATGGGCTATAGCCATTTTTAACAGATAATCTAATTTGAATTGTTCATCGTCATTAACGAATTCAATCAAATTCTCCATTTTTTCTTCAAGGATTCCTTCACCTCGCGGAGGGGTGTAGATCACCTCTCCAGCATTTAACCCAGACCTGCCCCTTCTAATAACTGTTTCAGTAAACACGGGTCGAACTATATCACTTGTCCTTTTGATTTGTTGAAAAACTTCAATGAAATATTGTAGATCAAATTGATCATTGGCCTTTAAATAATTGTATCCTGACCAAAGTGCTTCACGATACCTTAATACTTCTTTGGGTGCCCCATCTTCTTCAGGACGCTGATCGCTGTAAGCTTTGTATAGTTCATCATCTGTAGTGAAGATATTCTCTATCGCACTGGACATTTTTGCTTCTTGCAAACTGATTGTATTAACCAATAAGCCTTGATTTGGAATGATCACACTCCTTCCATGGAGCCGAGCTAGAGCCGCCTTCGCCTCTCCTAATGTTTCTAAAACTTCGGTATCATAAAACTCAGCTTTATCAATTGGCAAAAGTGGAAGGTCATTCCATGGAACGTTTCTATCAGGATTAATCAAATAGGGCATTACTGTAAATCTACATAATCAAACGGTATTATAATAATATTTTACCGTTTGATATCCTTCGGAACGGTAGAATCAAACACAAATTCAATGCAAACGGTATAATTTTAATATTTTACTGTTTGAATAAAAATCAGGCGGTATTAAATACGTCCATTTCTAATCAAACATTATTAACGTTCCATTTTACCGTTTACTCTTTATTTTTGCTTCTAGTTGCCAGCAACATCATTTGAGATCGCAATAGAAGTGACAAAAGTTCCATCTGGTAGAATAACATGGCCATAACAAACACTATCATCCATAAGCTTACTGAGCTACTTACTAAGGATGATGTGCCAGGACACTTTTATGGATATTTGAAAAGTCCAGCTTACGGATAATAGTTGAAAATCAAAGAATAAACTCGCTCAAATCCTTATTCTTCACCAGATTTGACAACCTCTCAGCAACCAGCTCCCTGGTAATCATAATTTTTGCATTGGCAGATATCTCATCCGGAATATCAAAAAGAATATCGTTGAGCAAATGGCTCATCACCGTATGAAGCCTTCTCGCCCCAATGTTTTCGACTTCTTCATTGATATGAAAAGCCAATTCCGCCAGTTCATGCAATGCCTCATCCGCAAACTCTAAAGAGACTGATTCAGCACCTAACAAAGCCTCATATTGCTTGGTCAGGGCGTTCTTTGGTTCTTTTAAGATCAGGTAAAAGTCGTCTTTGGTTAGATTCTCTAATTCCACTCTAATCGGGAATCGCCCTTGTAGTTCGGGAATCAAATCAGAGGGCTTAGCTACATGAAAAGCACCTGCAGCCACAAAGAGAATGTGATCAGTATTAATCACACCATGCTTTGTGCTCACTGCACTGCCTTCAACAATTGGAAGTAGGTCTCTTTGAACACCTTCCCTACTCACATCAGGTCCACCACCTCCACCTTTTTTACTGCTGACCGCAATCTTGTCTATTTCATCAATAAATATAATCCCGGTATTCTCAGCTTTTGAAATGGCTTCGTCTTTAACCTCATCCATATCAATGAGTTTGGCACTTTCTTCTTCGAGCAATAGTTTTTTGGCTTCGCCAATAGTCACCTTTCGTTTCTTCGTCTTTTTGGGAATTACATTGCTCAGCATGTCTTGAAGATTCATCATGGATACTTCATCCATTCCACCGCCAACCATGCCCATGTTGCCGCCTCCTCCAGACTGAATACTAATCTCAATCTTTCGCTCGTCAATTTCACCGGACTTGATCTTCTGTCTGAAGCGTTCACGGGTCTTCTCATTCAACTCGGCATCAGACATTTTCTCAGCATCACCATTTTCAACAACTGCTGAAGGTGACTTGGGGGCGGTTCTGACTGGAGGGATTAAAGCATCAAGAATTACGCTTTCAACCGCTTCTTCGGCACGTTCTCTGACAGCCTCTTTTTTGGACAGCCTTACCAGATTCACAGACTGTTCTACCAAGTCCCTTACCATACTCTCCACATCCCGGCCCACATAGCCGACTTCTGTGAATTTTGAGGCCTCAACTTTGGTAAAAGGAGCATCGGCAATATTGGCCAACCTCCGGGCTATTTCGGTTTTACCCACCCCGGTAGCTCCAATCATAAGGATATTATTGGGTACAATCTCTTTTTGCATGTCAGACTGCACATGCATTCTACGCCATCTGTTTCTCAAGGCAATCGCCACATTCTTCTTGGCATCCTTTTGACCGATGATGTATTTATCAAGTTCCGAAACAATCTGTCGCGGGGTTAAATATTTCTTTTCTAACATTTCAATTCTTTTTCTTTACCAGTCCTGTTAAATCAGTATTCAGCTGAATAATATTGCTCCCTCCGGCTGTGTGATAGAGTGCTCGTCCGTAGGAAAACTCAAATCTCTTGATTTTCAGCATAAATCCGAATGAAAAGCCCGCTCCTCCAGAAGCGTTTTCCAATTTCAATTCCTGCCTCAACAAATGATTGTATCCAAATCGTAATTGAAAACTATCATGAATAAGCAATTCCGTACCAATGACCAATCTTCTAAATATCTCTTCTCCAAATCCCGGTTTCACATCCTGCCCAATAAGCGAATTTCCAGAGGGATCGAAAAAGACCACATTGTCTCTATTCAAATTTCTTGCTGTTACAGAAAACCTAAAAGGCATAAACTCCGGCTTATAAGTAACGCCCAATTGTACATCCAAGGGCAGTTGACTATTGCTTTCCTCTGTATAATCCGAAACAAGCACACCCAGATTTTTAATGGTCATACCCACCGTCAAATCC
>JAJCYM010000047.1 GCA_029262895.1 Roseivirga sp.
ACCGACACCAATTTTTGGGCCTCTTCGTAAGCTTTGTATTGTCCCAAAGCCAGGTCATGGGTACCACCAATCAACACGGGTACTACCTCTTGTTCAAGTAGGAATTGGCAAACCTCGCGCACGCGCGCCTGTGTTTCCTCTGAATCAGAACCACATTGCAGATTGCCAAGATCGGCTATGCGATAAGTGGCTGTTCCCCTTTTAAGATTAAAAAGCTTGGCTCTGATTAAATCGGCAGCATTGGTTGAGTTAATGCCAACAAGCGCAATCTGCGATTTAGAAATGTCGAAATCCTCATCATTCAAGTGCTGAAAGCTACTGCCCAGCGCGTTTTCGATTAAATCAAATTCAAGTTCTGAGGGGGTAAAAAAGAGTCTGAGATTCATAACCAATTGGGCTTCAAATAAAGATAGAAGATTTTGATCCTTGTAACAAAAAACCCTGACAACATTGCCAGGGTCTCGTTATCCTAACCTCCGAAATCATCGAAGGCAACATTTTCGTCAGGGACACCCCAGTCGTCACACATTTTAAGGACAGCAGCATTCATCATAGGAGGGCCGCAGAAATAGAACTCTATTTCCTCAGGGGCATCATGCTTGCTCAGGTACTGGTCGATTACAGCTTGGTGTACAAAACCAAGGAATCCATCGCCTTCCGGATCATTAATGTCTTTTTTCTCCACCCAATTGTCTTCTGGCAAAGGCTCAGACAGTACCAGATGAAATTTGAAATTTGGAAACTGCTCAGCAATTTTCTCAAAGTGATCTACGTAGAAAAGCTCTGTTTTTGAACGACCTCCATACCAGTAAGAAACCTTCCTTCCGGTCTTCAAGGTGTGAAACAGGTGGAAGAGATGCGATCTCATTGGCGCCATACCAGCACCACCACCAATGTAAAGCATTTCAGAATCAGTGGGTTTGATAAAGAACTCACCATAAGGTCCGGAAATGGTTACTTTATCTCCTGGTTTTCTTGTGAACACGTATGAGGAACAAATACCAGGATTCACGTCCATCCATTTGTTATTTGCCCGATCCCATGGTGGGGTAGCAATACGAATGTTGAGCATTACTATATTACCTTCGGCCGGGTGGTTGGCCATGGAATAAGCTCTGAATATCTCTTCATCATTCTTCATCTGAAGATCCCAAAGTCCGAATTTGTCCCAGTCTCCCTGAAATTTTTCCGCACCGGCAGGATCATCAGGACTTGGTTCGATATTCATATCCTTGAAGTCACAAACCACAGGTGGCACATCCACCTGGATATAACCGCCAGCTTCAAAATCCAAGGTTTCACCCTCAGGAAGTCTTACCACGAATTCTTTTATAAAGGAGGCCACATTGTAGTTGGACACCACTTCGCATTCCCACTTCTTGATCCCAAAAATTTCTTCAGGGATATGAATGCGCATGTCGTTTTTCACTTTCACTTGGCAAGAAAGACGAACGCCCTCCTTTTGTTCGGCCCTACTGAGGTGACCAACTTCGGTGGGCAATACATCACCACCGCCTTCATTTATAGTGCACTTGCACATGGCACAAGTACCTCCTCCTCCGCAAGCAGAAGGCAAGAATACTTTTTGAGCTGATAGCGTGTTCAACAGAGTGCTTCCAGCCGAAGTAACAATTGGGTTTGCTTCGTCTCCGTTTACGATAATCTTCACGTCTCCTGATTGCACCAGCTTGGATTGTGCGTAAAGAAGAATCAGAACCAAGAGAAGGATCACAGCTGAAAAGGCTACGATGGAAGTGATTATAACAGACGACATTAATTAATATCTTTTAAATCAACATTTTAGAGTGCTTTAGGGCACCCCTTCCTAAGGGCTACAAATATATTGACTAATAGGTTAAATAGGTAAGGTCTATTGTGAAATTTTGGGTAAAGTTAAATTCGGTCTGTTTTGCTCTTCCGCTTAATTTCCGGATGTGATTTTAGAGAAATTGATGAGTTTATCAGTTGCTACGTAAAGGCTGTCATGTGTATTGACCCATTTTCTTTCTTTAGGCAGCCTTAGGCCATCCAAATTCACTTCTCCAGTTAGGATCATTTTCTCTCCGAGGTGCCTTTCTTCATCTACATAAAACGTCTTGCCTCTTAGGGCAAATGTTTTTTTCTCAATAAAGAAATACCAAATGTCTTTTGCATAGGGCACTCGAATTTTATAGCAATCTACTCCTTCAAACTTTTCCTCGGTAAAAACCGAATCGACAGATGTGCCCTCATCCATGAGTTTCATTGGAAGGCCCCAAAGAAACAGCCAGTAATTTCGAGTGGTTTTGGTGGCTTCACAATCAATCGGGTTGCCATCGAAAGCAAAGCAAGAATCTTGTCGAATGGCAATATCAGTGTTAACCTCCTCTTGAATGTATCTGAAATAGGCACTGCCATTATCGATTTCTACCACGGTTTTGACTATCGAACTATCCGCCAGTTCTGTATCAACCTGAAGCCGATAGTCAAAAACCTGCCAGAGCGCATCAGGGTCGTGATAGGCAATGGATTTTTGCAATATATCCATAGAGGTAAGTTCCTTGCTCTCAGAACATGAAATCAGTGATGCAGCGAAACAACATAGAAAAAGATGATGTCTTTTCATGGTAGCCGGAAAGTGTTTGTTAATACATTGTATATCATTAGTTTTACTAATGGGTAAGATATTAAAGCCACAATAAAAATCAATGAACAAAGCCAATAAAATAATGCTATTAATTGCCATCACTTTATTTAGTTGTGCGAGGGATGGTATCAATAAATTTGAAGTTGTATCATATCCTTTGAACCTGAGTTTTGATTCGGTTGGCTCACAAGGCTTTCCTTTTGGATGGGATTTTCGGTTTCCTGCTTTTCTTGGGTTTGATTCGATGATTGAAACGGAGGGCCTAAGGCTGGTTAAAGATCAGAAAACAGATCAAGCGCACATAAGCTATCTTTTGCCTGGCATTTATGTTGAAGACAGGCTTTTGTCTCTTAATCTCCCATACCAACTAAATTCGAAAATGGGCCGTCCAACACTTAGCCTGATTGTTCACAGAGATTTTGGTGATTCGGAAGTGATCGAGGCTACCTATGATTCAAGCCAATCGCTGCTTAGAGTAGATGATTTGAACCTTCCACGAGGTATGAAAGAACTCGAAGTAAGAATCTCATTTTCTGGGCCGATAGACTTACTACTGAAACCAATGACAATCACATTGGACGGAATTGGAGTTAGTGATTTATCGATTGATACTGATGGGGTGGCCGAATTCGAGAGCCTAAGGAATAGTGCATCTCCTTTTAGCAATGTTGAGGGTGAGATGAAGTATGGAAATTTGATTCAATCAATAAAAAACAAGTTCATATTGCTGGGAGAGAGCACGCATGGGGCGCAGGCTTTTCATGAGTTCAAAGTAAACTTTACAAGGGAAATGGCAGTTTCCGGTGAGAAGCTGGTGGTGGCTGTGGAGGATGATATGTTTGCGTTAATTGATCTTTTCAATAAACCTGAGGTTGATGTAGCTGACTTCAAAAAGGCAATGTATACGGTTTGGACGTCCAATGAATTTTTTGACTTTGTTAAATGGGCCAGAGACAACTCTGATAAGGTATTTTTGACTGGAGTGGATGTTCAAAACCCAAGAGCACCTCTTCGATACTTAAATCGTTTTTTAGGTGAGAATGATTTCCTGGCCAAGATTCAGAACATGTTGGAAGAAAAGTCTTTTAGCACATTGGATTCAAATGAACTGGAAAGACTTTACTCGACCATTAAGAATATAAAAGCACCAGTTTCTTTGGGCGAGAAAATGGAATACTCCTTATTCAATTATGCAAAGACAACACTTATAAATTCACTGAAACTCTTTAATCAACCCTCTCAGGAAATGAGAGACGAGATGATGGCCGAAAATTTGAAATGGCTGGGAGATTTGTTTCCCGAGAGAAGGGTTGTTTTTTGGGGCCATGATGGACATGTAAGAATAAATGAGGGTGCTACAGGTGGGTTTTTAAAGATTAAGACTGGCGATGTGTTTTCTGTGTCAGTTCAAACTCTGACGGGTAGTCATAAGGCTTATGGCCGTTTCAATGATGAACTCGGCTGGGGGGAATCTCCATTGATCGATTTGCCCACGGGCGCGTTAGGAAGGAGTTTGTGGAATGCATTGGGCGAAAGAGAGGGGTTTTTGAATCTAAGAAAACTTACAGGTGAAAATCCTGATGTTCTTGATATATGGAGACCCGTCAGAAGTATTGGCGCAACAGCTTTAGATTTGGGAATTAATTCATGGAAAGTTGATGCATCTGTTTATGATGCACTGGTAATTCTGGGTAAGACAAATCCAATAGAGACTCCGATGGAGAAATAATTATGAGGAGTGAATCATTTTAAGCAGTGTTGTTAATTGCTTCTTCAAATCACGCCTGTCAACTATGAAATCAAGGAACCCATGATCCAGTACGAACTCAGCACTTTGAAAACCTTTGGGTAAGTCTTTACCGACTGTGTCACGAATGATACGTGGTCCCGCAAATCCTATGAGGGAACCAGGTTCGGCAATATTAAAATCTCCCAACATAGCATAAGAGGCGGTAACACCTCCAGTGGTAGGGTCGGTAAGCAGTGATATATAGGGCACTTTTGCTTCTGCCAGCTGAGCCAGTTTAGCTGAAGTTTTGGCCATTTGCATTAGCGAATAACCAGCTTCTTGCATCCGTGCTCCACCTGACTTGGAAATCATCAAAAATGGAGTCTTGGTTTTAAGGGCATGATCTATGGCGCGTGCTATTTTTTCACCCACGACCGAGCCCATAGAACCACCTACAAAAGCAAAATCCATGCATGAGACAACCAAATCTAGCCCGTTCATGCTACCGTATGCTGATCGAACAGCATCCTTCAGGTTAGTTTTCTGCTGAGTAGCGGCAATTCTTTTAGGGTAGGCTTTGCTATCCACAAACTTTAGAGGGTTACCTGAGCTCATTGAAGCATCCAGCTCCTTAAACTTGTTGTTGTCGAAAATGATCTCAAAGTACTCCTTTGAGCCAATCCGCACGTGGTATCCATCTTCGGGACTCACATAAGCATTGTTCTTGAGCTCACGCATGTGAACAATCTTGCCCCCAGGTGTCTTATACCACAGCCCATCAGGGGCATCCTTCTTCTGATTTGTCGGGGTAGTGATGCCCTTACTTGTTCGCTTAAACCAAGACATAAATTCTAATTACGGCTTTTGATCTGTGATGATCAAATAATTGGCAAAAATAGAGAAAACTGCTTTCCCCCAAAACAGTTTTCGTATCCCACTTCAACAAAGCCAAATTGTTCCGATACTGCTTGTATATAAGGATTAATCTGTTTTCCTTTGGCGCGGAATGAACGTTCATTCCGTTTTTAAATGATTGAAAATAAACTAGATAAGCGCTCCGCTATCATGAAAACTACTCTTGAATTGCTTTCTGAGCATGGTTTTCATGGTACCCCAATTTCCCTCATTGCACAACATGCAGGAGTGGGAGCTGGAACTATCTACAGGTATTTTTCAAACAAAGAGGAATTGATTAACGAATTGTTCAAAGCGATCAAACGGGACATCATCAAAGCTATGCTCCATGACTATCGTGAGGAAGGTACTTACAAAGAGCGATTTAAGCACTTGTGGAGGAATATGTTGAGGTTTTTTATGGACCGTCCCAAAGACTTTCAATTCATTGAACAATACCGATACGCACCTTACATGAGTAATCTGACACGAGAAGAATCTTTCATGATCTTATCCCCAATCATGATGTTCTTCATTGAATCCAAAAGAGCAAAGGCAATGAAGGATTTACCTCTTTATACCATTATCGCCTTGCTTTATGGCCCTATTGTGTCACTGCTCAAACAGCATATTGACAATAACCAGACACTGACTAATGAAAGAATTGACCAGGCTGTTGAAGCTTGTTGGGATGCGGTCAGGTATAGACAATCCGATTGACTATGAACGAGATTAAAGCAATTATCAATGGAGTTGGAAGCTGCATTCCTGATCAGGTGGTCAAGAATGAAGATTTTTTGAATTCGGAATTTTTCCAGGAGAACGGGGAGAAATTTGAAACGGAAAACCTGGAGATTATTCAGAAATTCGAAAAAATCACGGGCATAAAAGAAAGGAGATATGCCAATGATAATCAAACGGCATCGGATTTGGCTGCCATTGCCGCCCAGAGAGCATTAGACAACAGTACGATTGATGCAGAGGACTTAGACTACATTATAGTAGCACATAACTTCGGTGATATCACCCCTGACTCCAACCGATCTGATTTTATGCCAAGCTTGGCCGCCAGAGTGAAAAACAAACTGGATATCAAAAACCCGGCAACATCTTGTTACGACATAATTTTTGGGTGCCCGGGTTGGGTTCAAGGTGCTATTCAAGCCACTCAAATGATAAAAGCAGGTGATGCTAAAAATGTGATGGTCATAGGAGCAGAGACGATCAGTCGTATTGTTGATCATCATGATCGTGATTCCATGATTTTTTCTGATGGAGCCGGTGCTACCATTTTTCAGGCTGTTCCGGCCAATACCCGCGGAGGAGTGCTTGCTCAAAGCTCAAGAACTGATGCTCACGCGGAGTTGAATTACTTGGCCATGGGACCATCATTCAAACCCGCAAGTCAGAACGGTAACCGATATATCAAAATGAAGGGGCGAAAAATCTATGAGTACGCACTTACCAGCGTGGCTGATGGAATTAAATGTGCCATGGATAGAGCAGGAGTGAGCCTACGAGATGTGAATAAAATTTTGATTCATCAAGCCAATGAGAAAATGGACGAGGCCATTTTGAAGAAACTATTCAAAATTTGTGGTGAAGAGAAACCGCTTGATGAGGTGATGCCAATGACAATTCAAACACTTGGTAATAGCTCGGTGGCCACGATACCTACAATGCTTGATTTAATTCAGGAGAAAAAGTTAGAAAACCATTTGATTAATTCCGGAGATGTACTGGTTTTTGCCTCAGTTGGTGCTGGAATGCACATCAATGCCATGGTTTATCAGATGCCTTAATTAGCAACTTGAAGATTAACCCGGACTTGCAAGTTTGGGTTATAATTTACTTATTTGTTATACAATTATTTATTAAATAAAAATGCAAACGAAAAAGGTCTGGTTATTACTCATTATGATACTTGCGGTTAATGTTGTTTCTGCACAATCCGATACTGATTTGGAGGCAGTAAAACGTGCCTGTATGAATTACTTGGAAGGCTTTTATGAGGGAGACACTGTCAAAGTCAAAGCCGCATTGACACCTGAATTGTATAAAATTGGTTATTGGAAATCTCGAGGTGAGGACAAACATAAGTTTTCGAATCAAATGACATATCAAGCGGCCATCGACTATGCCTTAGATGTTAAAGCTAAAAAACAGTTTGCACCAGATAACGCACCCAAAGAAGTCAAAATATTTGAGGTGTCAGAGCACATTGCCTCTGCAAAGGTTACCGCCTGGTGGGGTATAGATTATCTATTGCTTTCGAAAGAGCACGGAAAATGGATGATAGAAGAAGTGATTTGGGAAGGGCCGCCAAAGAAGGATTAATCCTTTAGCTCTTCGTAATCTACATAGTCGCCACCCTTGAAATTATCAGAAGATTTCTTCTTACTGGCACTCTTTCCCGGGTTGAAGTCAACATTCACATTTCCGCTCGGTGGTCGGTTTTGCTGATGTTGTGTTTGTCTTTGTTGTTGCTGTTGAGCCTGACGAATAACGCCACCCATTAAGAAGCGTGTAACAGTCCTGAATATCCAGGAGAACACGATAAATGCTAATACAATTTTAAATATCCAACCCATTTTTTCTTACCTACTCAGGTACAAGTTACGTTTAGAATAGATTTCTAGGAAATAATCATCCATTAAATCTTCAATAAAGTAAATGGCCTCACCAGTAGATTTCATCTCAGGTCCTAATTCCTTATTTACATTTGGAAATTTATTGAACGAGAATACCGGTTCTTTGATGGCATAGCCCTTTTTGACCGGTTTGAAATCGAAATCCTTTATCTTTTTTGCCCCAAGCATAACCTTGGTGGCATAGTTCACATAAGGCTCCTGGTAGGCTTTACCTATAAATGGAACGGTTCTCGAGGCTCTTGGGTTGGCTTCTATGATATAAACTTTGTCATCCTTAATCGCAAATTGGATGTTGATAAGCCCAACAGTTTTAAGTGCCAGGGCTATTTTATTGGTATGTGCCTCAATTTGGCGCATCACAAAATCCCCCAAATTGTAGGGTGGAAGCACAGCGTAGGAATCTCCGGAGTGTACACCAGCAGGCTCAATGTGTTGCATAATCCCAATAATGTAGACATCCTCTCCATCACAAATGGCATCGGCTTCTGCTTCAATGGCTCCTTCCAGAAAGTGATCTAGTAACACTCTGTTTCCTGGAATGTCTTTCAAAATATTTACTACGTGCTCCTCGAGCTCCTGCTCGTTGATCACAATCTTCATGCCCTGACCACCAAGAACGTAGGATGGCCTGACCAATAGTGGGAATCCGATTTCTTTGGAAAGCTCAATCGCATCCTGGGCATCTTCAATCACTCCAAATTTTGGATAGGGAATATTGTGTTCTGCCAAAAGCGTAGAGAATCGGCCACGATCTTCGGCCAAATCCAGGGCTTCATAGCTCGTGCCCATGATTTTGATGCCATAGCGGTCTAGCTTTTCAGCTAGTTTTAATGCCGTCTGTCCTCCAAGCTGAACAATCACTCCTTCAGGTTTCTCGTGGAGAATAATGTCATAAATGTGCTCCCAGAATACCGGTTCAAAGTAAAGTTTGTCTGCCGTGTCGAAATCAGTAGAGACCGTTTCGGGGTTGCAGTTGATCATGATGGTTTCATAACCACATTCCTTGGCAGCATACAATCCGTGCACACAGGAATAGTCAAACTCAATGCCCTGGCCGATGCGATTAGGCCCTGAACCCAAGACTATAATCTTTTTATTGTCAGAGCTTATAGATTCGTTTTCCTCATCAAATGACGAATAATAGTAAGGTGTTTTGGCTTCAAATTCGGCTGCGCAGGTATCTACTAGTTTGTAAACCCTTTTGATGCCCAATTCATTTCTTTTGTGAAAGACTTCACTTTCAAGGCACTTGAGCAGGTGGGCAATTTGACGATCTGCGTATCCCTTTTCTTTGGCGACTCTAAGCAGTGGTGAGGGGATTGAATTAAGATCATGCGCTTCAATTTCCCCTTCCACCTGAATCAACTCTTCAATTTGCTGTAAAAACCATTTGTCAATCTTGGTCTTATTTTGAATGGTTTTCATGGGAATACCCAGCTTCATAGCATCATAAATATGGAAGAGCCTATTCCAGCTTGGGTTTTCAAGACTATATAAAATTTCCGCTTGATTGCGCAGCTCCTTGCCATCCGCTCCTAGACCATTTCTTTTGATTTCCAGTGACTGACAGGCCTTTTGCAGTGCTTCCTGAAAATTACGACCAATGCCCATCACTTCGCCTACGGATTTCATTTGCAGACCAAGCTTCCTGTCTGCACCCTTAAACTTATCGAAGTTCCAACGCGGAATCTTCACGATTACGTAATCAAGTGCTGGTTCGAAAAACGCAGAGGTAGTCTTGGTAATTTGGTTTTCCAGTTCATCCAGATTATACCCAATAGCCAGCTTAGCAGCGACTTTTGCTATAGGATAACCAGTGGCCTTGGAAGCCAGTGCCGAAGAACGGGATACTCGCGGATTGATCTCGATACCAATGATCTCATCCGTATCAGGACTCACAGAGAATTGAACATTACATCCCCCGGCAAATTGTCCGATGCCATTCATCATTTTGATGGCCAGGTCACGCATATTTTGATACACTGTATCAGGAAGTGTCATGGCCGGTGCAACTGTGATAGAATCACCTGTATGCACTCCCATAGGGTCAAAATTTTCTATAGAACAAATGATAATGACGTTGCCGATATTATCTCTAAGTAGTTCCAGTTCATATTCTTTCCACCCAAGTATACTTTGCTCTACTAATACTTCGTGGATTGGTGATGCCTCGAGTCCGCGACTTAGTGCCTCATCAAACTCTTCCGGGGTATTTACAAATCCACCACCATAACCGCCAAGGGTATAGGAAGGCCTGATTACAAGTGGGAACCCAATCTCTTGCGCTATTTCTTTGCCTTTCAGAAATGAAGTGGCCGTTTCGCCTTTACAAACATGAACGTCTAGTTCCTGCATGCGTAGTCTGAATTTCTCCCGGTCCTCTGTTGTTTCAATGGCGTCTATATCAACCCCAATAATTCGCACATCATATTTTTCCCAAATGCCGGCCGCATCACAATCAATTGCCAAATTCAAGGCAGTCTGTCCCCCCATAGTAGGGAGCACAGCATCAATGTCATGCTTCTTTAAAATCTCTATGATCGACTTCTTAGTCAGCGGTTTGAGATAGACGTTGTCGGCTGTCACCGGGTCCGTCATGATAGTAGCTGGATTCGAATTAATCAGCGTCACTTCAATGCCCTCTTCTCTCAAAGATCTGGAGGCTTGAGAGCCAGCGTAATCAAATTCACAAGCTTGTCCGATAATGATGGGTCCGCTACCTATTATGAGTACGGAATTAATGCTATGGTCTCTTGGCATTTTGTAAAAAAAACGAGTGTATTTACTTAGGTATAAATTGGCACAAAGTTAGACCGAAAAGGTTAGAATCAAAATATACTATTGGCTTTAAACTGCAACATTTGCTTAGGCACTGTTGTCGCCCTTTGTAGTTTTATTTGAAATCGAAAAAGTCTTAACTTCGAGAGATCATCTTAAACTAAAACAGTCAGGATTATGAATAAAAGGAAACAATTGAAAACATTGGGAATGATGCTATTTGCCGCATTATTCATATATGGCTGTGCGGCCAAGGTGCCCACTACCAATACACCAGCTAATACCGGTACTACGGCTGACGCGCCCGCAAAGGAGAAACCGGCAGCGAAAAAAGAAGAGGCCTATTCACCAGTTGGTGTATGGGAATATACTGTTGATACACCTGACGGAGCCAGCTCTGGCATCTTGAGAATTACAGGAGGACCTGGAACTTATGAAGCAAGTCTGGAGACGGATCAATTTGGAACATTGGAAATAGAAGGTTTGGATATTGTGGGTACTTCCATGACTGGGACTATCAATGTAGGGGGAAATGATGCTGAAATTGAATGTGATTTTGACGGAGATGATTTTTCAGGAGCGGTCGTTGTGGCAGATGATGTATTTCCATTAGAAGGCACACGAAAGAGCAAAGGATAGAAAAAGAAATAAACTCATTAAAGGCTCCATGACCCTGAGCACATGTCCGGGGATTATGGAGCTTTTCTTTTTTTAAGCCTTGTTAGTGCACACATTTATTGTTGTGGAATTCCAGCTGGATTAAATAACGCCAGTTTGGGATAAGAAATCTCCCCTACTTTAAGAATCGTCATCCTGCGGTCATTTCGCAGTCGCGAGTTTTAGGGATAAAGAAATCTTTTCACGTTGAATGAGTAAATCTGACTTTTACTGCTGAAAAAAATCCCTCTCAGCTTCGCTGAAGCAAGACGGGATGACCGATAATTGTTACTGCAATGAAACCAGTTAATTAATTATCCCGACCAGCTTAAATATGTATTGCCCGGTTGTCTGTAGCAGCCAGGCAAGCTTCTTTGAACGCCTCTGTATAGGTTGGATGTGCATGTGACATGCGTGCAATATCTTCTGCTGATGCTCTAAATTCCATGGCAACCACGGCTTCGGCAATCATGTCGGCAGCACGAGGTCCAATCATATGTACGCCAAGAATTTCATCAGTCTGCTGATCTGCCAGTACCTTCACTTGGCCGTCCATATCCATAGAAGCCCTGGCTCGGCCAGAAGCCCTAAATGGGAAAGAACCAACTTTGTAGGCTTTACCCTGCTCTTTCAATTGTTCTTCTGTATAACCAACCGCTGCTACTTCCGGCCAGGTATAGACCACACCAGGAATTAACAGATAATTGATATGTGGTTTTTGTCCCATAATGGTTTCAGCCACAAGCGACCCTTCTTCTTCGGCCTTGTGCGCGAGCATGGCACCTTTGATCACATCCCCAATAGCGTAGATTCCCGGAACAGAGGTTTCGAGATTGTTATTTACCTCTATTTGACCACGATCATCTGTAGACAAACCAATGTTCTCAAGACCAAGGTCATCTGTATAGGCTCGTCTGCCAATAGAAACCAGGCAGTAATCCCCTTTGATTTCTACCAACTCTCCTTTTTTGTTTTCAGCCTTTACGCTTACGGTTTTCCCTTTGCTCCCAACTTCGGTGACCTTGTGACCCATGTAAAACTTAAAGCCGAGTTTTTTAAGAGATCTTCTTAGTTCTTTACCCAAGGTGCGATCCATGGTCGGGATGATCTCATCCATAAATTCTACAACCGAAACTTCTGCTCCTAAGCGTCCATAAACGGAGCCCAACTCCATTCCAATTACACCGCCTCCGATGATGATCATGTGCTTAGGCACTTCGGTCAACTCCAAAGCTTCAGTGGAGGTGATAACTCTCTTTTTATCGATTTTGATAAAGGGTAGTGATGCCGGTTTTGAGCCTGTGGCGATAATTACCTTGTCAGCTTCGATTTGACTTTCCTGGCCCTCGCTACTGGTTATTTTTATGTGGTTTTTGTCAATAAATGAACCCAAACCATGGTGAACATCGATCTTATTCTTCTTCATCAAAAAGGCAATCCCATTCACGTTGTCTTCCACGACACCCGCCTTACGATCAATCATTTGCTTCAGATTGACCTTGAGGTTATCCAATTCAATACCATGGGTAGCAAAGGTCTTTTCGGCATTATGATAGTGCTCTGAAGAATCCAAAAGTGCTTTGGATGGAATGCAGCCTACATTCAGGCAGGTTCCCCCGAGTGTATTGTATTTCTCTATGATTGCGGTTTTTAAACCCAACTGTGCGCATCTGATGGCAGCTACATAACCACCAGGACCAGAACCAATCACTGCTACATCGTATTTCATTTTATTTTAGATTAGTTAGTGTTTAGATGCCTAACAGCAATCGAGTAGGATCTTCCAACAGTTCTTTAACGCGTACGAGGAAACTCACAGACTCTTTTCCATCCACGATCCTGTGATCATATGAGAGGGCCACATACATAATAGGCAGGATTTTCACCTCTCCATTTACAGCCATTGGCCTTTCCACAATATTATGCATTCCAAGAATGGCCGACTGAGGGGCATTGATAATTGGTGTTGAAAGCATGGAACCAAAAATGCCGCCATTGGTGATGGTAAAACTTCCACCGGTCATTTCTTCAATGGTCAACTTGTTGTCTCTCGCTTTTGTAGCAAGCCTTACCACTTCTTTTTCGACTTGGTCAAAAGACATTGCCTCTGCATTTCTTATCACAGGAACCACCAAGCCCTTTGGTGCAGATACGGCAATTGAAACATCTACAAAATCATTATAGACGATCTCGGTTCCGTCAATGCGGGCATTTACTGCTGGCCATTCCAATGCCGCCATAGAAACCGCCTTGGTGAAAAACGACATAAAGCCCAAGCCTACCTCATATTTCTCCTTGAACTTCTCCTTATATTTTTTTCTCAGGTCCATGATCGGCTTCATGTTCACCTCATTAAATGTGGTAAGCATGGCGGTCTCATTTTTGACTGAAACTAACCTCCTGGCCACGGTCTTTCTGAGCGAACTCATTTTCTCCCTTCGTTCATTGCGGTTGCCAGGAATTACTGGTGCAGCAGCAGCCGAGTCAATAGAAGTAGGTTTGGCAGCAGCCAAAGGTGCTGCCTTTTGTGCCTTATCAGCATCCTCTTTGGTAATTCGCCCATCAACACCAGTGCCCTTAACTTCTTTGGGATCGATACCTTTTTCGGCTAGAATTTTAGCGGCAGCTGGTGAGGTGTGACCCGTGGCGTAAGTCTCATCGCCAGATGGAACAGCTTGTTCAGGGCTTGATGTAGGTGTTGTGGCTTGAGTTGCTGGAACAGGTGCTCCTTCCATTACTTCAATCTTGCAAATCAAGGCCCCGATTTCAATTGTACTATCGGCCTGTGCTACAATTCGGAGGATTCCGTTGGCTTCAGCGGGAAGTTCGAATGTGGCCTTGTCTGAGTCTATTTCGGCAATAATCTCATCCAACTCCACATAGTCGCCATCCTCCTTAAGCCATGAAGAGACGGTGACTTCTGTAATGGATTCACCCACGGTCGGAACGATCATTTCCTTTACTTCTCCGGTGGATTTAGGTGCTGAAGTGTCTTGAGTTTTCATGTCTTGCGTATCTTCTTTTGTTTGGGTTACTACCTGATCCGTATCGATTTCACAGATTAAGGCACCTATTTCTAGTGTATCTCCTTCCTGAGCCTTTATGTGTAGCACACCAGCAGCCTCAGCATTAAGCTCGAAAGTAGCCTTGTCAGATTCCAGTTCACAAATAACCTCGTCCATTTCAACCTGATCACCCTCATGCTTAAACCACTGTGCTATGGTAACCTCTGTTATGGATTCGCCAACGGTAGGGACTTTGATTTCCAAACTCATGATTTTCTTTTTTTAAGCAAAAGCTGCCTCTATCAGTTTCTGTTGTTCTTCGGCATGTATTTTGGCATACCCCGTAGCTGGAGATGCACTAGCCTTTCTTGAAATTAATTCGAGTGCTCGATCCTTATATATTCTGTTGACAAAGGTCCAATAACCCATGTTTTCCGGTTCTTCCTGAAGCCAATAAAAGGCTGCGTTTTTGTATTTGTCTAAAAGCGCATTTACCTGCTTAATTGGAAAAGGGTGTAATTGCTCGATTCTAATAAGGGCAACATCCTTGCGCTTGTCTTTTTCTTGTTTCTCTTGTAGGTCGTAGTAGATTTTTCCAGAACAAAGCACAACCTTTTTCACTGACCTTGTAGTCACAAAAGTATCAGGAATTACCTCTTTGAAACTTCCTGACAAAAACTCTGATTTTGGAGAAACCACCTTGGGATGCCTCAATAATGATTTTGGAGACATTACGATCAATGGCTTACGGAACTCCCAGGTCAGCTGCCTTCTTAGGGCATGGAAGAAATTGGCCGGAGTGGTAATGTTGGTTACAGCCATGTTGTATTCTGCCGAAAGCTGCAGATACCTTTCTGGTCTGGCATTGGAGTGTTCTGGGCCCTGCCCTTCATAGCCATGTGGCAATAATAGCACAAGGCCATTCATCCTTTGCCATTTGGTTTCAGAGCAAGAGATAAATTGATCAACCATTACCTGGGCACCATTGGCAAAATCTCCGAATTGTGCTTCCCAAATTGTCAAGGCATTTGGATTAGCCATGGCGTAACCAAATTCGAATCCCATTACACCAAACTCAGAAAGCAGGGAGTTGTAGATTTCGAACTTTTCAGAAACACCATCCAGATGATCTAGTGAATTATAAGCCTCATTAGTATTGGCATCATGCAACACTGCATGGCGGTGGGAAAAGGTGCCCCGTTGCGCATCCTGTCCTGTTAACCTCACTTTTTTACCATCAACCAGTAGGGAACCATAGGCCATAAGTTCGCCCGCAGCCCAGTTCAACTCTTCATTGCTGAAGAGCATCTCCTGGCGTTGCTTAAGCTGCTTTTCAATCTGTTTGATTGGTTTGAAATCTTTGGGAATGGAGATCAGTGCTTTGGCCACCTTGTCAAAACAGTCTTCTGTAATTTCTGTTTTAGGAGACTTTTCAAAATCCTGTGGTTTGGACCTTCTTAAATTTCTCCACTGTTCCTCCAGGGCCTGATAGGTATAAGGCAAAGGTTTTTGTTTGACTAAATTGAGTCTGTCTTGTAGCAAGGCACGGAACGCCTTGTCCATGTTCTTAGCCATTTGTGCATCCACATCACCACGTTCAATCAAGGCCTTATTGTACACCTCTCTAGGGTTGGGATGCTTAGAAATAATGTTGTAAAGCGATGGTTGCGTGAATTTGGGTTCATCACTTTCATTATGGCCATGTCTTCTGTAGCATACCATGTCTACAAAGATGTCCCGATGAAATTTCTGACGATACTCCACTGCAAATTGGACACAGAAGACAACCGCTTCAGGGTCGTCACCATTTACGTGCAATACGGGAGCATCTACCAGTTTGGCTACATCAGTACAATAAATACTGGATCGGGCATCATCAAAGTCAGTGGTGAAACCCACCTGATTGTTGATCACAAAATGTATGGTTCCGCCAGTATTGTATCCCTCAAGCTCACTCATTTGGGTGACTTCGTAAACGACACCCTGAGCAGCTACGGCTGCATCACCATGAATAAGTATTGGGACGATTTTGTTTGAATCGTTATTGTATTCGCTTTCAAGCTTGGATCGGACAAACCCTTCTACCACAGGATTGACAGCTTCGAGGTGTGACGGGTTAGGTGCGAGCTTTAAGTTCACCTTGTTGCCATTAGTGGCTATGACTTCACTGGAGAATCCAAGATGATATTTCACATCCCCATCACCCATGGTCAAATCCGGTTTGGCGCCCCCTTCAAATTCATTGAAGATTTGTTCATAGGTTTTGCCCATAATATTGGCCAGCACATTTAATCTACCTCTGTGGGCCATGCCAATCATTATTTCTTCAACACCCAGTTCGGCACCTTTATTAATAATGGCGTCTAGTGCAGGAATAGTGGTTTCACCACCTTCTAGTGAGAAGCGTTTTTGCCCCAAGTATTTTGTATGTAAGAAGTTCTCGAAAACAACAGCCTCATTGAGCTTCTCAAGTATTCGCTTTTTCTGGCTTTCGTCAGGATTAAACTCCAAGGCCTCCTTTTCGATTTTAGTTCTTAGCCATTGAAGCATTTCAGGGTTTCGGACATACATGTATTCAAAACCCACAGCACCTTCGTAGATATATTGCAATACCTCAATGATCTTTCTTAAGGTAGCTGTCCCGAGTCCGATTTCACTTCCAGCTACAAATTGTGTGTCCAGATCAGCCTCTGAAAGGGAGAAAAACTGTAAGTCCAACACGGGTTGACGGTCTTTGCGCTGCCTTACGGGGTTAGTTTTGGACCGCAAATGACCACGAGATCGATAGGCATAGATCAGGTTTCTGACCTGAATTTCTTTTTCGGAAATGCCGGATGTCGTAGCGGTCTGACCATTAACATCCTGGGTTGGAAGTTTTGGAAAAGTGCTTTGAGCAAATTCAAAGCCTTCGAAGAACTTTTTCCAGCTTAAATCTACTGAGTCAGGATCGGCTTTGTATTGTTGGTAAAGGCCTTCCAGTGCACTAGGGTCAGCATTGCTGATGTATGAATAGTTGTCCATCGATTAATGGTTGTTCGAATACAACGACAAATGTATAGGAATAGTTTTGATAAGTAAAGTTGGAAAACCGTTTAAACAGTTATTTAATTAATCTCTTAAGAAGCCCTATGACGTTCAATGGGCTCTCATATATTTTTTACTGTATGTTATTGCTTTAGAATAAATCAATTATCTTTGCAGTCCTTTTTGGAGACGTGATCTCTGAGAAGAGGGGACGTGATCCCCGTTAAATATTTAAAGCTAAAATGGCAGTAAAAATCAGATTGGCCCGAAGAGGCCGAAAAAAAATGGCGATGTACGATGTAGTCGTTGCCGATGCAAGAGCACCACGTGATGGTCGCTTTATTGAAAAGATCGGAACTTATAATCCGAACACAGACCCAGCTTCAATCAATATCGATAACGATAAAGCTTTTGATTGGGTGATGAAAGGAGCTCAACCTACAGATACTGTAAAAGCAATGCTTTCTTACAGAGGTGTTATGTTGAGAAAACACTTACAAATTGGTGTAATTAAAGAGGCACTTACTCAGGAGCAAGCTGATGCGAAACTTGAAGAGTGGGTGAAATCGAAAGAGTCTCAGGTTACTGACAAGGTGGAAACACTTGCGAAAGCCAAGGCGGACGAGAGGAAAGCTAAGCTTGAGGCAGAAAGAAAAGTGAAAGAAGCAAGAGCCGAGGCAATTGCAGCTAAAAACACTCCTCCTGCTGATGAGACTGAAGAAGTAGCCGATGAAACAGAGGCTGTTGCTGAGGGAGAAGTTGTGGAAGCCACAGCAGAGACAACTGAGGCCAGCGAGGAAGCTGCTCCAGTAGAAGAAGCTGTAGCTGAGGAGGCTCCGGCCGAAGAGGCAAAAACCGCTGAGGAAGCACCGAAAGCAGAAGCCGCTGAAGAACCAGTTGCTGAAGTTGAGGCGCCTGCCGAAGAAGTTGTAGAAGAGCCTGCTGCTGAAGAGGCCGCACCAGCCGAAGAGGTTGTTGAAGAACCTGTCGCTGAAGAAGCCGCGCCTGCAGAAGAAACGGTTGAAGAACCTGTTGCTGAAGTAGCAGAGGAAGCACCGGAAGCAGAAGCCGCTGAGGAACCTGAAGTTGCTGCTGAAGAGCCAGCTGCCGAGGAGAAATCAAGCGAAGAGGAAGCTTCTGAGGAAAAGAAAGAAGACTAAATTCTTTTTGCCATGACGGTTGAAGATTGTTACCAACTAGGTTACATCGTTAAGCCGCACGGACTTAAAGGGGAAGTCCAGGTCTTTTTAGACGTAGACGATCCTCGGGAATACAGAACATTGGAATCAGTTTTTGTCCTACAAGGGCAGGCGCTGGTTCCTTTTTTTTTGGAATCAATCTCAGTAAATGCAGACAAGGGCATTGCTAAGTTCGAAGAGATTGACACCATTGATGACGCCAAGAGTTTAAAAGGTCTTGAGCTCTACATGCCGCTGGACACTCTTCCGGATTTAGAGGAAGGAGAATATTTTGTTCACGAATTGGAGGGTTTTGAGATCTCAGATGTCACCTTGGGTGTAGTAGGGTCGGTTACTGGGGTTATGGATGCCGGAGCACAACGGCTGATTTCCGTAGAACATTCTTCTGGAAAGGAGATTCTGATTCCCTTTTCGGATGAACTGGTTATGAGCATGGACAATGAGAAGAGACAAATTTTCATGAATTTGCCTGAAGGTTTGGTGGAACTGTATCTAAACGATTAGTATGAGAATCGATATCATAACGTGCTTACCACGACTGTTGGACAGTCCATTTTCGCATTCGATTTTAAAAAGAGCGCAAGACAAGGGACTGGTGGAAGTTGTGGTTCACGATCTCAGAGATTACTCCACAGATAAGCAAAAGAGTGTTGATGACTATGCCTTTGGTGGGGGAGCAGGAATGGTGCTTAGTATTGAACCCATTGATGGATGTATTTCCAAACTCAAAGGAGAGCGAGAATACGATGAAGTCATATATATGAGTCCGGATGGTGAACTTCTGGATCAGAAGATGGCCAATAGACTCTCTATTGGTGGTAACATGATTATTCTCTGTGGACATTATAAAGGCGTAGACGAACGGGTTAGGGAACACCTAATCACAAAGGAGGTAAGTATTGGTGATTACGTGCTCTCAGGTGGTGAGCTTGGCGCGGCTGTTTTGGCCGACTCCATAATCCGTTTAATCCCCGGAGTGCTTTCGGATGAGACTTCTGCACTGACCGATACTTTTCAGGATAATTTGGTTGCTCCTCCGGTTTATACCAGGCCTGCAGATTACAAGGGGTTAATTGTTCCGGAGATTTTGCTTTCGGGTCATGAAAAGAAGATTAACGATTGGCGATACGAGCAGTCGGTGGAGCGTACAAAAGAAAGAAGGCCTGGGCTTTTGGATGATTGAAAAATATTTATTCTGCTTAGAGATTATAAAAAGATAATTTCTATATTTGCAGTCCAATTTTGGAGGCAGGATTTACAGTTAGAGATTATGAGCGATCTGATCAAGTTGATAGAAGACGAAAATAACGAGAGAAGGGCTTCTTTACCCGAATTCGGTTCAGGTGACACAGTTAATGTTCACGTGAAAATTAAAGAAGGAAATAAAGAAAGAATCCAGCAATATCAAGGCACTGTCCTTCAGAGAAAGAACAGTGGTTCAAACGGAGAAACTTTCACCGTGAGAAAAATTTCTGGAGGTATTGCGGTAGAAAGAATTTTCCCATTGCTTTCACCTAACCTTGATAAGATTGAGGTGTTGAGGAGAGGTAAGGTAAGAAGAGCGAAATTGTACTATTTAAGAGGTAAGCAAGGAAAAGCTGCCAGAATAAAAGAGAAGATCAAAAACTAAGTCTTCTACAAAAATATTTAAAGCCACGTGATGTGGCTTTTTTTATGCCCTTATTTTGTTTCATTTGCCGTCTTGACAGAATTAATTGAATCAAACTTCAATAATTCACACCTTTACTCAGCCAATAGGCCAATTTGTCACAAAATGCAATTGGGTGCGTTAATTGTAATCACTGGGTTCACAGCAATATGCCAATAATTCAATTCCATAAATATCAAGGTACGGGTAATGACTTCGTCATGATTGATGATCGTGCGCTCAACTTTGATCAAGAAGACTTCTCCTTGATTGAGCAACTTTGTGACCGAAGATTTGGGATTGGCGCTGATGGTGTCATTTTGATACAAGAGGATTCAGCATCTGATTTTCGCATGGTCTATTTCAATCCTGATGGCTCACAAAGTCTATGCGGCAATGGCAGCCGTTGTGCAGTAATGTTTGCCCGGCAGCTTGGCATGATTGATAACGAAGCTACTTTTAGTGCCTTTGATGGACGTCACCAGGCGTTTATCCAAGACAACATGGTGCATTTGCAACTGCACGATGTGGGTCATGTACATGCCGGGGATGATGAACACTTTATTGATACAGGCTCTCCACATTTAATAAAAATTGTAGAGGGCATCGAAGATTTGGATGTGAAAGCTGCTGGCAGCGCAATTCGTTATTCTGAACGGTTCAGAGAAAAGGGCGTTAATATCAACTTCATTGAAAAGACCAAAGGAGCCACTAGAATAAGAACATATGAACGAGGTGTGGAGAATGAAACACTTTCATGTGGCACTGGTTGTACAGCTGCAGCATTGACCTTGAGTGAATTAGGAGCAACTAGTCCAGTTACATTGAATGCACAGGGAGGTACCTTAAAAGTGTCATTTGAAAAGCATGAAACGGGATTTAAAAATATTTTCTTGATAGGCCCTGCCGAAGAAGCATTTAAAGGGCAAATTGAGTTGTGAATTATATGCTGGAATGCTTTCGTTAAGAGCACCTAAGCAATTAACTTTAGAAGATTTTTATAAAGAGACATGTCTATAATAAAAGGAGTAGCCAAACTATTCGGAACTAAGTCTGACAGAGACATCAAGGAAGTATCTCCTTATGTAGCGCAGATCAATGGGATATATGCAGAATTGGCCGATATAAGTGATGATGCGCTACGCGGAAAAACATTAGAAATTAAAGCCAAAATTGCCGAGGATTTAAAGGTAATTGACGATCAGCTTTCAGATCTACATCAGCAAATATCGGATAATCCGGATCAGGACATCCATCAGAAAGAAGCCATCTTTGACCGAATAGACAAACTCGAAAAGGACAGAGATGAGGAACTGGAAGTGGTATTACTGAAAGTGATGCCCGAGGCCTTTGCTGTAGTTAAAGAAACTGCCAGAAGGTTTAAAGATAACCATAGTCTTACTGTGGATGCCACCATCATGGATAAGCAGATTGCCGCGGGTGGAGATCATGTGGAAATCAATGGTGAGAGAGCTACATGGCATCATAAGTGGATAGCCGCTGGAAGCGAAATCACATGGGAGATGCTCCATTATGATGTTCAGCTAATTGGAGGGGTGGTATTGCACCAAGGCAAGATTGCTGAGATGGCTACAGGTGAGGGTAAAACCCTTGTGGCTACGCTACCAGCCTATTTGAATGCACTTGCGGGTCGGGGTGTTCACGTGATCACGGTGAACAACTATCTGGCCACGAGAGACTCCGAATGGATGGCCCCTCTTTTCCAGTTCCATGGCTTGACCATCGATTGCATAGATAAATATGAACCCAATTCTGAAGAAAGAAGAGAGGCCTACAGATGCGATATTATTTACGGCACTAATAATGAGTTTGGCTTTGATTATTTGAGGGATAATATGGCTCGTGAAGAGCAGGACTTGGTTCAAGGTAAGCATCACTTTGCCATGGTGGATGAGGTAGATTCCGTTTTGATTGATGAGGCGCGAACACCACTTATTATCTCTGGGCCAATCCCGAAAGGTGATGAGCATGAGTTTCATGAGTTGAAGCCTCGTATTGCCAAGCTTGTAGATGCACAGAAAAAATTATGTTCTCAGTACTTAAATGAAGCCAAGAAGCTGATTGCTGAGGGTAACGAAAAAGATGGTGGTCTACCACTTTTCAGAGCATTCCGCGGACTTCCTAAATATAAGCCCCTTATCAAATTTTTGAGTGAGACAGGAATGAAACAGGTTCTTCAAAAGACGGAGAACTTTTATCTGCAAGACAGTGCCAAGGCGATGCCCGAGGCTGATGCACCATTGTATTTTACTATTGAAGAAAAGACCAACGGGGTCAATCTTACCGAGAACGGTACCGATCTGATTACGGGTGAAGGTGAAGATCCTAACTTCTTTATCCTGACCGATATTGGTGAGGTAGTGGCCAACCTGGAGAAGGATGAAGAACTATCTGAGCAGGATAAACTGAAGCAGAAGGAAGAGGCTATTAAGGACTATACGGTAAAAGGACAGAGAATTCACACCGTGAACCAATTGCTCAAGGCGTACACCATGTTTGAAAAGGACACGGAGTATATTCTGGAAGACAGCAAGGTTAAAATTGTGGATGAGCAAACTGGCCGGGTAATGGACGGGCGAAGATATTCTGATGGATTGCATCAAGCGATTGAAGCAAAAGAGAATGTGAAGGTGGAAGATGCCACCCAGACCTACGCCACCATTACATTACAGAACTATTTCCGAATGTATCATAAGCTTACAGGAATGACCGGAACAGCGGAAACCGAAGCGGGTGAATTCTGGGAAATCTATAAGTTGGATACGGTGGTAATTCCTACCAACCGCCCAATAGTTCGGGATGATCGCCAGGACAAGGTTTTTAAGACGGTGCGTGAAAAGTTCAATGCCGTGGTTGATGAAATTGTGGAACTCACGGGTCAGGGAAGACCAGTGCTTGTGGGTACTACTTCAGTTGAGATTTCCGAATTATTGAGCAGGATGCTCAACCTTAAGAAGATTCAACATCAGGTTTTGAATGCCAAGCAACACGCCAGGGAGGCAGATGTAGTGGCAGAAGCAGGTAAGCCAGGCACCGTGACCATTGCCACCAACATGGCCGGCCGTGGTACGGATATTAAGCTGGCACCAGCTTCAAAGGAAGCCGGAGGTTTGGCCATTATTGGTACCGAACGGCATGAATCAAGGCGGGTTGACCGTCAGCTTCGTGGACGTTCAGGAAGACAGGGAGATGCAGGTTCCTCTCAATTCTTTGTTTCTTTGGAAGACAACCTTATGCGCCTGTTTGGTTCAGATAGAGTGGCCAAACTCATGGATAGAATGGGCTTGAAAGAAGGGGAGATGATCCAGCATTCTATGATTACCAAGTCGATAGAAAGGGCTCAGAAAAAGGTAGAAGAAAATAACTTCGGCATGAGAAAAAGACTGCTGGAGTATGATGATGTTATGAATTCGCAGCGCGAAGTGATCTACGAGCGAAGGAAAAATGCCCTTAAGGGGGAGAGGCTGCAGCTCGACATCATGAACATGACCTATGACACTTGTGAGGATATCCTCAACGCCACTAAAGAGGGTGAAGACTATGATGGCTTTAAGTTAAGCTGCATAAGCATCCTTGGTATGGATACCAAGATTGATTCTGATGAATTTATCAAAAGTGATGTACCTACCCTGACCAACGTGCTTTATGAAGAAACCTACGCGAACTATCTAAGAAAGAACAAGAGTATTGCGGAGCGAGCAATGCCGCTTATGAAGCACGTTCAGCGTGAGCGCGGTGCCACAATAGAAAAGGTAATAGTGCCTTTTGTCGATGGCAAAAGGCAGGTAGGTGTGGCTGCACATTTGGAAAAATCCATTGAAACGGAAAATGCTGAATTGATTAAGGCGATGGAAAAGGGAATTACCCTTGGCACCATCGACATGTCCTGGAAAGAACATTTAAGGGATATGGACGACTTAAAGCAGTCCGTTCAGAATGCTGTTTATGAGCAAAAAGACCCTCTTCTTATTTATAAATTTGAGTCCTTTGAACTCTTTAAAGGGTTTTTATCTAAGGTGAACGAAGACACAGTTTCCTTTCTCGTGAAGGCTGATCTGCCAATTGAAGACCCTAATCAAGTTCAGGAAGCCAGACAGAGAAGGTCCAAGGAAGACTATAGTGAAAGCAAGGAAGAGTCCAAATCTGCCTTGGCCGGTCGACAAGACACGAGAAACCGACCTCCGGTAGAGAAGGTAGCGCCCATAAAATCAGAGAAAATATATGGCCGGAATGACCGAGTTTCAGTCCAGTATACAGACGGAACGGTAAAAAAAGACGTTAAATTCAAGCAGGTTGAGGATGATATTTCTCAAAGCAAATGTGTCGTGATTAATGGCTAGAATTTTAAATACCATATTATTTATATCCCTTGCATTTCTACTTGGAGCTGCCAGTTGCAACAAGAAGGCAATTCCTGTTAAAAGCAATGTGCAAGTCACTGATTTATCAGATGACCTTTCAAAGTATCGACCCAAATATGAGGCGCCAAAAGACGCGCTGAATAGCGATGGGCAAGAAGTGATTCAAAATGAACCACTTGTTTCCGAATATGATATCTCTGAAAAACTTAATGTGGTTCTGGATACCGTTGCGGCAAGAAACAAGGTGTTGGGCCTTCTCCAGGGATATACCATCTTAGTCTATTCAGGAAACTCACGGACGGAAGCAGACCGAATTAGAAACCGGCTTTATGACATTGCAGGTGGGGAGCAAGTACCTCCTTTGCAATATGTGCTGCCCACTTATTTTGTGAAAATAGGCCAGTTCCATGAGCAAATTGAAGCTCAACCACTCTATTTGAAGATAAGATCTTACTATCCGGACGCCACCATTGTTCCTGAGAAATTCGAGGCAAAGCAATGAGCACAATAGCCAAGGTTAAATCATTGGCACGCGAGTATGCTCCTGGTATTGTAGAAATCAGAAGACATATTCATGCCAATCCTGAACTTTCATATAAGGAGTTCGAGACTGCGAAGTATGTAGCGGACCAGCTTAGACAAATAGGCCTGGAGCCGAAGGAAGGCATTGCGGAGACTGGCATTATCGCCTTGATAGAAGGGAGGAACCCAGGCAAAAAGGTGATCGCTCTTAGGGGTGATATGGACGCCTTACCTATTCAGGAAGCGAACGATGTTTCTTATAAATCTCAGAACTCCGGTGTTATGCATGCCTGTGGGCATGATGTGCATACGGCTTCACTGTTGGGTGTGGCCAGGATACTTAATGAGATCAAGGACGAATTTGAGGGTACAGTCAAACTGATTTTTCAGCCAGGGGAAGAAAAGAATCCGGGAGGTGCCTCTTTGATGATCAAAGAAGGAGTACTTGAAAACCCCAGTCCCGCCAGTATTTTCGGCCAACATGTAATGCCGTTTATTCCTACCGGTAAGGTTGGGTTTAGGGAAGGAATGTATATGGCCAGTGCTGATGAGATTTATATGACAATCAAGGGCAAGGGCGGACACGCAGCTCTACCCGAAAAAGTGATTGATCCCGTGTTAATCACCTCGCACATTATCATTGCCCTGCAGCAGATCGTCAGCAGAAATGCCAACCCAAAGTTGCCGACAGTGCTTTCGTTTGGAAAAGTAATAGCAAATGGTGCGACTAATGTCATTCCCGATGAAGTTAAGGTAGAAGGCACTTTTCGAGCCCTAGATGAAGCTTGGCGAGCAGATGCCCATGCAAAGATGAAGAAAATGGCAGAGTCCATTGCCGAGGGCATGGGAGGTATTTGTGAGTTTGAGATATCCAAAGGCTATCCTTTCCTTACCAATGATCCTAAGACTACTGGCGCAACCAGGTTAGCTGCTGAGGAATATCTGGGTGTAGAAAACGTAATGGATTTGGATCTATGGATGGGTGCCGAGGACTTTGCTTACTATAGCCATGAAATTCCAGCCTGTTTTTATCGACTCGGCACTGGTAATGAAGCCAAAGACACCTGCCATGGTGTACACACACCTAACTTCAATATCGATGAGGATGCCCTGGAAATAGGTATCGGTTTGATGAGCTGGATTGCTTTGGAAGAACTGCGTAGCCCTGGAGAATCATTGGAATAGAATCTAGTTTCAAAACGCTCATCATCACTTAGGCCGGTGCGAAACGAACCAGCAATACAGCAGAACTGAAAGCTAAGTATTTACTGTCTAAAAATGATTGAAACCATTGGTCCTGTTGAGGCATCAATAGCCCAGGGTTTAAACCCTGGGCTAACAAGAAACGACTTCCAAAATCGTTTGAACGATTTGATAAGCTCCAGACCACCCGAATCATCTGGTCACTTTAAGTGACCAGATGATTGGTCAGTATAGTACACAAACAAAAAGGCCCTGACGGTTTCGCCAAGGCCTTTCACTTTATTGTGCGATCAAATTCTACATATCCTCATCATCTCTCCCGAAGTCTCCGCGCACGGCTTCACTTACGTTAATTAAGTGATCTCCAATTTTCTCAGCGGAGAAGAACAAATCTTTGTAGATAAGGCCACTCTTCACATCATATTCTTTCACCTCAGTGTCCTTCAAATGCCTCTTTCTCAATTTGGCCTTCAAATCATTGATTTCGGATTCAATTCTAATGGCCTCGCCAATGTCCATTTTACCATATGGACTTTCAAGATTGTTTCTCATCGCAGTAAAGGCCTCATCTATCAGAGCGAAGATTCTGGCAATATTTTCATGCTGCTTTTCCGTGAAAACAAGCTTCTGCTTATTACCCCGTTGAATGTCTTTAGACATTCTCAGAATAATATCCGCTACCCTTTCAAGGTCGGTGGTAATGCTGAGAATTGACCTGACCTTTATCGAAGCATCTTCAGAGAGTGCTTGCTCCGAGATTTTCACCAGATAACTGGCTATGTTTTCCTCAATCTCATCGGTCATATTCTCGTACTCAGCAATCTTATCACGCTGTTTAGCCCGTTTGCCTTCATTGTCTTCCCTCAATTGCTTCTTCAATAGCTCCATCATTTTGTTGGTGATTTTACCAAACTTCATGGTTTCCTTTTGTGCTTCTACAATTGACATCTCAGTAGTCATAGGGGCACCCTGAGTGCCGAGATAGGTGAGGTGAAATTCCTCATCATCATCACCTTTGGATATGACCAGCTTTGTCGCAAACCTTACCAGTTGAGGAACAAACCAAATCATGATCAAGACATTCATAGAGTTGAACAGAGTGTGGAAGGTAGCGAGGGTATATTTATCTGCATCACCTCCCGTTGGAGCCGGCCAAATGGAATGGATCAGGTCAATAAAATGGGGTAAGAGTATGACCATCCAGGTGACACCAATGATATTGAACATCGAATGTATTTTGGCCGATCTTTTTGCGTGCACATTCCCAATCAGGGCTGCCAGCTCAGCAGTGATTGTTGTACCTATATTTTCTCCCAGTACCATAGCCGCCCCAATTTCAATGGGTAAACCTTGGGCGCAAAGCACAATGGTTAGGGACATGGCTGCACTAGAAGACTGAACAATAATGGTTAAAAGGGTACCAATTCCCACGAACATAAGCCTGCTGAGAATACCGGGATTACTATAGTCGGCAAGGAATGCCAGAACTTCCGGATTGTTTTTAATATCCGGGACTGCGCCCTTTAGGGCATCAAGCCCCATAAATAACAGGGAAAAGCCAATCATAAACTCAGCCCAGTTTTTGAGACTTTGTTTTTTGGAAAACATCATTGGCATTGCCACAGCCAAAAGAGGCAATGCAAAAGCCGAAATTTTCACCTTGAAACCAAGTAGCGTTACCAGCCAACCGGTAATAGTGGTACCAATATTGGCACCCATCATTATACCGGCCGATTCGACCAGTGAAATTAATCCAGCATTAACAAAACTCACCGTCATTACCGTGGTGGCAGAAGATGATTGAACAATAGCCGTAATCAAAAATCCAGTAAGAACTCCCGTATAACGATTTGAGGTCATCGTTGAGAGGATACTTCTTAAGTTGTTTCCGGCTGCTTTTTGAATTCCCTCACTCATGACCTTCATGCCATAGATGAAGAAGCCAAGTGCGCCCAGGAGCTCTAACACATTTAATATTCCGTAATTCATAGCTGAAATTTACTGATGGGGATCAGTTTTAAAGGGTTGATTTTCAGGGGTAAAAATAGAGATTGTTTTTATAAACAGTCTGTTAAGTTTTTGTTAAGTCAATGCAAAAAAAGTTAAGTAGACTTAACAATTCAGTGACGTTGGGGAAAACTTTTAGACACGACTTTTCAATAAGTTTGCCTCAATAAATGACAGGCATGCTTGTCATGATTTGAACCCAAATGATTACCCATCAAAAAGCCCATGATCACCTTAAAAAATCTCCCCATTCAGTCCTTGTTTAGAGTATTAATATTTTCAATGTCTTGTTTAGCATTTCTATCTATAGAGCTGACTGCACAAGACAAGAGTAACAATAAATTCGGGAAGGGTCTACAGATTGTAGGGGTCGATTCTTCCTTTTCGATGAAGTTCAGCACAAGATTTCAAACCCTATATCTTGGAGAGTATGATCTGGACAGTGATGAATGGAATGACAGATTCTTGATAAGAAGAGCCAGACTTAAGTTTGACGGTTTTATATACCACCCTTCTTTAGAGTATAAAGTTGAGCTTGGTATTTCAAATAGAGATCACGGTGGAGGCAATATACCCGAGTCAGGAAATACGGCAAGAATAATTTTGGATGCTGTGGTAAAATGGAATGCCACGAAAAACTGGAGCATTTGGTTTGGACAAACAAAGCTCCCTGGTAATAGAGAAAGGGTAGTATCTTCTCAAAAGCTACAGTTTGTTGATCGCAGCTTGCTAAATTCCAGGTTTAACATAGACCGGGATATAGGAATCCAGGTAAGACACAAGAACAAGATAGGTGCAAAAGGCATTATGAAAAAGATGTTTTCCTGGTCAATGGGCGAGGGACGAGACATTATTGCTCAAAATACGGGAGGTTCGGATTTTACCTATCGTGTGGAATATCTGCCATTCGGAGAGTTTGCAAGCAAAGGGGATTACTTTGGTTCTGATTTGAAGAGAGAATCCACCGCGAAATTGGCCATTGGCGTTACTTACGATATCAATAAGGCTGCAGCAAGGCAACGTGGACAATTAGGAAGTTTTGTAAAAGATTCAAATGGCAATCAGTTTGCTACCGATCTTTCTTCAATTTTTGTTGATGCCATGTTCAAATACAGAGGCTTCTCCTTTATGGCAGAATATGCTGACAAAAGTGCCTCGGATCAGGTCTTTGCTACTTTGACTGGTGGCTCGACTATTAAATATGTTACCGGAGACGCCCTTAACCTTCAAGCTGGATATTTATTCAAGAGCAATACCGAATTTGCGCTTAGATATACTACGGTAAAACCAGATGACCTAGTGTTTTCCGGACTGAGAGAAGAACAGCATTATACGATCGGCTTTTCACAATACATTGTTGGCCACAGCCTGAAAATTCAAAGCGACTTTTCATATTTGGATCGTACTGGTACAAGCAATCGCTTGATGTACAGGTTTCAAATGGAGGTCTCTTTCTAAGAATTATTAAGTCCAGGGCTTCAACCTGATTTTGGCTAAAGTTTAAAGAAGTGCTCAGATTTGAGCACTTCTTTTTAAATTCACGCTCTCTTAAAATTTTTGGCCCTTGAAAATCTTTGATATTGATAAGCTACTTGGCACCTTAACCAGCTACATAGAGACTAAGCTGGAGCTTTTCAAAATTGAAATCAAGGAAGAAATAAGTACGCTTATTGCTAAGGCAGTGGTTTATGTGGTTTTATCCTTACTTGCCGCAGTGGCCATTGTATTTGCATTGATGGCTTTGGCCAATTGGCTAAACACAATACTAGAGAGTAGTTTCTTAGGTTATTTGTTAGTTTGTGGATTGATTGCGCTATTCACCGTGCTCATTTATACCGCACGTTTGAAGATACAAGAGAGAATTTTGAGAAAGATTATTGATGAAGATTCATCAGAACATGAAGATGAGCAATAAGAAAGAACAACTGAAAAACTCTGATCAAGCATTGAAGAAATCGCTTGAAGAACAGCTTTCCGATTTGAAAGAAAATTTTGGGGATGCTGGTAAAAATGCCCTTTGGATAGGTGGTGGTTTGGCCGTGGCCTTTGGTTTGATGAAGTTGCTCAGTGGAGAAAAAAAGAAGAAAAGGGCTAAGAAAATCACTATTCAACAAGCAGAGAAAGTACCGGAAACTGAGGCAACTGAAGCCCCGAAAAAAGAGAATTTGATGAGCAGTGCCCTCAAGGAACAGCTCATTGTATTTTTGCTGGGCATCGCTACTGAGCGGTTAACCAAGTTTTTATCGGAGCTTGATACAGAAAAGGTAGAAGATGGTCCTGAATAAACTCATAAAAAAGGCCGAACAAGGAGTAAAATCCCTGGCTGTACTTATTGATCCAGATGATGTTGAAGAGTCCGGATTGGTGAATCTGGTCAATATGGCCATTGAGTGTAAGGCCGATTATTTTTTTGTAGGCGGGAGCCTGGTGGCATCTGGAGATGTTGGCAGGGTGGTTGATTTCATTAAATCATATTGCGAAGTGCCTGTGGTGTTGTTCCCAGGCAATGCCATGCAAATCTATTCTGAGGCTGATGCCATTCTGTTCTTGTCTTTGATCTCCGGAAGAAATCCTGAACTGCTTATTGGACAACATGTGGTGTCGGCCCCGGTTTTAAAAAGGAGTAATCTCGAAGTCATGTCCACAGGCTATATGCTCATTCATTCAGGGAAACCAACGAGTGTCACCTATATGAGTCATACCCAACCAATTCCAAGTGATAAATCCACATTGGCTGTAAGTACAGCCTTGGCTGGTGAGATGTTAGGGATGAGTCTGATCTATATGGATGCGGGTAGTGGAGCTGAGAAGCCGATCTCTGCCAAGATGATAAGGCAGGTAAAGTCCAATATAGAGGTGCCATTGATTATTGGTGGAGGGTTGACGAATGCTCAAAAAGCCAAGGATGCTATCAAAGCAGGAGCTGATGTAATTGTAGTTGGCAATGGGGCACAAAAAAACCCCAATCTATTGATTGAGGTTTCTCAGGTTATTCAATTATTTAATGAAGAGTTAAACGTTAATTAAACTCTCTCTTCTTCTCATTTTTCCAGCTGGAATTCCGAACATCATTTTAAATCTTCTACAGAAATAAGCGGTGTCTTTATAACCAACCTCTCTACCAATATCACGGATGCTCTTTTTGGTTGTTCTCAAAAGATCAACTGCTGCTTCCATTCTCTGATATTCAATGTAATCCTGAGGATTTATACCCGTCAACATTTTGAAATACTGACCTACGTAATCTTCAGAGACATTAGCTACACTGGCCAATACTTTGTTTGAAAGGTCATCTCCAAGATTTTTCTTGATATATGTAAAGATATCGATCAAACGAGGATCCTTAAAGTAGGTACTGTTGGTAACAAGCTGTTCAACAAATAGACGGTTATCCAGGATATATCTGATCACCTCAACTACCAAATACTCAGTGTTGACCTTGATAATTCTATTTTTTCCAGGCCTGCCGGCTAGGGTCTCATTAATGATCGTTCTGATCAAAGTTTCAATAATCGGGTAGTTACGAATTGCAAATGGAGTAATGTTAAGAGAGGAGAAAAAGTTGACGGAGTCAAACACCTTGGCCTCAAACATCACCTGGCTATAACCATCGACATCATAGTCGTTGATCTCAGAATCCGTTGCATTTTGTAAGTATTTCTTCTTATTGGAGATAAATTCATCATTTGTTACTGTAGGCGCAGTAACTGACCCGTAGGAAATTCTCACCGACTTTCCTCCTGGGATGAAAAGCATATCACCTTCTGATATCTTTTCCTGGTCTTCACCATAGTAGATATCACCGTTATTAACCACTATGATGGTGTTTTCTACGTCATAGTAATTTTCTATGGTGATGGGCTTTGCCACCTTCATATTTCGGCTCTTGATGTACCGAACGCCTAACGACTCAATAATTTTATTGTAGTCTTCCATTTACTTAAATTTTTAAAAGTTTAACACACATACAGCACAAAAGTAATATTCTGTTGTACCATTTCAAAAATAAATGTCTAATGGTAAGAATTCATATGTCAAACGCCATTTTCGTGGGACTATTCTACTTATTTAAGTAGTTCTCTTGATATTACAATCTTCTGAATTTCAGAAGTACCCTCGTAAATTTGAGTGATTTTAGCATCCCTCATCATACGCTCTACATGGTACTCCTTAACATAACCATACCCCCCATGAACTTGAACAGCTTCGACCGTTACGTCCATGGCGACTTGTGAGGCATATAATTTAGCCATGGCACTGGCCTTGCCGAAATCTTTCTTTTGATCTTTTAAATAAGCCGCTTGCAAACAGAGGAGTCTTGCCGCGTCAATTTCGGTGGCCATATCTGCCAATTTGAATTGGATGGCCTGGTGTTGTGAAATGGGCTTCCCGAATGCTTTTCTTTCCTTGCTATAGGCTAATGCCAGCTCATAGGCACCTGATGCAATGCCTAGCGCTTGGGAAGCGATGCCAATTCTTCCACCGCTTAAAGTAGACATGGCAAATTTGAACCCGAACCCATCTTCACCAATCCTATTTTCCTTGGGGACCTTAACATCTTGAAACATTAAGGAGTGAGTATCTGATCCCCTTATGCCTAGCTTGTCTTCTTTTTTGCCTACCACAAAACCGTCCATCTCCTTTTCCATGATAAGGCAGTTAATGCCTCTATGGCCTTTTTCTTTGTCGGTTTGTGCTATCACTAGATAAACTGAAGCGCTGTTTCCATTGGTGATCCAGTTTTTAGTACCATTCACCAGGTAGTAATCGCCTTTATCCTCTGCTGTAGTTTGTTGAGAGGTAGCATCTGATCCGGCCTCAGGTTCTGAGAGACAGAAGGCGCCAATTTTTTCACCTGCAGCAAGTGGTTTAAGGTATTTTTGCTTCTGCTCTTCAGTACCGAATTTTTCAATTCCCCAACAGACTAAACTATTGTTGACAGACATACATACAGAGGCTGAAGCATCAACCTTGGAAATTTCCTCCATGGCCAGCACGTAAGAAATGGTATCCATCCCCCCGCCATTGTATTTGGGGTCAACCATCATTCCCATAAAGCCAAATTCGCCCATCATGCGAACTTGCTCTTTAGGAAATTTCTGATGTTCGTCTCTCTCAATAACTCCAGGGAGGAGCTCTGTTTGGGCGAATTCACGTGCCGCTTGTTGAACAGCTAGATGCTCTTCGCTTAACTCAAAATTCATACTCAATACCTTTACTAACGATTGTTAGGCAAAAGTAAGACTTTTGGTTTAATTATTAGCGATCTGCAAACATCATTAATACCCAATAAAGCAGCATGATCAAAGATCCAATGGCAGCCACCAAATAGGTTCTTGCTGCAGCATTTAAGGCGTCTTTTGCCATATCATGCTCTGTCCCAGTGACAATGTTTCTTTCATCAATCCAGGCCAGAGCACGCTTTGTAGCATCATATTCCACCGGCAAGGTGATAAAAGCGAAGAGTGTGAAAATAAAATAACAAGCCACGATAATAGGGATAGCTTGCTGTAGTGGGAACATGCCTAAAAACATCGAACCGATGATCATCCCCATAAAAAGGAAATTCATCACTCGGCCACTGGCATTTTGGATGGGTACGAGAGTTGATCTCATTTTCAAAGGAGCATACGCCTTGGCATGTTGAACTGCGTGACCACATTCGTGAGCAGCCACAGCGGTAGCCATCACTGACCTTCCGGCATAAACGTCAGGACTTAGATTGACTGTTTTATCCAATGGGTTGTAGTGATCGGTAAGACGGCCCTGTACAGAAACGACATTTACATCATCTATACCGTTGTCTCTTAGCATAAGCTCTGCGACCTCCTTGCCACTAAGCCCCATTGCCAGATTAATTTGTGAATATTTTTTGAACTTCCTTTTCAAGCTCTGCTGAACCAGAAAACTGACCAGCGCAACTGCACCTATTATAACCCAATATATTATACCCATGTCTTTCTATTTAATTTTTAACCTTTCTATCAAACCTGTAGTGGAATAGCCATCAACTAAATCAATGGTTATCACTTCTCCTCCATTATCAATTACGGTTTTAGCACCGACAATATTTTCAATGGAGTAATCTTTTCCTTTGACCAAAATATCAGGTAAAAGGAAATTAATCAACTTCTCAGGTGTTTCTTCTTCAAATACTGTAACGCCATCTACAAACTGCAGTGCCGCTAACATTCTTGAGCGGGCTATGGAATCGTTAACAGGTCTGTCTTCACCTTTCAATATTCTTACGGAAGAATCGGAATTTAGTCCAACTACCAACTTGTCTCCTAACGCCCTTGCCTTTTCCAAATAGTCAATATGGCCAAGGTGAACAATGTCAAAACATCCATTCGAGAATACGACTTTGTCACCAGCCAATTGCCAGGCTTGAACACGGCTCTTCAGTTCCTTTTGGCTGACTATTTTATGACTGCTCTGTGTCAACGATTTTCCCCTTTTTCCTAAAGTTAAGTATTAATAAGCTCAGAAATCCGAATAGGATGACTGCGACCACTTGAGATCCGTGTGAGATGATAGCAAAATTGAAACCATCTTCCCAAGTTATGCCATAAACGACCAAAATCCCTGCAACGAAAGCCTGATAAGCACCAATTCCATTTGTTACAGGCACAGCCATGCCAAGACTGCCCATTACCAGAATGGCCACACCGGCCATTAGTGACAAATCGTCAGTAGGGCTGTAGCCAAAGGAGATTACGTAAAGCATTAGAAAGTAGAGCACCCAAATTGCCAAAGTGGAAAACCAGAATTGTAGAGGCTTAGTCACTTTACCAACCGTCTTTATGCCCAAAATTAACTCCGAAATAAAGTGACCAACCTTGTAGAGTAGTGAGTTTGTGTTTTCTTCTTTTCTTGATTTACGAATTACATAAACAAGCAAGGTTAAACCACCGGCACCCAACAACAAAATAAACGGCCAGCTAGATTCAAGGAAAGGAAGTTTGTCGTTAATAAATTCGACAAAATAGGATTGGAGTCGATCAAACTGCATAAGCAGTAAGAACAAGGTCAATAGGCCAAGCATTAACAAGTCTATAAGTCTATCGGTAATAACAGTTCCTAAGGAGAAAGACAGAGGGATGTTGGATTGCTTTTTAAGGACACCACATCTGGCTACTTCTCCTAGTCGTGGGATGGCCATATTTGCCAGGTAGCCAATCATTACCGCCAGGTAAGTCGTGAATACACCAGGACGATAATTTCTTGTTTCTAGCAGCAGAGTCCATCTATAAGCTCTAAGTGCGTGACTGAATATCGACAGTATCACACTCAAGAATATCCAACCGTAATTGAAGGTCTTTAGCGCCTCCCATGTTTCGTTCCAGTCTATATCCTTTGAAGCATAGCTGAACACCCAAACCGTGAAGGCAATGGACAGAACAAGTTTGAGGATGTCTTTATAATTAATTTTCAATGCGCTAGGCCAGCCTGTTATTATTGTCCGGAAAAATGATTTTGGGCTGGTGAGACTTGGCAGCCTCGAAGTCCATTGTCGCATAAGCTACCACAATGATGATATCTCCTACCTGCGCCTTTCTGGCAGCCGGACCATTGAGACAGACAGTTCCGGAGTCTCTTTCTCCTTTGATCACGTAAGTATCAAAACGTTCCCCATTGTTTACGTTAACGATCTGCACTTTTTCATGTTCAAGTATGTTTGAGGCCTCCATTAGAGTTTCATCCAATGTTATGCTTCCCACATAGTGCAATTCGGCCTGTGTGACTTTTGCCCTGTGGATTTTCGACTTAAATACTTCTATCTGCATTACCTTCTCCTAAAAACGATGGCAAAATTAAGAAAATATCAAGATGTTATCGATTAATCTGACCTCTCCAACATTCACAGCAATGCATAAAGCAATTTCCTTATTCTTAAAATCTGTGACAGATGAAAATTCTTTGGTCTCTACCATCTCAAAGTACTCCAAATCCATGCCGCTTTGTCCCTCAAAAATTCGTTCAGTTTCTTGCTGAACGGAAGGGAACTTTACGCCTGATACGATTTTTTGTTTTGCTTGTTCCAGGGATTGATAAATAACGGCAGCCTGTGCTCTTTCTTGGGCGCTCAATCGTTCGTTCCTTGAAGACATGGCCAATCCGTTGGACTCCCTGACAATCGGAGCCCTCCTTAAATCTACATGGATACCCATTTCATCAATCAATTTTTTAATGATGTAGAATTGTTGAATATCCTTCTGACCGAAATAGGCCTTGGTAGGCTCGATTATAGTGAATAACCTGGAGATGATCATGCCGACACCCTCAAAGTGGCCTGGTCTATGTTCGCCTTCAAGAGCGTTTTCAATTGCACCAAAACTGATATTGAGTTCGGGTTTTGTGGGATACATTTCTTTCACGGATGGCACAAAAACAAGATCGCATCCATTAGACTCTAATAATTCTAAATCCTGATCGAGTGTTTTAGGGTATTTTTTGAGGTCGTCAGGATTGTTGAATTGGGTGGGATTCACGAAAATCGATACTATTGTGACGTCACATTCAGACCGACTTTGTTTAACCAAAGAGAGGTGTCCTTGATGCAGTGCGCCCATTGTCGGAACCAGGCCTGAAGTTTTCTCGGAGGCTTTAACAAGATTTAACTCCTTTGTCAGGTCTTCTATGGTCAAAAAGGTTTTCATTGCAAATGCTGAAACGGACTGTGGTCGGAAATGAGCTTTTTAAAGTATTTCATGTTTTTTGACAAAAAAACGGTAAATTTGTGCTCATTTTTCAAACGAAGGTTTCACTAAATTTTCTTCAAATATGTCAAAATTTCGAATTCTTTATGTAGCGAGCGAGATTAATCCTTTCCTACAAACATCAGCAGTAGCAGACTTCGTAAGGAAGTTGCCTCAAGCCATGCAGGAGCGTGGAATGGAAATCAGAATTTTGGTACCACGATTTGGTTTAATCAATGAGAGAAAGAACCGCTTGCACGAAGTAGTGCGTCTATCGGGCATCAACATTGCCGTTGGTGAGGAGGAAAAGCCCTTGGTGATTAAAGTAGCTTCTATTCCAAATGCAAAACTTCAGGTGTACTTCATTGACAATGAAGACTATTTCCACAGAAAGTCCGTTTTCTTTGACAAGGAGGATAACTTCTATTCAGACAATGATGAAAGAGCAATCTTTTTCTGTAAAGGTGTGCTCGAAACAGTGAAGAAGCTCGGTTGGGCTCCGGACATTGTACATTGTAATGACTGGATGACTAGTTTGATACCTATGTATTTAAAAACTACTTTCAAAAACGATCCTATTTTCCAGAATACTAAGTCCATATTCACCATTTACAACAATGTGTTTTCTCATCAGTTTGATGAAGACTTGTTGGACAAGGTGAGAATGATGGATATTGAAGACAGTATGTTGGAGAATTTAAAAACCGCTGACTTTGCAGGTTTTATTAGGACAGGGGCTGAATATGCCGATGTTGTGATTAGAGCAGAGGAAGAGGTAAGTGATAGCCTGATCAGTCTCTTTACAGAAATCGAGAAGGATAAGAAAGTAGATACTATAGAAAAAGATGATAATTTCTTAGATACCTACTATAACTTATATAATGAACTTGTTGGATAAGAAACTGAGGTTCGGGGCTTTCGTATTAGCGCTGACACTTTTTATTTCTTGTGAAGAAACTGGCGACTTTGGCTTAGATGATGATGATATAAGCCCGGTTGATTTCTTTTCAGAAACCATAGACGTTACTAGTGCAGTACTCCTGATTGATTCCATTCCGTCAGATGACACGCAGACCCTTCTTGTGGGTAATATTTCAAATAATGATTTTGGAACTACAGAGGCTCGCGCTTTTGCCAAATTGAACCTTAACCGTTCGAGCTTAGTGCCGCTCTTTGAGGATGTCGTTCTGGATTCAGTTCAGATGAATATTAGGTTCAACTATATCCATAATCCTGAACAAAATGTAATCGATTTGACGCTAAGGGAGGTGGCTACCGGGCAAATTCTGGATATTGAGAATTACTTGACCACCAGTGACCAGCCGACTCTGAAAAGGGTAGAGTTTGGTGGACCTTTAGTTGAAATTGGGAGGCAAACTTTTGCAGTGGAAGACTTGGATTCAACCTACGTTTTAGACATTAATTCGGAGTGGGCGACCACCTTGTTTGAATTACTTAAGGCCAATGACCCTATAGTGGTGAATCAGGGAAGTTTTGAAAGCACTTTTTTTGGAGGACTGGCTTTTATATCGGGGCCATCAAGCACAGGCGCGTTTGGCATTGAGGCCACTACGTTTGCTGAAGGGGAAACCGCAGTTGCTGCAAATCTTGTATTCTATTTTAGTCAGACGGCTTCTAATGGAACTTCATCTGTAGGTTTTCAACATGCACTGACATTCGGTAACGCCAAGCATTTTTATACGCTGACAACTGATAGAACAGGTGCTGATACAGAGATTGTAGAGGATTCGGAAATTGCCTACGAACCTCCTTCTGGACTGAGATATATTCAAGAAGGCAATGCCATAGTGACCAAGTTGGATATTTCAGCTTTTGGTGACTTCAGCGAGGCTAACCCTGATGTGACAATTAATTTTGGAGAAATGACCATTGGGCCATTGGAAGAAAGGCCTGCGGAGAATGGCTCTCCTCCTAATGAACTAGTGCTTTATCTGACAGACAGCAAAAACACATTGATCCCTGACCGTGGGGCTTTTAGAGGGGTTCAGCGAGATGCAACCAATCAATTAGGAAGTAGTGCAACCATTACTATGATCTATGACTCGGAAACGAACAGTTACAAAAGTTCACTTACCTCATTTTTGCAGGCATATCATGCTGGAAGTTTTCAAAGGAATGAATTGATTCTTTTCACGACCAACATGGATTCGTCACTTGACGGCATGGTATTAGACCCTGATAATATCAAGATAAAGATTTTTTATTCACAGCTTAAATAGGGCTTGGAGAATAATCATACCTTTACCCTCATCATAATAGCTTGAATATGTGTGGAATTGTTGCATACCTGGGAAAGAGAGAGGCTTATCCCATAATAATTAAAGGCTTAGAAAGATTAGAATACCGTGGATATGATAGCACGGGAGTAGCCTTGTTGAATGGTGATTTAAATGTCTACAAGAAAAAAGGTAAAGTATCGGAACTAAGGGCAACTCTGAATGAAGAGAGCTTGATAGGTAACATAGGTATTGGGCACACAAGATGGGCCACCCATGGCGAGCCCAACGATACCAATGCTCACCCACATTTGTCTCAATCAGGAAATCTGGCAATGATTCACAATGGAATAATAGAGAACTATGATTCCATTAAAACCGATTTGCTCAAAAAAGGGTACGAATTCACCAGTGAGACAGATTCTGAAATATTTATCAACTTCATTGAAGATATCCATAAAAACAATGATGTAGATCTTTGTGAAGCCGTAAGGTTGGCACTGAATAAGGTGGTGGGTGCGTATGCAATAGCCATTATATCAAAAGACGAACCTGATTTACTGATTGCGGCAAGAAAGGGTAGTCCGTTGGTAGTTGGTCTGGGAAAAGACGAATTCTTTTTAGCATCGGATGCTACGCCTATTATAGAATACACAAACGAAGTGGTATACCTGGAAGACCAGGAGATTGCCATCATCAAGGGGAATCATCTGACCATTAAAAGCATAGAAGATGTTGAGCTAACCCCGTACATCCAGACTGTGGATATGCAGTTAGAGGCCATTGAAAAAGGTGGATACGAACACTTCATGTTAAAGGAGATTTTTGAGCAGCCCAAATCAATTGGAGACTGTCTTAGAGGTAGGCTAAAAGCAAAAGATGGCCGATTAGTGTTAGGAGGAATTCACGATTATGTGAATAAGATTCTTAATGCAGATAGAATACTCATTATTGGTTGCGGCACTTCCTGGCATGCAGGGTTGGTGGCAGAGTATATTTTTGAAGAGTTTTGTAGAATTCCGGTTGAGGTCGAATACGCTTCTGAATTCAGATACAGAAATCCGGTAGTAGGAGAAAAAGATGTAGTAATCGCCATTTCTCAATCAGGTGAGACAGCTGATACATTGGCTGCCATAGATTTGGCAAAATCAAAAGGGGCCACCATTCTTGGAATCTGCAATGTTGTTGGTTCTTCGATACCGCGTGCCACACATGCAGGATCATATACACATGCCGGTCCGGAAATAGGAGTTGCTAGCACAAAAGCTTTTACTGCCCAGATTTCTGTACTTATTATGATGGCCTTGATGATTGCTGAGAAAAAAGGGTCTATTTCAAATAGTCTCTATAGGCAATTGCTTGTGGACCTTGAGTCTATTCCGGATAAAGCGGCAAAGGCTTTGGACTTGAACCCACAGATTGAATACATCTCAGAGCTGTTTAAAGATTCTGCTAATTTCTTATACTTGGGGCGTGGTTATAACTTCCCGGTTGCGTTGGAAGGGGCACTTAAACTGAAGGAGATTTCTTATATCCATGCCGAGGGGTACCCCGCTGCCGAAATGAAGCACGGACCCATTGCCTTAATTGACGAGAGCATGCCCGTGGTATTTATTGCTACCAAGGACAGTTCCTACGAGAAAATTGTTTCTAACATTCAGGAGGTGAAAGCCAGGAAGGGGCGTGTAATTGCTATTGTTTCCGAAGGAGATACCGAGGTTTCAAAAATGGCCGAGTTTACCATTGAGGTTCCCGCGACACATGAGGCATTAATGCCGTTAATCTCGGTAATCCCATTACAACTACTATCTTATCACATCGCAGTATTGAGAGGATGTAACGTGGACCAGCCACGTAATCTGGCTAAATCTGTAACGGTAGAGTAAGTACTAGTTCTTAACCCGGATAATGCAATAGACGCTCTATTACGGACGCAACTTACCTCTAATCAGCTGCTTCGCTTCGTTTGTCTTTTCACCATAGCGGTGCTATGCTTTCAAAGTCAAACATCCTGATTCATTGTGATTTACGCCCTCATTACGTCCCTCTATTCCATTATCCGGGTTTAAGGTACTGCTTCTTCAGCAGCGGACAGATCTTATAGCGCTCGTCTTTAGTGTCGTCATAAATGGCTTCAAGTACTTCATAGACATGCTGAATCCCTATTTTATCACACCATTCAAATGGGCCAAAAGGGTAATTGGTGCCCAACTTCATGCCCTTGTCTATGTCTTCCACAGAGGCGGTTCCTTCCTGAAGTGTAAAAAACGCTTCATTGATGATCATGCAGACAACCCTGGGCGTGACCATACCTACCCGATCATCTACCGCAATATGTTCAGTACCTAAGGCTTTACATATACTTTTCAGGCCTTCTTGTTGATCTTCAAGAGCAGAAACTTCAAGGTATTGTCGATTAATAAAGGTGGGCAAACCATTGAAGCCATAAAGATTACAAATAAGGTCATCTTGATAGTAGGCCAGTTCTGCTAATGAAATTTTTGTGGCGTTTACAAAAACATCTGTTGCCAAATCAGCATACATTTCAAATTGTTCCGGATTGTCGCCAACAAAAAAATCAAATATTACATCGGCACTTTCCAGCGTTTGGGCATCAAAGGAATAATCATCGAAAGCAAAAACTTCGAGGTTTGCTGAAAATTTATCCTTGAACTCCTGCAAATTGCTTTCAGGTCCTACTACCAGAACTTTCATAAATGATTAATTTGCCCCAAAAATATCCAATTAATTAAAACACACCATGTCTAAGACAATAATCAATAGTACAAATGCGCCAGCACCCATTGGCCCGTATAGCCAGGCTGTCAAAGCAGGCGACACCCTATATGTTTCAGGACAAATCCCATTGGATGCAGAAAGTGGTGAAATGATCAACGGCAATATCACGGAAGAAACACATCAGGTGATGAAAAATCTAGATGCTGTATTGACTGCTGCCGGCATGTCATTTGAAAACGTAGTGAAATGCTCCATTTTCATCAAGGATATGAACCAGTTTGGCGCAATTAATGAAGCCTATGGTATGTACTTTAAAGAAAATCCACCTGCCAGAGAAACAGTCGAGGTAGCCAGATTACCCAAAGATGTTAATGTAGAGATTTCTTGTATTGCTGTTGAATCTTAAGTGATAATCCAAGACGATAGGTGATCTAGATTTTCTATTTTTGCGCACCAATTAATTTGATACATGAGCGTAAGAGTACGTTTTGCCCCCAGTCCAACAGGCGCCCTACATATTGGAGGTGTTCGAACAGCCCTATATAACTATTTGTTTGCCAAAAAGCATGGTGGTGCTTTTGTGCTGAGGATTGAAGACACCGATCAGAACAGATTTGTAGAGGGGGCAGAAGAGTATATTCAGGATGCCTTGAAGTGGTGCGGCATTGATTCGGATGAAGGTGTGGAACCGGGTGGTGATTTTGGGCCGTATCGACAATCGGAGAGAAAAGCCCATTATCAGGAACATGCCCAAAGGCTGGTGGCTGAAGGCAAGGCCTACTATGCCTTCGATAGCCCTGAGGAGCTTGATGAGATGCGTGAACGCTTGAAGGAGGCTCGTGTAGCCAACCCGCAATATAATGCCATCACGCGCATGCAAATGAGCAACTCACTGACTCTGTCTGAAGCGGAGGTGACAGAAAGAATTGACTCAGGTGCGCCTTACGTCATTAGGGTCAAATTACCCAGAAATGAAGACATTCGTTTTGAAGACATTGTGAGGGATTGGGTGGTGGTAAACACTGCCACTTTGGACGATAAGATATTGATGAAGTCAGACGGTATGCCTACCTATCACCTGGCAAATATTGTAGACGACCATATGATGCAAATCACCCACGTGATTCGAGGAGAAGAATGGTTGCCTTCAGCACCGCTTCATGTAATTCTCTATGATTACTTTGGATGGGATAGACCTGCATTTGCCCATTTGCCGCTTTTACTCAAGCCAGATGGTAATGGTAAACTCAGCAAGCGAGCTGCCGATAAATTGGGCTTTCCTATTTTTCCATTGAATTGGAATGATCCCGAGTCTGGAGAACTATCTGAAGGGTTTATGGAAAAAGGCTATTTGCCTGAGGCAATGATCAATTTTCTATCCTTGCTGGGTTGGAATCCAGGCGGAGAGCAGGAGTTATTTTCGAAGGAAGAGCTGATTCAGGAATTCTCCCTGGAAAGAATCAATAAGGCCGGTGCAAAATTCGATATAGAAAAGGCAAAGTGGTTTAACCAGCAATATTTGAAGTCCTCTTCTGATGATGAGCTGGCTCAGGCCTTAATGGGAAATACAGAATTAGCCATTGATTTCGATTTGGCCCGAAGAATTGTGGCCATGATGAAGGAGAGAATCACATTCCTTTCGGAGATTATGGTTTCAGGAAGCTTCTTTTTTGAAGCCCCCACTGTCTATGATGAGAAAACTGTTCGAAAGAAGTGGACTCAACAGGCGGTCGACTTTCTAGGTGAATTTACAAGTCAGCTTGCCGTTTTGGAAGCCCTTGATGGGGAACAGGTGAAATCAATAATACTTGGTATCTTGGAGAAAGATGAAACTCCGATAGGGCGGGTTATGCCAGCCCTAAGGTTGTCCTTAACGGGCCAGGGTGGTGGTCCGGATTTAATGGAAATCATCAGCATTTTGGGTCCACAGGAGTCCGTCTCCAGAATTAAGAAAGCAATCGAAGAATTAAGTGAATCAGTAAAAGAGTAGCCATGGCGAAGAAAAAGGAAGAAAAAAAGCAGGAGAAACCCAAGGTGAATGAAGAGCTTGAGGGTTTTGATATTAATATTGACTCTTTTGGTGAGATTCAAAGCACGCTACCAATCGATAAGATTAACCAGTTTCTGAATAAGAACGTGGAGGACAAAAAATTGAAGGATAGGGAAGATATCGATGACTGGAAAGAAGGTCAGTCAGATGAGGATTCGGAAGACTCAGATGACTTTGATCCCTCTGTAGAGTCTGAGGACTCCTGATCATTCATTTCGAGCACCACCTTCCATAAGGTTCCTAATAGCATGAGGGCAAAGCCAATCACCAGCATCACCGTGCGGATGTCGGCACTAATGATTTGATCGCCCAGAATTCGAGTAAATATCACCGCCAGCACCAGGAATAGCCCCGCAAAGGCAATCCAATTCACTATGTTTAATCTTCTGGATTTGATAGTCTTCTTTTTTTAGTAAAAATTTTTGGGAAAAGCGCAGGTACTGAATTCTTGTATTCAATATACTGGTCCCCGAATATCCGAATCAATTTTTTCTCTTCATACCGAATTCCAAAAGGAAGGTAGATGCTGAGGGCCAAGAGACTGATAAAATTGACTATGAGCGGATTAAAAAGCGCATAGCCAACGACCAGCAGGATAGTGCCGGTATATAATGGATGCCTCATTCTTGCCTGCAAACCCGTTGTCTTCAGTTCAGCAACTGTTTCCTTCTTGAAGCCCATAAATTCACGAAAGCTGTAGTTGCGGAAGGCCCGTTTAATTATAAAGATACCGTAGGTTGCCGTGAGCAGCCCCAAACCAAAACTTATCGGGTTTGGATAGAGAAAAAGCGGACTGGTAAGGCTGGCCCCATAGAGTAAAATCACGCCTAATGAAAAAGTCGAAAACAAAGAATATACCAATCGGTATATTTTTGGATTTAACCCAAGAGCCTTTTTTACTTTGTTGGCCGCAAGCAAGCTATGAAGCGTATAAAAGCCAACCCAACAGGCAAAGAAAATGAGGTGATCCACCAACATGCCTCAATGATAAGGATATTTTTTTTAGCTTCGTTTTCACATGAACAGGATTGACCGGCTAACCGCTATATTAATTCAACTGCAGAGCAAAAAGGTAGTTACGGCCCAGGAAGTAGCTGACCGCTTTGAGATCAGCTTGCGCACAGTTTATAGAGATGTTAGGGCATTGGAAGAAGCAGGTGTGCCTATTGGTGCTGAAGCAGGTAAAGGCTACTTTATTCTGGATGGATATCACCTGCCGCCTGTAATGTTCAGCCAGGAGGAGGGCAATGCACTGGTGTTAGGCGCCAAGCTCATTGAGGGGCAGACGGATGCGTCAATTAAAAAGAATTTTGGGGAAGCTATGTATAAAATCAAGTCTGTATTAAAAATCCAGGAAAAGGATGAGTTGGAAAAGCTTGAATCTCAGATTAAGGTAGCGCACATTTCGCAACCGGAGAGTGATGATTTTCCAAACAATTTTTTGGCCACAATACAAACAGCATTGATTTCATCTGCTGTGCTACGGTTTAAATATTTTTCCAATTATACTGGAGAATTCAATATGCGGGATGTGGAGCCTATTGGCCTGGTGTTCTACGGTAACCACTGGCACCTCCTGGCCTATTGCCGAATGCGGCAGGCCCCTCGCGATTTCAGGGTTGACAGGTTAGTAAAACTGGAAACCCTGGATGAACGCTTTGACCCCAAAGTGCGCAAGGCTTTTCCGGAATTCCTGAAAGACCTGATGCAGGGTACAGATTTAGAAGAGGTACAAATCGAGGTGAGAAATGATGTAGCTCGTTTGTTGGGAGAATCAATGTACCAGCAAGGCTTTGTAAGCCAGCAGGAAGCGGGTGATTATGTGCGCATGAAGTTTCTTACTCCAACCTTGGGCTACTTTTCAAGATGGTTGCTCTCCTTGGGAGATGCCGTCAAGGTAGTCGCTCCTCAAGCACTAAAGGATCTGATGATTGAAAACATCAAGGAACTGTCAAAACACTATACTGATTAGTGCTATGTTATTCGCCTCATAAGAATAAAATCCACCCCCTAACCCCCGCCAGCGGGGGACAAGGTTCGGTTCATAATCTTCTTTAACGGTTATAATTGAAAAGACAGGCTTGACCTGAATATTAAAGGTGTACGACCATAGCACGCTAATCGGGTTTGGTCACTTGTGGCTGGAATGCAGCATGGACTCGATTGTCTACTCAATCCAGCATGAATAGCTAATTTTCACTATCTTAACTATTCAAATATATTTTTACACTATTTAAACATAGGCTATGAAAGCTTCATGGAAGCATCTACTGGTTTTGTTGACCCTGGTACTAACCCTCAGCTCAACAACATTTAGGACCAACTCCTTCAATGCCAGTAGCCAGACAGAATTTTCCGCAACTTCTTATGTAATCATTCCGGGGGATACCATACGTGGATTGACGTTTGAAATGTTCCAAAAACTCACTTCAAGTCTGGACACACTACCAAAGGCCATGAAGAAAGCCTGGAAGTTATGGAAAGCTGAAAAATGGGCTCAGCTGGAATCTTACTTCGAAAAGCAGAACCTGAATGGGCAATACCCTCCAGCCGATGGTTTTGTCAGTGTAGAAACAGTTACGTTAGAAGATGATACGAAGGTGGACCGCTATGGAAGTCTATGGGGTACCTTTGTAGCACCTACCGGGACTCCCTTTGGAGAACGTGCACTTCCCGCCTCTTCAAAATCGAGGGTCTATTATAAATTTGAAGTTACTCAGGACATAGCGGATGTATTGAAGGGAAAGGCTATTCCCTGGTTCAATCAACCCGGAGAGGGCATCCAGTATATGATGCCAAGAAGCATGAAGGAGTTGGTGAAAGGCGGCTTTATCGTGGTGTTGGACTCTATAGTGCCTAAGAAGGTAACCGACAAATACGGAGACTAGATTTGAATTTTTTTCTTGTTAGTAATCATTTCAATTAACAACTGCTAAGGTTAAAAGTAAATGCCTCTTATGAATTGACCTGACTTAGACTGATTTTGGTCAAGGCGTCTTTTTTGTACTTTCTGCCTAGAGGAAGTTTCTCAGATTTTACTTGCACAAAATCATGGCCATAGGCCTCCAGTTTGTGTTGATTAATCAGGAAAGACCGATGAACTCGAACGAACCACCCTGGTAACTTTAACTCGAGCTGACTTATTTTTTCCTTTGTAATGATGACCTCCAGGAGGGTCTGGATTTTCACATAGTCAGACAGGCTCTCAATGTATTGAATGTCGTCTAGAGCAATTGATATCATATTTCTGTTAGACCGTACGATAAGCGTTTTCTTCAAATTCTTCTGGCCTTCATATTCAAGCTGAGAGACTTGGGCCTTGCTTTCTATGTAAGCGTTATATAAACGAATGAAGGAGTAGAGAATCGTAATGAAATAGATCACTATACCCATTTGGAAAAGGTCACCAACAATTGGGTTCATATTACTCCATTTGAGGTCTGAAAGAAATATAAATGCAACCAAGGCTATGATTGCAGATAAGAAAACAGAGATGATGATAGTATATAAAGTATAAACAAAGAATTGAATACGTTTTCCCTTTTGTAGATATTCCGGGACAAGTTTATGATTAAAAAAATATGACGTCCCCACTGCTATTGGCATGAGCATGGTTGTAAAATAGAATGAGTCTATAAAACTGTTCCACTTCCAACCAAAAAGGAGGTTGAGAAAGATGAAAACGGTTACCCAGAATAAAACTTGATGTGATTGTTTGGTCATTTCTCAAGAGTGGTTGACATCTTACTCAAGAAGCTTAAATTTTTGTCTAGTTTAAAGGAAATGTCGATTAACGACAACTATATGAATGGATATGACCTGTAAAATAAGTAGCTCCATCTCTAGCTTTGGAAAAAGTTTTATTCACTAAAAATTTGAATCATGTTAGAATTATTTTTCAACGGAAGTAGGCTCTTTATGGGTATCATATCTATTGCAGGTGTAATCATGCTCATACTATCAGTTATCAATGTTAAAGGTGTTTTGAGTAAATCTCGAGGTCAGGAGTCATTAAAGAATATTAAGCGAATAAGAGAAATAGGTCTCTTTGCATTGATTGTAGGAGTTCTTGCGAGTATAATTGATCTGATGGGACTATTTCAGGCTATTGAAATGGCAGGCGAAGCGTCCATAAGCATATTGGGAGCAGGTCTGAAATTGACTTTCATTACTACACTCTATGGTTTGATCATCTATGCGTTGTCACTACTGATAACCATGGGACTTAGGTGGGGAGTCAGTAAGTCCTTGTCTTGAGTATTAAAGAACGTAGCGGGTAATTTTCAGAGGTGAGTTCTATTTGGAGCCAGTGAGGGGCTTTGTATTAGCTTTGTCAGGGCCGGGAGACGCAACAAGGTGAGCAGCGCACGAATTCGATATGACCTGATGAAGTATCGGAACAGATGCAGTTGACTTGCGACCAACAGGAGCAACTGATTAAAGCTTAGACTTCTTTGGATCTTGTCGAGTATCAAAAAGAGTGGCTAATTGAATTTTATCCTTTTGAATTCTATAATAAAGACTGGTTTGTTTGCCTACAACACACCTTCTAACATTATTCCTTTTTCCAGTGGCTGGATACATTTTAGGACGTGTTGAAATGGCTTCTAGAACTTCCTCGATTCTCTGAATATAATTTCTTGTAACTTTCTCTCCCCATTCGTCATGGAGATAACTAACAATAGATAGGAATTCATTCCTGGCCCTGGGCGACCATTCTATTGGTTTTTTCATAGTTGGTACTTCTCACGTACCTCTTTCATAACCTGATCATGTGGGATTCCCTCACCTCTATCAAGTTGTGCCAGCCCCTCATCTATAGCTAGTCTTTCTTCTTCAGAAATTTGATCCCACCAATCTTGTCCTTCTTTGATGGCCTTAAGCTGTTTCAAGATTTCGGCATCCTTTAATTCTGTTAGCCAATGGATAAGATCAATCTTTGCCGCTTGTATGTCCATACTTCAAATTAACGAATTATAGAGATAAAAGTATAGGATGATATTGCAATGCAATACTTTGACCTGGATCTATTGGAGAATCCGGGGCATTCACATGGGCTTCCACTGGCGTTAGTATTGGTCACGAAAACAAGTTCGCGCCAGCGGAGTGCGTATTAAGATCAGAGGTGCAATTCAAGCCCAGAAATAGAGTGTAAGTACTGAGCTCAACATGCTTACACTTTTGGAATAATTAATAGTCTTTCTTGAAAGTCTCTTTAAATGAGTTCTTAGGTTCAAATTGTTCCTCTCAATTCTCAGGGTTTGATAGGGGTCTCTCACATGGAGATTTGAGGGCACAAACGCGCACTAGCGGGGCTTTCTCAAAGTTATAACCTTATATCAAATCAATATCGATTAAACCTTCCAGCCCCAAGTAGTTTCTGGCACTGCTGTATAAATAGTCTTCTGGTTTTTCTACCCAGCCAGCTGAAATGGGATTGTTATGGATGTAGTTTAATCTTGACTTCATCATTCCTTTTGTGCTAAGTTCGATCGCGTGATTTTCATGTGTCCAGAACTGCTTTTGTTTATTTCTCTTATTGAACTTTGCATGATATTTGAAAATTCCTGTTAGCCATTCTCGTCTGCTTTCTTTTGGACTAGATGCCAGTTCCCGGAAAATTGTTTTGGCTGTGTGCTTTTTGAAATCACGGACCGTACCTGATAAATCGTCTGTTCTGCTTTGAAGGATCGCATGTACATGATTAGTCATGATGACGTAAGCAAATACATTGAGGCCCTTGTTTTGGCGGCAGTATTTTAGGCTATCCAAAACAATATCTCTATAGATTTTTCGACTGAAAATGTCTGCCCAACCTACTACTTGAAAGGTGAGGAAGTAAGGGAGGCTTTGATCGTTTATTTGGTATGCTTGGCCCAAGTTTTTGGTATTTGTATGACATAAAATCCAGGCCTAAATCAATATACGCTTTGTGAATTCAAATTACAAAAAGGAACTGGGCGTAGTTTGAAACTACGCCATCTCGATTTGGCTTTGATTTGACTATGTGATATAATGATGTAGTCACAGACTTACACCTAGCTTCCGTTGTTAACAATGGTTTACAATTAATACCAAGCGTATATTTTTATTAGGCTATTTAAAATGTCCTCTTTCTTTGTATAACAAATGGTCTTTCTATTGAGCCTTTTAATATGTGTTCTCAAACTCAAATGATAACGTTCTATCTTGTTAATGCCTCGATGTTTGATCCGATGAATTTCTTTTGGAATGAGACTTCTGTAGGCTGATAACCTGTCTGTATAGATGGCCCTGGGCGTGAGATGCAATATTTTTTTAACTACGACCTCCAGATTTTTTGCTGTTCTTGTTCCTACCTTAATGTCGACAACCTGTCCGCTTGACTTTGAAATGGCACTTATAACCCACCGTCTTTTCTCTTTATTCTTGACATACGTACAAAGCTCATCCAGTTCATATTCATCATTGATTCTATAATAACACCTTGGTTTAACAGCCTTACCGATCTTCCTAATCCATCTTATTTGTGTAGTTAAGGCTATGCCTGTTATTGTCTGTATCCCTCTTAAACTATTGCCTGTCTTTAAGCACTTCATAAACAAGACTTTAACATTGGTTTTACAGGCTATGTACTGATATGATGCTTGCTGGTATTTCTTACAGCTTTTGCAAAGATATTTCTGACGGCCATTTGCTTGTTTTCCAGCTTTTTGACAGAGACTGTTGCAGTATTGACAATTCATAAGAGAGACTTTTATTATGTGTTTAGGAAAATGAGACCACGAGCTTTGTTGTAAATATTAAGGTGTAGTTACAAACTACACCTAGATTCTGAAATGCTATTAATTCTTAGACCAGATAATTGATAGCACTTAGTACCAAACCTGTCGTTTTTAGACTGCTCAAAGAACGATCTGTAGCCTTTTGAATGACTGATACCTTCAATAAATAATAAAGGCCAGTTATAAACCAGATTTGAGGGAATGATGCTTCGATAAACCATCAGACCATCTGTGGCTATGAACTTGGGCTGAAATGTCAAAGCCCTTGAAATCATAGGCTTTAGGCAATCTATACTTCTTCGACCAACAACAAAATCAATAACCTTCTTGCTTATTCGATCATAGATATAGGTAATCCATTGTTGATTCTTCTTTGACTTGCTGTATGTCCATAATTCATCAATCTCGTAAATGGCATGGTAGCTGTGTATTTCCGGTCTTTTTAAATTTGATGCCATAGCTCGGATTCTCTTGATCACTGTGGTGCTTGATATTTTCAAGAGTCTTGCTATGCCTCTAATGCCTACACCTTCTTTGACCAGGTTGCGTATGCGTTTGTTTGTTGCTAAATGGAGTGCTTTGCTTTTATAACTTGCTTGCTGATACTTCAAGCACTTTTGGCATCTGTACTTTTGAATACCTGATGGCTGCCTGCCACATTTGTGGCAGTTGCTTTTGCAATACCTACATTTCATAAGCTACGTTTGAACTGGTCGTAGTTTGAAACTACGACTTATTATCTTTTATGCTTATTAGAGCCGTTTATATAAAGGCGTAGATGCGCCATGGCCATCCCTTCGGGCCAATCTACACCTAGTTCCGTCATGCGATTTGTGCCTATCAGATAAAATGAAACATGAGGTTTACAAAAACGGCAATAAGGCTTTCTAAGACATCAAATCTTGACCAAATAGTATTTGGCCTTTCTCTCTTACCATTTATGTCTAAAAAATATCGCTTGATTTTCAACGACTTAACGCTGAAAACCAAGCGACCAGATAATCTGTAACATTACTAATGTTTAGGCACTAAAATTGAAAGCTGAAATTTCAACCCTTCTAATGTCAACAGAGGATACCAACATTACCAGCGAAGAACTGAGCATATTAAACTTCAATCCTAAGCAAGTTAAAATTTCAATCGACAATTACCATAAGTAGGTAATATTTTTTCCATAAATGGAATATAAAATGATAGAATGAAACCTTACAATGAAAGGATTAGTCTTAGTTCAACTGAACATGTTTTGAACTATATCAATTTGGTTTGTATTGTTTTTCGATATGGTATTGTTTCTCCAAGATGGATTTTTTGTGCTTTTTAAAGATTTGTCCAGCGATTATTTTGATGAGCGGTGCTTACTCAATATTCAGTCGTCATCCGGTGACTCGAAGTCACCGGATGACTAAGGCAAAGAATTAATTTCAGCATTCCAATGCCTACTGACATAGGGCTGTCACTTGCCTGGTTTTACTTGCGCTTATAATTCAAAACAATAATTATGAGTGACAAACAAATGATTACGGAAATGGTGCTCTTTAAAATAAAGCCAGAGCATATTTCAGGCCATGCGGAGGCCGCAGGTCAGGATATCTATGACAGGACTGAAAAAGGAAAGTTCCCATTAATTATGGCTGCCTTTGAGAAAATTGATTTTTTGACCAATTAATTTAATATCATGAGCAAGCTGGATTTTGTAAAAACAGAGAAAGATTACTACAGTGCCAAGGCACAACCTGCTTTGGTAGAATTAGGCGCCTATCAGTATATTACCAGCCAAGGCAATTCCGCACCGGAAGACCCTGCCTTCACTCAGGCCATTGGCAGTTTGTATGGTCTGGCCTACCCCTTAAAATTTGCCTATAAGGGTATGGATAAGGACTTTACGATGCCCAAAATGGAGGCCTATTGGTGGATGGAAAAAGATATTCCTTTTGAAGAGGCTGTTCGAACCGATTGGCATTGGAAATTGATGATCCCGATGCCCGATTTTGTAGAAGAATCTGAATTTCAAAAAGTCCTTGAAAGCGCAAGGGAGAAAGGTAAGGTGCATAAAGAAACAACCATCAACTTTGAAGCAATTCATGAAGACAAAGTGGTTCAGGTACTTCATCTGGGATCTTATGAAGAAGAAAAAGAGAGCATAGGAAAGGTCATGGATTTTATAGAAGAACAAGGACTTGAGGTGAATGGTCATCATCGTGAAATCTACTTATCCGACCCGATGAAGACAGCCACAGAAAAACTCAGAACTATCTTAAGGTATGCCGTGAAATGAGAAAAGTTAAACTATATATCGCCATGTCGTTGGATGGCAAGATTGCCGGTCCTGATGATGACGTGAAATGGCTGGAAGAACTACCCAACCCTGAGAAATCGGATTATGGCTATGGTGATTTCTACAAGTCGGTTGATACTACCATTATGGGAAATAGTACTTACAAAATGATCCAGAAATTTGGCGGTAAGTTTCCCTACCCGGATACTATCAATTATGTGGTTACACGTGATGCCTCTTTGAAAGACAATGCTGATGTATCATTCACAAACGATCCGGTTAGCCTGATATCAGAACTAAAAAGCCAGGAAGGTGCAGACATTTGGCTGATTGGCGGAGGCCAACTGAACTCAGTGCTTTGGAATGAGGGTCTGGTTGACGAGTTACATGTTTACATGATGCCCATTGTGCTTGGCGAAGGCATCTCCCTGTTTGAAAGCCTTCCGAAAAGAGCGGCATTAAAACTCTTGCATAGCACCAGCTATAGTTCTGGAGTGTGTAGTTTAATATATTCGATAAAAAAGTAAATGGCGGAGCTTCTAAAAGATCAATACTACCTATGGTCCTTTTATGAGAAGTTGGGAGAAGCTCTGGAAAGCCAATTACCCGACTTCGATAGGGCCCATTTGCTCAAAAAGGTTGCAGATCAAAAAATAATTGAGCTGGACCTGAAAACCAAAATGTACGAGTCGGCCAGACTGATGCATCAATTTTTACCTCATGCCTATGAAAATCAACTGGGTATTGTATTGAAGCTCGGGCCGGTTTTTGGTGGGCTTGAAGGGATGTTTTTACCGGCCTGGGTAGAGCTATTTGGGTTGGATAATCCAGCAGCATCCGTTCAAGGGCTTTATGAGTTAACAAAGCATTCCAGTGCTGAATTTTCCATTCGACCTTTTATCATTCAGGATCAGTCGCTGGTGCTAAAGGAAATGCTGACTTGGAGCAGAGATGAAAACGAACATGTGCGCAGATTGGCCTCTGAAGGATGTCGTCCAAGACTGCCATGGGCTATGGCAATCTCTGAATTAAAGAGGGACCCCGAGCCGATATTCCCAATCCTTGATGAACTTAAGGCGGATGAGTCGCTATACGTCCGAAAATCGGTGGCCAATAATATCAACGACATCACCAAAGACAATCCCGATTTGGCATTAGACCTGGTTGAGGGCTGGGGCTTCGGGCAGCACAAGCATACGGATTGGATCATCAAACACGGACTGCGCAGCCTGATAAAAGCGGGCAATCAACGGGCGCTAAAATTGCTGGGCTTTGAACCACCTAAGGTGAGCATAGACAAATTTCAACTGGCAAATAACCAGGTCAAAATTGGAGATAATCTGAACATGAAGCTCACCTTGATCAATAAGGGCAAAGACGCTACGCTGATGCTGGATTACACGGTGCACTTTGTCAGAGCCAAGGGGAAAATGGGCAAGAAGGTTTTTAAATGGAAAAACTTTGCCTTGAAAGCTGAGGAATCGATCGTTTTATCGAAATCACATTCTTTTAAGCTGATCAATACCAGAAGATACTATCCGGGAACGCATAAGGTGGAGGTGCAGGTGAATGGAGAAATTGTAACTTTCGAGGAGTTCCAACTATTAGATGTTTGAAAATCCTCCTGGCACCGGATAAGTTTAAAGGCTCTCTTTCAGCCATGGAAGCTTGTGAGGCCATGGAACAGGGCATCAGGAAGCTTGATAAGACCATAGATGTCATCAAATGCCCCATGGCAGATGGTGGTGAAGGTACCCTGGATGTTCTGGAGCAACATTTAGTGTTGGAGCGGGTTTATTGCCAGGTTTCCAATCCCTTAATGAGATCAATTGAGGCTTACTACTTGAGCGACAATGAAGTGGCCTATATAGAAATGGCTCAGGCCTCCGGACTCCAATGCTTACAGCCTTCGGAGTATGACCCTTTAAAAACCAGCTCTTATGGGACTGGCGAATTGATTGAACATGCCATTGAATCCGGTGTTGGGGAAATTTATTTATTAATAGGGGGTAGTGCCACTAATGATGGTGGTATTGGCATGGCTGCAGCCCTTGGTTTCGATTTTTTGGATAAAAATGGCCAAAGGGTCACCCCCAACGGGCAAGGACTAAGTTTAATTGAGAGGGTTGTTCCACCACAATATCCCGACTTATTGAAAGGCATCCACTTCACAGTTTTAACTGATGTACAGAATCTCCTTTGTGGTAGGCAGGGGGCTGCACATGTTTATGCCAAACAAAAGGGTGCGGACGAAGCCATGATCAATCAACTGGATGATGGACTTGTGCATTTGAGTAGACTGCTTAAAAATGGATTTGAGCAATTATCAGGAGCCGGTGCTGCCGGTGGCCTCGGCTATGGAGCCATGACATTTTTAGCAGCGGAATTGAGGTCAGGTGTGGATTTTATCATGGAGACTATCGACTTTGAAAACAAGTTGAAGTCCGTGGACTTGGTGATCACCGGAGAAGGCAAGCTGGATTTGCAAACACTTGAAGGTAAAGTGGTTTTTGCAGTATGCCAAAGGGCAAAGTATATTGACATCAAAGTTGCTGTGATTTGTGGCGATGTAGAAAGCCCCGAATATATAAAGCAGGCATTGGGGGCATTTGGGGTCTATTCTCTTTTGACCCCTGAAGTTTCAACCAAGTTCGCCATGACAAACGCGTCAGAGTTGATCGAACGAAATGTCACAGTTTTACTTAAAGAATTTATATCTGAAGACTAAGAATCACATGTCAGCATAGGCATTTTGTTGTACACGTTTTAAAACCTATTATCAGGAAATTGGTATAATGGGTAATGATCTTGTCGGGCAACATTCGAAGTTATATTTCGCTAAGGCAATCAGAACTTAAGCTCACCTCCCTGGTGGGCTTATTTCTTACGGTCATTGCCATTATCGTGATGACCCAAAACTACTTCAAGTATGCCTATCTGGGTAATTATTCATTTGGGATGAGCCTTGCCTATAATCTCATCGTTTACAGCACCTATGCCCTGCTAACGCCCCTGATTTTTCATCTTGGACAAAAGTTTTCTATTAAGGAGGCCCCAAGAACCCAAAGGTTGCTGTTGCATTTGGCTTTGAGTGTGCTATTTGGTTTGGGTCATATGATTTTCTGCAATGTTGTACTTTTCAGCGTTGACCTTTCCTCTTCCATCATTTTCCCAAGGTTTATAGCAAAGTACCTTACCAACGTAATACACTTTCATCTGCTGGCTTATTGGGCCATTTTGCTTCTGATGACCTTTAGGTCTAGGAAGCAAGAGCCACAAAAAAAGGAAAAAATTGTTGAGACCCTTGAGCGATTCAGAGTAGATAAAAACGGTCGAACGTTCTTTGTTGAACTTGATCAGGTATATTGGATTGAGGCCATGGATCATTATCAAAAGATTCATACAGACGCAGGATATCATGTCATCAAGGATGTGATGAAATCACTCCAGGAAAAGCTTCCCTCTGAACATTTTATTAGAATTCATCGATCTTATTTTGCCAATAGAAAGATGATCAAGGCACTACATAAGAATTCCGATTTGACTGTCATTTTGAAAAATGGGGAGACCCTCAAAGTTGGCAATTCCTACAAAAAGGCCGTTCTGAGTCTTTTTGATTAAGCCATTCACGAATCATTTTAATACGTTGGCGAATAGAGTCTTCTGATTGGCCGGTGACCGAATCATATTTGGCCATGCGCTATACGAAAATCAGTGTGGGTAATTTGATACTGTTGCTGCTAACCTTAGGTTGTGCATCTGACAAGGAATTTACGACAAACCAGACCATTTCCTTTAAGGCGGAGGACGGGGTCACAGTCACAGCAGATTTTTATCCATCGGCCCGAAAGTCGGATCCGACTATTGTAATGTTTCATCAATCCGCTTCGAGTAGAGGAGAATACCAGACAATTGCACCTCGACTTCAGCAGCGAGGATTCAATTGCCTGGCTGTTGATTTACGCTGGGGGAAAAAGGACTTTTGGAACGGAGTTGAGAATGAGACTGCAAGGGCTTATGGGTCATATGAGGTGGTAGACAATTTTGTGGATACAGATGCCTATCAATATGAAGAGGTTTGGCCAAGAATTTTTGATTCCTACTTGGACATGACAGCGGCATTGAAATGGTTGAAAGAGAATGATTTCGATGGTGATTTAATTGTTTGGGGATCATCCTTTTCCGCCATGCTTCAATTCAAATTGGCCAGGGAATTTCCAGAGGAGATTGAGGCAATGGTCTCTTATTCCCCTGGAGAATACTATGAAAAAGACACCGTGTTATTACGTTCCTGGTCTTCAGAGGTCACGCAACCGGTTTTTATTGCTGCTGGTCAAGATACTGCTGAATACTTAATGACAAGGCCAATTCTGGAATCTCTCAAAGGGGTTCAGCCTGAGTTTTTTCAGGCCGTTAAAGGAAGACATGGAAGTAGTGTGCTTTTGCAAGATGAGGCTAACTGGCCTCCTCTGATTTCTTTTCTTCAACAGTTCAAAACATACAAAAAGGATGATTATCTCGATTTGGCGAGACAAGCAGGTTTCTGGCTTCAATCGAAAAAAATTAAAAAGGGTGATGATCTAATCTGGCGCGATGTGCTTGATGATTCTGTGGTATCAATGTCCTATTCAAACGGTGTTTCAGGGACTGTCCTTTTCTATTCGGACTTATTTAGAAATGGGGGAAGTCAAGAACACATGCAAGAGGCTCAATCAGGTGCAGACTATCTGCTCAAAAACCTTCCTGAAAAAAGTGATTCTTTGAACAAGGTGTCCTGGGCATTTAGCCCATATGGCAACGTTTGCGGAACGGGTTATGCCTTATTAGAAATGTATAATCTTACGGGAGAGGAAGCGTATAAAACCGGGGTTCAGCACATTCTGGGCGTATTGGATCACTTTTCATTGAATCAAAATGACACAGTCTCCTGGGATTTGGGCAATGATGTTTTAGGCGGTCTTTCCGGCACTGGTCTTTTTCTACTTGCCGTGGCCGAAACATTCGAGGATTCTCTGGCGCTCTCATTGGCCAGGTCTGCGGGTCGCACTTTAATATCAAGGGCCACCGAATCTGGCAATACCTTAACTTGGAAACGGGGTCAGGACGGCAATTTTACCCTTCCCAACTTTTCTCATGGTGCTGCAGGGATAGGTTATTTTTTAGCACGACTCTTCGAGAGGACGGGAGACCCTGAATTTCTGGAAGCCGCTCAAAAATCGATCAACTATCTGGACTCAATTGCCTACACGGAAGACAATACTTACCTGATCCCCTATGGTTTTCCAGACCCCGGTTGGAGTAGGGCTTTTGACATTGGCTGGGCACATGGACCTGCAGGTGTTGCCCGGCTTTTCTATCAGATGTATAAAATTGACGAGGATCAGAAATGGCTTAATAGGATGAAGGCATGTTTCAATGGAATTCGTTTAAGCAATGCCATGGGCCAACTTAATCCAATGTTCGGAACACGACCTTTTAGTATTGATCAGAGATTTGGATTGACCAGTGTCGCAAGTTTTGCCTTGGATTTATATTCAGTTACCAAAGACTTAGAATATTTAAACTATGCACAACACACTATTGATTATATCATGAGTAAGGCAAGCTTTAAAGACGGACTTCATTGGCCGATTGAGCGTTTTGGTTTTATGAAAAATCGAGGTCAAGTGACAAGTTTCACAGGATACTTCTATGGCTCGTCAGGTTATGGTGCCTTGCTATTGAAGGCCTATAATATCGCTACTAATCAAAAGCACTTCAGCCGTTTTGTTGATGATCCTTTCGACTAAAATATTGTAGAAAGTTTGACATAGAAATTTAGGATTCAATATCCATCATATGGGAGTGCTTCGATCGGGATTATTTATTTATTTTGCGACATGGGCAAAATCAAAATTGGAATCATCAAAGAAGGCAAAATACCCATGGACAGAAGGGTGCCTCTGACTCCCACACAATGCGCGGAAATACTGTCTGATTTTGATGGAGTATCTATAAAGTGCCAGGAAAGCGATATCCGTTGTTTCCCAGATGAAGAATACCGGAAAGCAGGAGTGGAAGTGGTCAGCGATATTTCTGATTGTGAGATTATACTCGGAGTCAAAGAAGTACCCATACCCAACTTGATGGCCGGGAAAACCCATTTCTTTTTTTCTCACACCATAAAAAAACAAGATTACAACAGGGAATTGTTGCGCGAAATCATGAGCAAACAAATTCGACTGATTGATTGGGAGTGTCTTACCAACAAAGAAGGCCAAAGATTGATTGCCTTTGGCAGATATGCAGGAATTGTGGGAGCCTACAATGCTGTTTGGACCTATGGCAAAAGGTATAATCTGTTCGATTTGAGAAGAGCCAATGAATGCTTCGATCTGGATGACTTAAAAACAGAATATGCCAAAGTGAAGTTACCGGCAATTAAAATTGCCCTTACCGGAGGAGGTCGTGTTTCAAAAGGTGCCATGGAAGTACTGCATGGTATGGGCATAAGAAAAGTGAGCCCCGCTGAGTTTGTCAATGAATATTTTGAGGGGCCTGTGTTCACTCAATTGAATACTCGAGACTATAACAAAAAGGCCAATGGTGAAACTTTTGATAGAGAAGAGTTCTATCAAAATCCGGCCAACTATGTTTCCAATTTTGCGGCTTATGCGGAGAAAGCCGATATATTAATTGCGGGAGCGTTCTGGGACCCAAAGGCTCCTGTTCTTTTTGGTCGAGAAGACGTATTGGCAACAGCTTTTAAAATTAGTGTCATTGCCGATATTACCTGCGACATAGAAGGGTCAATTCCATCAACCAAGCAGCCGAGCACCATTGATGATCCGATCTACGATTATAACCCCAGTAATGATAGGGTGGAAACAGCATTTGGGGATGAAGGCAACATCACCGTAATGGCTGTTGACAATCTGCCTTGCGAGCTGCCTCGAAATGCATCTGAGGATTTTGGAAGAGAGTTCGTAGATCAAATTCTCCCTAATTTAATCGGGGAGGATAAAGATGATATCATCAAACGAGCCACCATAACCAAGGAGGGTAAGCTGACTGAAATCTACGGGTATCTTCAGGATTATGTAGATGGACATTAATAGATATATAGAGCACACCAATCTCAAGCCAACCCTGGTGGCTAATGATATTGATGAGCTTGTGAAACAGGCACTCGAGTACAATTTTGCCGGGCTTTGTATTCCTCCTTTCTGGGTCAAGAAGGTTTTTAGAGATTTGCAAAACACCAACGTTCAGTTGGTAACGGTAATTGGTTTCCCCTTGGGTTATCAAATGACCGAAACAAAATTGGCCGAGATTGACAAGGCCATCTATAATGGTGCCAACGAGTTGGACATCGTTATGAACATTTCCTCCTTTAAAACAGGGCTGCCCTGGACCAAGATTGAGTTGGCCAAGTGTGCTTCGCGCATTCATGAAGCGGGTTGTCTCATGAAGGTAATTATCGAAACAGCTTATTTAACGGATGAGGAAATTATAATCGCCTCAAAACTTTGTGCAGATGCTGGCAGCGATTTTGTCAAAACTTCCACTGGCTTTGCTCCTTCGGGAGCTAAGGCAGAACACATTAAACTAATGAGAGCCAACCTTCCCTCCAATGTTGGTATCAAAGCTTCGGGAGGTATAAAGAATCTTGCTTCAGCTTTGGAAATGATAGAGGCAGGGGCAGATAGAATCGGTACTTCATCTGGTGGACTGATAATGAAAGAGGCCGATGCAGCATCTTAATCTTACAGTTTATGGGCGTGTGCAAGGCGTATTTTTTAGAGCCAGTACTAAAGACAAGGCAAAGGCTTTAGGGCTAAACGGGTGGTGCAAGAATCAAAAGGATGGGACTGTGTACATTGAAGTTGAAGGCCCTGAAGATGGTGTAGATCAATTTGTAGCTTGGTGCAATAACGGACCGGAATCCGCAATTGTGGACAGAGTTGATGTGGCAAATGGATCCTTGGTTGGCTACTCCCGCTTTGAGATAAGACGGTTTTAATCCGGGGCTAACCCGGTTTATGCAATAGAGGTCGTAATGAGGGCGTAAATCACAATGAATCAGGATGTTTGGCTTTGAAGACATAGCACCGCTATGGTGAAAAGACAAACGAAGCGAAGCGGCTGATTCGAAGTGAGTTAAGTCCGTAATAGAAATTCTATCGCATTATCCGGGTTTAAGCCATTGCCTTTTTATACTGTTGAATGCCCTTGTGCTTGTAAAGCTTTAGGCCGAAGTGCTCATAAATGCAAAGCTTCATTCTGTTTTGAGCCAACTCAATTTTTTTATCAGGGGAATAATAAACGGACAATTCCAGACCGGCAATAATGAAGTTACTTTTTGCACTTAACTCATCTACCCAGGTAAGGAAAGCTTCTCGCCAATCGAGCAGGTACTTTTCATAGTGACTTAAACCATCAAAAAGGAGTTCCAACTGATTGTCACCAATTTTGTATCGAAAAATACCACAAAGCACGTCATAGAACTCGTCAAAGAAAGCCAGGTGCGCAGGTCGGTAAGCGGCTATCAGGGCCGTAGTGTCGTCTTGCAACCTCATTGGATTAAAGTGGGTGAAATACCCTTCTTTGATTTTTTCTATGAGAGAGGCCTCCAACTCAAGCCTCAAATCATGTTGGGCTTGCTTAAGTATGTAATTCTTGTCCAGCAGAAAAAGCCTATCGCTCACTTAGAAGAATTTTTGCAAAATTACAAAATTTGGGGTAAAAGCGTCTCTGATTCACCTTGAAAATGATTGTTAAACCTAGGTTAAGCTTAACGGGCGGCCGAACCATTCACAATCCTGCCAAAGAAGATTCCGTTCATCATCAATTTATTAGTGCCATACCAGAAAGCTCTGAAGTTGGGGTTGTCTACCAAAGAAACAATGCGACCCCGGCCCATGGCACTCACCCTAATGGTCGAAGTACCTTTGATGGCTTCGAGGTTTTCTTTTGAAATGAACCCGCTTAGGAGCGGTGTATCAGTGTACCTCCCCGGATTCGAGAATAGATTTCCGCTGGGTTGTACCATAGTGTTACCTCTTCTGAAGCTAGGCAACTCTGTTCTATAATAACCGAAGGCCATTGGATGGCTCAGCTCAAGTTGACTCATAAACACCCCGCCTGGGATAAATTGTGCACGTTGGAAGTTTGAGATTTGATCATATGGGATTTCTGATGCATCAGGCCTTTCAGGTGAGGTAAATTTCAGATCGGAAAATTTATTACTTGCCAGCCAGCGAACTGCGCCCGTAGTGCCAATGATTGTACCGCCATTTTGAACCCAACGCTTTAGGTTGGCCAAGCCAGACTCACTGAGGCTTGCCCCTCCCGTCATTATGATAGTGTTATAGCGGTCTATGGCCGAAGAACCCAAACGGGTTGAAGGCAACTTGGTGACTCGCATCTGCATTCTGGTATCCAGGAGATGCCAAATCTCACCGGCATCGTAGCTACTGCCTGACTCGACTACGAGAGCTACCTCTGGTTTTTGCAAATTGGCAAAGGAGTTGCTGCCTAAAGATACTCCACTTGTCAGACCCGTGGGCATGGCGTAGACATCAATACCATCTTCCCGGGCAATGGTCTGCATTTGCCGATATATTTCAGTTGCACTTAAACTTTGATTAGTTACTGGAACCAGGATGGTACCATAATCAAATTCTCTTTCATCGTCATCTTCAAAAGCCTTGAATTTTTGAGTAGCGGTTTTTAGCCTAACTCCCTTTGACAGCAGACGGTTGGCAGCCCGGGGGGCATAGTAGCCATGCCATTCAAAAACGTAGGCATATTCACTTTGACCACCCATCAATGTTCCTTGTGGGAAATTGAGCTCTTCAACCTTGTCGCCAAGCTGGTTTCGGCTATAATCACGACCGCTCATTTCACTATACTCCATGTTAAAGGCCAAGGGGTAGGTCCAACCCGAAATGTCATAGAACAGGCTATCTTCAAATGATGTTCTCTTCTCGAACATGGCCTTAACGATCTTATAGTTTCTCTGTTTGAGTGGAATGATATAGCTATTGTCAGGGGTATATTCTTCACCGCCAGTCCTGATTCTCCGTGAAGGGCGATAAAAGTCGATTTCCTGCCTGTTAAGAATTTCGGCTAAATGAAAAGTCCTTACCGGATCCTTCTCTGCCTTGAAAACATAGGCCTTCACGTCATCGCCATCTGCTTCCCGAAGGACACCCTTATAAAAATCCCTTTGGTAAGTCAGTAACTCTTCTCGCATCTCAACCGCAGCCTTCCAGGTGGAGAGTGCTGCTGTGAATTGGTTTCGGATAGTGAATGGGAAGCTAAGAATGCCATTGGCACTTTCCTGTGCATGACCTCTTGAACTGGCTTGTTCGAACAAAATGCCAATGCCTCCATTGATGTCAGGGAAAGTAGACCCTTTACCATAATAGAAGTCATCATAACCTTCCTTGGTGTAATACAAAGAACCCATGTCATCTAATGCAGCGGCATGGAAAGTCCCAATTTGCTCGGTCAATTCCTGATTCTTTTCAGGAGTTAACGGGTGTGTTCTTGAAGGCACTCCGGGCTGAAAAAAGAAGGTTGAATTAGTACCCATTTCATGATGGTCAGTTAAAATATTTGGTTTCCATTCGTGAAACTTAACAATTCTGTTTTGTGACTCGGGTTGTTGCAATGGCAACCAATCCCTATTCAGGTCAAACCAGTAATGGTTCGTTCTGCCACCTGGCCAGACCTCCCTATACTCCCTATCATTGGGGTCAGGATTTATGTTCTTGCTCTTATGCATATTGGCCCAGGTAGAAAAACGGGTAAGACCATCCGGGTTAAAAGAGGGGTCGAGCAAAACAACACTATTGCGAAGCGCTTCTTCAATAAATACGCCCTGTGCAGCGGCCATATAGTAAATTACAGCCAGAGAGGCGTTAGCCCCACTCGGTTCATTGCCATGTACGCTAAAACCCATATAAAGGACAGAAGGCATCTTTTTGACGTCCCGCTTGTCTGATTCATTAGGGTAGGTGAGCCATACGTGATTGGTCCTGATTGTATTAATATTTCGATGATTCTCCGGAGAGGTTACAGTCAACAAAAGCTGAGGGCGCCCTTCATGAGTAGTACCTGTTTCCTCAATGGTAATGCGATCGGATGCTGCGGCCACAGCACGCATATAGTTTACGAGCTTGTCATGCGTAATATGCCATTCACCCACTTCATGTCCTATTATGGACTTTGGAGTGGGAATGTTTGGGTCATAGGTAACATCCTGAGGCAGGTAATAAGTAAGGTCAATTTGTGCAACTAGTGGCTGTTGAGCTAAACTAATTGTGGCAACAAATAAGAGGTAGATCAGTCCCTTCATCTCGATTAATTCTATGATTTTACAAGCTGGTTAATATAGTTATTCCAAGCTTTGAATCAAACAATTTAAATGGTGACATATCATAAAATAAAGTCAAGAATCTTTGATATATTTTTTATAGATTTACTCACCCAAGTAAATTTCAAAAACCTTTGACCTAACATTTTTTGCATGTGAACAAGACGGCTTGTGCAGAAGATTAAGATTAATTTTTGTCTGGATTTATGATGAATTTTGTGCCCTTTATTGGCATAATTTGGTTGACTAATGCCCTGTAATCTGGAGGTGGTCCTACCATGTGACTCCAATGTTAAGGGAATGTTAACAACAATCTGCATTCATAGCGAAATGATAACATTAGTCTGAAAATCGCGACATTAAGCGGGCCTAGTTTTACTTGTCAAGAGGAGTGTTTTTGACCAAGACAATGAATTACAAACAATTAACCATTTAAATTTTGATTATGAGGAAACATTTACTAGTCCTTGTGACTTTTGTGTTTGCTTTAACCTCCGCTTTTGCGCAAAGTGGAACTGTTAAAGGTAGGCTGCTTGATGCAGACAATGGCGAAGGCGTATTTGGTGCTACCATCTTTATTGTGGGAACGACCAAAGGTGCTATTTCTGATGTTGATGGAAACTTCAGTCTTAGCGGATTATCAGGGGAGGTGACCCTGAAGATTAGTTACTTAGGTTATGAAACCTTAGAAATTACGAGAAATATGTCGGGTGCGGTTGATTTGGGTGATATCCAAATGACATCAACCACTGTCGGATTGGATATGGTAGAGGTGATTGCTTCTGTAGCCATTGACCGAAAAACTCCGGTGGCGGTTTCGACCGTGAAATCCCCACAGATTGAAGCGAAAATTGGGAATCAGGAATTTCCTGAAGTACTCAAGTCTACTCCAGGTGTTTTTGCTACAAGAGCTGGTGGCGGATTTGGAGATGGTAGAATCAACATTAGGGGATTTGACGATCAGAACGTAGCCGTACTCATCAACGGAATTCCAGTGAATGACATGGAGAACGGAAATGTCTTCTGGTCTAACTGGGCAGGCCTGACTGATGCAACTAGTAGCATACAGGTCCAAAGAGGATTAGGTGCTTCCAAAGTAGCCGTTCCTTCGATTGGTGGAACTATTAACATTATTTCCAAGGCTTCAGACAGAAAGCAAGGAGGTTATGGATTTATAGGTTCTGGTAACAATGGCTATTCTAAAGTTGGCTTCCAGGTTTCTACTGGGTTACAAGACAATGGGTGGGCTGTTACTCTATCAGGTGCTAAGACACAGGGTGATGGAAATGCAGATGGACTGCAGTTTTTGGGCTTTTCATATTTCGCCAACATAGCGAAGAGAATAAATGATAAGCACGAACTTACTTTTACTGCTGTTGGAGCCAAACAACGACATGGGCAAAGAGTAACAAGACAAAGTCTTGCCACTTTTGCGGCTGCACCACAGGGAATCAGATATAATGCCGACTGGGGAATGAGAGATGGCAACGTGGTCAATTTTGAAGATAACTTCTATCACAAGCCTCAAACCTCATTGAACCACTATTGGACAATTTCTCCTGATACCGATGTATCCACAGCGGTCTATGCATCCTGGGGATCAGGTGGAGGTGGCGGAACAGGCGGTGCCTGGAATGAAAATCGTCAGACAACCGGTGGCCCATTTGGACCTGTCGATATCAATCACTTTGTTGATCTCAACACAGCCAACCCATCAGGCGAGTCACTGGTATGGCAAAGAGCTTCCAGAAATGACCATAGCTGGTATGGTATACTTTCAACCATAAACCACAGTCTCTCTCCTAATCTGACTTTATTAGCTGGTTTGGACTTGAGAACTTATACCGGTAAGCATTTTTATGAAGTGACTGATTTATTAGGTGGTGAGTACATTGTGAACAATGATGATATCAATAACCCAAATCGACTGTTGGTTGTTGGTGACAAATACAACTACAACTATGATGGACAGGTAGGGTGGCAAGGTGTTTTTGGACAATTAGAATATTCCAAAGACAAACTATCTGCTTTTGGTACGGTGTCATTATCCAACACTTCTTATTCTCAAGTGGAACGATATAACAATGTCGGAACTGCTGAAACCGATAAGATTAAGTTTTTTGGATACCAGGTAAAGGGTGGTGCAAATATCAATTTGACCGATAACCACAACGTCTACGCTAATTTGGGGTACTTCTCCAAGGCTCCGTTTTACCGTTCAGTATTTACCAGCAGAACGTCAAACAATTTCAACACAGAAGCTGAAAACGAAAAGATTCTCAGTACAGAAATTGGCTACGGTTACAGGTCCTCACATTTCAATTTAAATGTCAATTTGTACAGAACAACATGGCAGGACAGAAGTCTTGTTAGAAACAGGACTGATGGCAACGGAGTACAATTTTTTGCAAATATTCTGGGTATAGATGCCATTCATCAGGGAATTGAAGTTGACATGGTTTATAATCTCACCAGCGATTTTAGAGTTTCGGGGATGCTTTCTGTGGCTGATAACCAATGGGCTAATAATGTTGAAAACGCAACCCTCGAATCTGAAGACGGAGATATTTTAGCCACCTTCAATGTATTCAGTGATGGTTTAAAGGTTGGTGATGCAGCACAAACTACGGCTGCTCTAGGATTGTCTTACACCATGTTTGACGGCTTTAGATTAGGCTTGGACTGGAATTACTTTGACAACCTATATGCTTCTTTTGATCCAATTAATCGTACCACGGCAGATGCGAATAATGTTGACGCCTGGCAGGTTCCTGATTACAGTACCTTAGACGTGAACTTTGTTTATGATTTTGATATTGCAGGTCTGAATTCATCGATTTTTGGAAATGTTTTCAACGTTACGGATGTAGCCTATGTTGCTGATGCCAATGACGGAACGGATCAAAGTGGCGTGGGTCATAATGCCCAGTTCGCTTCGGTTTATTACGCTGCCGGGGTAACCTGGACTGTCGGTCTAAAGTTGAGATTTTAGTAAAAAATAAAGAAAATTAGAATGAAGAATTTTAGAAATAAATCACTTCTCTGGGCAGTAGCAAGTATCTTTTTGGTACTGGGATGTACTGACCCATTACAGGATGAGCTTGACGAAATTGCAGCGCTAACTTCAGTAGCATCTGCAAAAGAGTTGATCTATACATTGACAGATGATGACTATGACGTTGCAGATGATGCTTGTAGTTGTGCCCGATTCGGAAGTTTTAGTAGTGAGGAGGATGTTAGAGCGGGTATTCCTCCTGTTTTAACAAATAATTTTATCGCACTAGGAGATGGCTCTACTGCGGCTGTGAGCTACAAGTTTTTTAACGGAAGCTCTCCAGACTTAAGAAGAGATCAATTCATATTTACGGTGACCGCACAGGAATACACTGATCTAGGCTTTAATTTTGGCAATTTCAGTAATCTTGCAAGAGATATCCCTAGGTATGCTGCTTCGAAAGAAGATGGTCGTGATGGCCAATACATGGATATTACCCATGAGTTCTTCACCGGAAGTGGTACGGAGACCAGAACTACCAGGGCGGTGTTTACAGTTGCCTATGGATGGCAATGGGCTTTTGTCTTACCGGATGCCGAGTATGGCGATTTCTTTAATGAAAGTGGTATTGACTTCAGCAATGCAGATGAAGGAAAGGATAAGATGCCTGTTTACCTGAATGAGACTAGGTCACGCTTTGTTGATGAAGGAGACGTATTGCTTGTTCAATTTAACTTTGATGGCAGAGGCTCTGGTGGAGTTCCAAATACACCTGACGTAGGACTGTACATATTTAGCGGAGGCGAATGGTTATTGTATAACGATCATTTCCAAACCACTGTGGAAACACTGAATTTCGGACATGATGGTGAAGATTGGGTGCCTGATAATACTGTTAAGTACAGAATTACTGCTGCTGACTTTGTATTGATAGGTGATGATGCAAATGATCTGGGTAATCAGGCTGGGCGTGATAACCTGAATACATTTGGCAATTTCAATACTGGCAACTGGTCAGGTGAAGAAATTGTCGGAGCACTGGATTTTATCCTTAAGCTTAGATTCCCAGGAAGTGAAGAAGGCCAAAAGTACTCTGTGACCTATAATACCTTCCCTGGTGGTGATCTGGTTACGAAAGTGATACTAGTAGGAGGAACTTACGTTCTGTTTGAAGGTTAAATAAATTAGAATTTTTAGATATTTGAAAAGAGGCTGTCCTATGGGCAGCCTCTTTTTTTTGTCGAAGCTAGTCATCGGGTGACTTTAAGTCACCCGATGACTAAACTTTCAGTTGGTTCGAATACCAATTGTGAGTTGTTGTCTACCAGCAATTCACCGGATCACTTCAAGTGATCCGGTGAATTGAATCTTCTAGCCGTTGGAAGGACCCATTTGACATAAGTTGCGGATTGCCTATCTTATGAGTTGAGAACATTGGGCTGAGCATGAAAATGGTACAGCCTCAAACCATGAGATTGAATTTCACCAAGATATCACCTCCTAAGATTCTCTTCATATTTTTTGTTGGTACACTCTTCGTTTTCACAACCTCTGGTTGCAGAAAAAAAAGCTCATCTAATAACAAAGAACAAGCACAGATGAGCTCGCAACAAGTGGCTCCAATCGACTTTGATTTTGATAAAATTAAAGAAAGAGGTGAGCTGATCGCAGTTGTTGACAATAGTTCTACCGGCTATTTTATTTACAAAGGCCAGCCCATGGGCTTTGAATATGACTTGCTTGATCGATTGGCCAGGGATTTGGGTGTAGAATTAAAGGTTGAACTCACTGCCGATATTGAAGTTGCCTTTGATATGTTAAACAAGGGGCAGGCTGATATTATGGCTTATCATTTGACTGTGACTAAGGAACGGGCACAAAAGGTGAATTTTACCAATGCCTTAAATGAGGTCAAGCAGGTGTTAATCCAAAGGAAACCGGATAATTGGCGACAACTAAAGCAGCATGAGATTGAGGCAGGGCTTATCAGAAAACCCCTTGATTTGGTCGGCAAAGAGGTGTACATCCGGAAAGGTTCAGCCTTCTCCTCCAGGTTGACAAACCTATCTGACGAGATTGGTGGTGACATTATTGTGGTTGAAGAAAGTGGCAGGATTGATACAGAAACACTGATAAAGCGTGTGGCTGACGGAGAGATCGACTTTACCATTGCCGATAGTGATATTGGCTTGATTAACTCTACCTATTATTCCAATATTGACGCCAACACGGAGATTAGCTTTTCTCAACGGATTGCATGGGCCCTGAGAACAAACTCAACCATGCTTCAAGACACCGTAAACAATTGGTTATCTACCATCAAGGCGAAACCCGATTTCAATGTGATTTATGACCGTTATTTTAAATACGCCAAATCTCAATTTATTCGAACACGAAGTGATTTCAGCTCTGCTGGTGGTGGTAAAATTTCCTCTTACGATGATATTTTGAAGCAAGGAGCCCAGGAAATAAATATTGATTGGATGCTTCTAGCTTCGCAGGTTTATCAAGAATCTAAGTTTGACCCGAGCGTTGAATCCTGGGCGGGTGCCAAAGGCTTGATGCAGTTAACGGATATTTCCATAGAACAATACAATGTGAAAGATCCTTTTAACCCGGAAGAGAGCTTAAGGGCAGGGATCAGACATATGCAATGGCTTGATAAGCTTTGGTCGGACAAGGTTGAAAATGAAGAAGAACGTATAAAATTCGTTTTGGCCTCCTATAATGTAGGTCAGGGACATGTATTGGACGCGGTAAGATTATCGCGTAAATACGCTTCTAATTCTGAATCCTGGGAAGACGTGGCGCATTATCTGGTTGAAAAGTCTAAGTCGGAATATTATAATGATCCGGTGGTGAGTTTTGGTTACTGCCGGGGCCAGGAACCTGTGAATTATGTTACAGAGGTGCTTAATCGTTACGAGCAGTACAAAACACTGTTTGGCTCAAATATGCCATCCGACTCTTTGAAAGTAACAGGGATTGATTAGCGAAAATTGTCAACCATAATCTTTGCTGAGCAAAGACTCTTGGGTATGCCTCCACCCGGATGTACACTACCACCGCAGAAGTACAAGTTTTTAATGTCTTTGGAGAAATTGGGATGTCGTCTAAAGGGGGCATATTTGTCATTGAAGCTGTTGCCATATAATGAACCCTGCCAGGCCGAAGTCTTGGCCTCAATGAGCCTTGGCTCAAGCACACTCTCTGCCACTATCAAAGGCTCAATGTCCGTGTTTAGTGCTGTCGAGAGTTTTTTAAGGATATTGATTCTGGCCTGGGCTATTAAGTGATCCCAATCCTGGCCAGAATCGTGAGGAACGTTAATCATGGTGAACCAGTTTTGGCAACCTTCCGGGGCATCATCAGGTTTTTGTGTTGAGCTAATATTTAGGTAGACTGTTGGATCTTCCGAGATACTTTCCTTTTGGAATATATGTTCAAATTCGCCAGGATAGTCTTTAGAGAAAAAGACATTGTGAAGGTCCAATTGAGGGAAGTATTTTTTGATTCCCCAATAAAAAATTAGCGCTGAACTAGATCTTGGTTGTTTTAGCAATCTTCGAGGCTGACTTTGGTCTTTAAGCAATCTTTTGTACGTGGCCACCGCATCCATATTGCTTACTACACGATCCGCCTTATGAAAGCCCATCATTGTGTCAACACCTTTTGCCACACCTTCATGAACAATAATCCTTTTAACCCTTGCACCAAATTGGAATTTAACCCCTGTGGTTTTGGCTAAGTTATACAGGCTTCGGGTGATGTCATACATTCCCTTTTTAGGGAAGTAGGCGCCCAATCCAAACTCTAAATGAGGAATGAAATTGAGAGTGGCTGGGGCCTGAAATGGATCGGACCCATTATAGGTGGCGTAGCGGTTGAAAAGTTGAATCGTTTTGCATTGTTCGAATTGCGTCTTGTTAACCTCATGCATGGTTTTGCCCAAGTCGAATTTTGGCAATTGCATCAATGATTTCAGGGCATTGCGATTCAACCAGGTTGAAGGTTTGTGCAAAGGCTTTTGTATTAGGAGGGGAGACAGGTTCTCAAACAAGAAAGCACTCTTTTCCAGTGCCCCTTCAATATTTACCCTCGGTTCACCCGTCTTCTCATGTGTCTCTTGAATAAACTTCTCCTTATCTGAGTAACCGATTAACTCTGTGCCATCAGGGTAAAAATATTTGCAGATCGTATCAAGTCTTCGATACTCAAAATGATCTTCAATCTTCAATCCGCAAAGCTCATATAGCTCAACTATTTCTTCTGGAAGTGTGAATATGGAGGGAACTGTATCGAACCGAAAACCTCCAAGTTGAATTTGTGATGCTTTACCACCTGGATGATCATTGGCTTCCAAAACTGTAACCATATAACCCTTCCGGGCTAGCCTTATAGAAGCTGCCAAACCTGAAATTCCCGATCCAATAACGATTACAGATTTACCCATACACAGGTATGTCAATGATTTAGTGTACTTATTGGGCTGAGGTAACTCGCTATTTGCCATAACGAGTCAATAAAAGTGTGCAGCAAATATGAAAATTCCAAGCAAGAAGGAACACTTTTTGTCAGTTCACATACATAAAAATGTTATTGATATATACTTTTTTGATACAATAGAGCCTTCGAAAGAACCCGGTTTATGCAATAGAAGTCGTAGTGAGGGCGTAAGTCGCAATGAAGCAGGATGTGTGCCACCGCTAAAGCTATGGCGACACGCGGTTTGGCTTTGAAAGCATAGCACAGCTATGGTGAAAAGACAAACGAAGCGAAGCGACTGATTCGAAGTGAGCCTGCCTGCCTGCAAAGGCAGGTTATGTCCGTAATAGAAAGTCTATTGAATTATCCGGGTTGAACAGCGTTCTCTTGAAATTAGTCAATCAGGACTGATAATTCCTTCTGGATTAAGTCATCCAGTATCTTGATAAAGGTATCAAACTGCTTTCTGGCGATTTCATAATTCTCCTTGTGTGTACTAGTCGGATTAGAGGTGGTTCCAAAGTTTGCACGATTGGCTCTGTTCGCTCTACTTCTAATAGAGGGGTCGGTTAGTTCGGCAAAGTCTCCTTTGACTGTTTGCCCGTTTAGCTGTTGATCCAGATCAAGAAATTTCTGTCGAAGATCATGAATGGCTTTCATTTTGGAAGCATCTGCTGCTCCATTATTAATCAACTTTTGCCTGGCTTGTGCTAATGAACTAAGTGATTCCTGTATTCTTCTATTTGCTGTTGAAATCTCCAGGTTGAGCTCGCTCACCTGAATTTGGAAGTCGAGCAGAGCTCTTCTGTTAGTAGCTGGCAAGGTCGTGTTTCCGAGTGCCTTGACTTCGAAGGATTGACTTCCCTCAAACTCAGTCCAAATGCCGTTTTCAATTTTGGAAATGGAAACGGAATAGGTGCCGGGTACTACCATCGGTCCTCCGCCTCTACCACCGAGCCCCATCTGACGTAAGTCCCAGGCCACTCGGTGTAAACCTCTTGATGACGGACCTGTGAACCTTCTCACCAAATTGCCACTTTGATCTTTGATGGTCAATACCACTGCTGAGCGTTCTTCATTTATTTCAGCTGTGAGTTCATCCCAACTCGGGTAATAGACCGGTTCATTGTTCCTCACTTTGGCCGCTTCTGCCTGCGTCCGCGTTTGCCTTTTCGATCTCAGTGATTCATTCAGTCGATAGGTAATGACTGCCCCATAGGTTGGATTGGGGGAAGTGAAGTAAGAATGACCCAAAGAACCTCGGCCATCAGGGCTGGCAAAGTTGTATTGCAAAGCATCTGACACCGGAAATATATGTGCCTCCTTGGTGAGTACCTCGGCAGCCATATTTCTTAGCGGAGTATAATCGTCAAGAATAAAGAATCCACGGCCGAAAGACGCTGCTACTAAATCATTCTCTCTTCTCTGAATTTCCAGATCGCGAATAGGAATTGTCGGAACTCTATTGAATTTGTTCCAACTGGCACCATCATTCAACGAATAGTAAAGTCCGAATTCCGTTCCTGCAAATAGAAGATTGGCGTTCTCGTGATCCTGGACAATGGACCATACAAAGTCTTTTGCGGGAAAACCATTTACTATAGAAGTCCAGCTATTCCCTTTGTCAGTACTCTTGTAGGCATAGGGTTTGAAATCACCGTACTTATGGTTGTTGAAACTGATATATATTGTATTTACATCATGCCTTGAGGCGTAGACGTCAGTTACATATGCGGTTGAGGGTAACCCTGGAAATTGATCAATTCTTCTCCATGTTTGTCCTTCATCTTCGGTAATCTGAAGCAGGCCATCATCTGTTCCGGCCAACAGAAATCCTTCTTGAAGTGGGGACTCATCCAAAGCCACAATGGTGCCCAAAGGAGATGTAAATACGTTTTTAAAAATAGCATCCACTCCCCAAATCCGGCCCATAACCTCCTTGGTGTTTCGATCTTCCTGCTTTGTCAAATTATCTGAAATTCTCGTCCAGGTATTGGCATGGTCTTCCGTTTTGAAAACCTTGTTTGCCGCATAGTACATCCGCTTTGGATTATGCGGACTTACGATCAAGGGAGCATCCCAGTTCCACTTTAATGCGGGTTCACCTTCAGCTGGTTGGGGTTGAATGTCAATTCTTTCCCCGCTTTTTCTATCAAACCGAACAATGCCGGCATATTGCGACATGGTGTAAACGATATCAGGATTGGTTGGGTCAACTCTGACCTGAAACCCATCACCTCCGGTGGTCACGTACCAATCGCTGTTGGCAATACCGGATCGATTGATTGTTTGAGAAGGTCCGCCCAAACTGGCATTGTCTTGCGTGCCTCCATAAACATTGTAGAAAGGCGCGGCATTGTCGATACCTACGCGATAGAATTGGGTGATCGGCATATTGTCTGTGAAACGCCAGGTGTTCATATTGTCCCAACTTTCATAGATGCCTCCATCACAGCTAATCATAATGTAATTCGGATCGTTGGGATCATAGTTTACATCATGACTGTCAACGTGTTTAAAATTCTCATTGATTCGGGTAAATGTTGAACCACCATCAACCGTCACGTTGGTTCTCATATCAACAGAGATGACTCTATCAAATTGGTTCGGGTCCGGGAATAATTCCATATAGTACTGAGCATCCACCACCATATAGTCACTCTTCTTCACCCAACTTTCGCCCATATCTGAAGAGCGATAGAAACCTTTAGTTCTGTCTGTTCCCGCAACCAATGCATAGACCACATCTGGTTGCTGAGGTGAAATGGCTACGGCTATTCTACCCAAATCCCCTCCGGGAAGACCATTTCGTAATTTCTTCCAATTAGCTCCACCATCAGTTGATTTGTAGACTGCTCCCTCCGGGCCACCAGCCACAAGAATTCCAAAGTGCCTTCTTCTCTGATAGGATGCCGCGTAAAGCACGTTCGGGTCTCTGGGGTCCATGGCTATCTCCGAAATGCCTGTATTTTCGCTGACGTATAAAACTCTATCCCAGGTAGTACCACCATCACTCGATTTATATAGTCCTCTTTCACCACCTTCCTTCCACAACGGACCCTGAGCCGCCACATAGATTTCATCTGAATTTGCGGGGTTGATGATGATTTTGCCAATATGTTCAGAAGTCTTTAAGCCCATATTGGTCCAGGTTTTCCCGGCATCAAGACTGCGATAAATGCCATCACCAAATCCTACGGATCGCTGGCTGTTGTTCTCACCGGTGCCGAGCCAGACTATGTTTGGATTATTGGGGTCTAAAGTCACCGTTCCAATAGAATAGGAGCCTTGCTTGTCAAAAATTGGTTCCCATGTCGTGCCGGCATTGACCGTTTTCCAAACATTGCCAGAGGCCGTTGCCACATAACGAATGCTACGATTTTTCGGATTTATGGCTACGCGCGTAATTCTTCCTGAAGTCCTGGCGGGCGCAATGTTCCTGATTCCAATATTGTCAAATATTGCCAAATCTGGTTGGCTGGGAGGGGGTGTGCTGGCTCTTCGATTTCTGCGTTGAGCATCCACCGTTACAATGGTTGCGAGCAGAATAACAATGGACAAGAATAGTGGTTGAAGCTTTTTCATGGTTTATTGTTTTGGTCCGGCTGGTAAATTCTGTTTCAAGTATCGGGTGAGTAGTTCTCTAAGGTGACGGGTAGTGTTTTGCCCTTCGAAGATTCCGTGTGATCTATTCGGATAGGCCATCATGGTGAAGGCTTTATTATGTTTGATCAATTCATTGATGACTACCTCTGCATTTTGGTAGTGCACATTGTCATCGCCCGTACCATGGACAATCAACAAATTTCCTTGTAGGTTTTTTGCATGAGTGAATGGAGAGCCGTCTCTATAATTGTCGGCATTTTCCCAGGGGAGTCCCATATAGCGTTCCTGATAGATATTGTCGTACAACAGTTGATTTCCAACTGGAGCCACTGACATTCCCGTTTTGTAAATATCGGGATATCGAAACATCATATTCAAGGTCATAGACCCGCCACCGCTCCATCCCCAAATGCCTATTCGGTCTTCGTCTACAAAATCAAATTTGTTGATAATTGCTTTTGCCCCCTTGGCCTGATCGTGAGAAGCTAGTATTCCGATTTGACCATAAATGCTCTTTCTCCAATCCCTTCCTTTGGGTCCCGGAGTTCCCCGATTGTCCATACTCATCACTACATAGCCTTGTTGAGCCAACATAGAATGCCATAAAAAACCACTTCCACCCCAACGATCGAGAACGGTCTGCCCGGCAGGTTCTCCATAAACATGGAAGAGAACAGGATACTTCTTTGATGGATCGAAGTCATGTGGTTTGATCATATAGGCGTCTAATTCCACACCATCCCCAATATCGACTTTAAAGAACTCCATCGGAGTTTTGGTCAATTGGGAGATCACTTTCTTCAGTCGTTCATTTGCCGCTAAAACACGGACTGTTTTATGATCTGGCAGAGATACCAAATCGATTGTCGCAGGCTTTTCGAAACTTGAATAGGTATGAATGGCCCATTTGGCATCGGGTGATACCTGATAAGCATGAGTTCCGGACTGATCGTCTGGAGAAACCCTTTCTGCCTGTCCCTTTCCATTCAATTTCGATCGGTATAGATACCGTTGCGTGGCATTGTCGGGTGAGGCGATATAGTAGACCCAGCCACTTTTTTCGTCCAAATGTTGGATGGAAACAACATCATGTGCTGAAGGCGTTAATAATTTTGCTTCACCGGCCTTGCTTACTTCGTAAATGTGCTTCCAGCCATCTCTTTCGCTTACCCATGTGAAGGCCTTCCCTTTCTTGATCCAATTCAGATCATTATGCATTTGCACCCAGGCTTCATCAGTTTCAGTCATCATGTTCCGCACACTTCCACTAGCTGAATTAGCCAACATGATCTGATTGGTGTTCTGCTTTCTATTGAGGTGCTGGATCACCAGTTCATCATTATTAGCCCAGTCCATCCTGGCCAGATAATTCTGGCGCTTATCTCCCGGTATGTTCATCCAGGTGGTCGAGCCTCCATCAATGTTAACTACTCCGATTCGGGCAGATGAACCATCTTTACCAACTTTTGGGTACTGAATCGGAATCACACGCGAGTAAACGGAGTCGGTGTTGTTGATCATCAGAAAGTCTCTGATTCCATTGGCATCCAATTGCCAATAGGCAATGCGTTTAGAATCTGGACTCCAACGAAACCCATCTCTTTGGCCTAATTCCTCTTCATAGACCCAGTCAAAAGTACCGTTGATAATTTTGACGGAGCCATCATTTGTGAGTTGTTTGATTTCTCGACTCTCTATGTCCTCTACATAGACATTGTGCTTTTGCACATAACCTACCTTACTATTGTCAGGTGAGAATTTGGCAAACATCAAGGTAGATGGTTCGAAACGCGGACCGAGCTGACGCAGATTCCAGTTTTCAAGATTTAACACCCAATAGTCTCCCTTGGTATTTTGTCTCCATACCCTTTTGGTATTGGTATAGATGAGCATTTTCTTTTTATCCGGTGACCATACGTAATTGGCGATGCGCAGAGGTTGATTTCTCCCTTGTGGAATAAGCCGTTGGGCAGAGATCAAGACAGACCTTTCACCAGTTCGGGTTTCATAGCGGATCACATCTCTTGCTCCCTGATAGTTGGGGGAACGTTCCAGTGTTGTATAGCCATCCCCATTTTCAACCCATCGGGCAGGGCCAAAACGCTCAGAGGCAAATTCTGCTGAACTGAAGATTCTTTCTAGGTTGAGCGTTCCTTGGTTAGATTGTCCGTGAGAAAGCTGAACAATAAATAACACAATCAGAATCGAGAATAACTTCTTCATAATTTTTTATCTAAGTATAAAACCTGATTTCAATGGATCTTCCGGATCTATGATCCATTCATTTTGTCCTACTACGTAGGCTGTACCTTCTACCTTAGGGATTACGGCTTTAAAAGGACCATAGTCAACTTCACGAATTACTGAGGCCTTGAACTTTGTGCCAAGAATACTTTCGATGATCATAGGTTCCTGACCCACCTTCATTTCGCCACGGGCATGATGGATGGCCATTCTTCCTGAAACTCCCGACCCGGTTGGCGATCGATCGACTTCACCTTCAGCGAAAATGCATACGTTGCGATCATCACCGCCATTTTGAGCTTTCTTGCTAATGAAGATGGTGCCATAGAGAAAACTCAAATCTTCCTCAAAAGGGTGATTGATTTTAGAAGAACTGCTCATCACTGCTCTCTTTATGTCCATTCCCTTTTGAATATGCTCCTGCACATTTTCCGGACTCAGCTCAATATCCAAAGCATCCGCATCAACATAAGCGTAAAAGGCTCCCCCATAGGCCAGGTCATAGGTCACTTGTCCTATTCCTTCAACCTCAACTTTTTCACCCAGAGCAATTACAAAGGAGGGAACACAATGGAAATAAACATCATCGACTTTACCATTGTTAATTCTTGCAAATGATTCAATTCGACCACAAGGTGCATCAATATTTATAGGGGTTTCAGGTTCTTGTTTTTCGACCCAACCCATTTCAACGGCCAGTTTGGTAATGGCGATCACTGCATGACCGCACATGGTGCTATAGCCTTCATTATGGAGAAACAGAATTCCAAAATCTCCGGTATCATCATTCGGAGGGAGCAGTACACAGCCGTACATATCCGCATGACCTCTAGGTTCGAACATCAGAGAAGTACGAAGGAAATCACAATTCTCCTTCATGTACCTTCGATATTCAAGAACAGAATTACCCTTTAACTCCGGCAAACCATCAACGATGACCCGTAATGGCTCCCCACCCGTGTGCATATCGATCGTCTTGATCTTTAACCAGGAATCCGGTGTGGGATAAGTTTTCTTGGCCTGTATGTTATCATAGGTGCTCATGCGTAGCGTTCCACTTCAAGAAGTTGAGACGAATAATCGGGTTGGTCGCCAACAATCTCTTGAGTCAATAAATGTCCAGTTATCGGGCCCAAGGTCAAACCCAACATGGCATGACCGGTCCCAACGAGTAAATTTTTATAGCGTTTGGTGCGACCGATATACGGAAGCCCATCCGGTGTACACGGGCGCAGTCCTGCCCACTCTTTGATCAGGCTGAAATCCTGGTCTCGGAATTGGGGCATAAAGTCTTTCACCGCCTTAACGATGCCATCAACTCTTCTTTGATTAATATCCAATTGTGTTCCGGCAATCTCCATGGTTCCTGCAAAACGCAGCCCGTGCATCATGGGCGTAGTGGCGATTTTGCCTTCTGCGAGTATTGATGGTAGCCTCGGCATAACCACAGGATCGGGAACAGTGAGGCTGTATCCCTTGCCCGCCTGTAGGGGAATATCAACTCTGACTTGCTTTAGAAGCTCAGGAGTCCACGAGCCTGCAGCTATTACGTAATCATCTGCCTTAAATTCACCTTTGTCTGTGATAATCCTATCTATAGAGCTTCCTTGATGAACTATTTTTTGGAGAGAGGTATTGTATTCAATATTGATTCCATCGGCTATTAGCTTCTTTCTGAACTCCTTCATAAACACATCGGGCGTCATCACTGCATCACATCCAAAAAACACGCCTCCAGTCATGTCGTACTCAACCTCTGGCTCCATTCGCTCAATGTCTTCTCGGGTTAGGGTATTGGCTTCCAGGCCAAGGGATTTGGCCAGATTGACCAATTCGATTTCGTGATGTAGCGCTTCTTCGGTTTTGCAGATCATCAGAAGTCCAGATTTCTTATATCCTGCTTCAATATTCTCCTGACTCATGATTTCCTCATAGAGCTTCTGACTTCGAACTGTCAATTCATAAAGAACGGGAACAGCCGCATCTACCCGCTTTTCGGTGGCCGCTTTTTTAAATAACCAGCCCCATTTTATTAAGTCTCTTTCCAATCGAGGTTTGATATAAAAAGGGCTTTCGGGATTCAACATCCACTTTAATCCCTGGCTGATTATTCCCGGGGAAGAAAGAGGAATTATATGACTTGGAGAAACATATCCGGCATTGCCGAATGAACAGTTGTCTGTGCCATCAGTATTGTCAATAATGGTGACTCCAACTCCTTTTTTATGGAGGTAATAGGCCGTGCTCAATCCGACAATTCCGGCTCCAACAATTACGACTTTTTTTTCATTCATATATTAAATCACCTGAAACCCATGTGCGTATGGGTCATCGTCATCAATTACTATTGTATTGTATCCTGTTATTCGCGCCCATCCTTCTATGCTTGGAATAATTGCTTTATGATCACCCAACTTCAGTGTGTCCTCAACCTTCCCAATAAACTGGCTTCCAATAATGCTCTCATGTATAAATTCATCTCCCTTTTTGAGTTTCCCCTTGGCCGCCCATTGTGCCATCCGCGCTGAAGTTCCTGTTCCACAGGGCGACCGATCAATGGCCTTATCCCCATAGAAGACTGCATTTCGGGCCGTTGAATTGGGCTGAGTAGGTGCTCCTGTCCAAAGCAGGTGGCTAAGTCCGCCTATAGTATCGTTTTGTGGGTGTTTAAAGGTGTGATTGGCATTAATTCGGTCTCTCAACACCTTGCTCCATCCTATTAGCTGCATGGCGGTATAGTCGGCCATATCACGAAAATTTTCTTGCGGATCGACTATCGCGTAATAGTTTCCTCCATAGGCGACATCAACTTTTAACATTCCTAAGTCGGGGCACTCGACCTCGATATCTTCTGCTGCTAAATAAGCCGGAACATTTGTGAGCTTTACGGAGGTTACTCTCTGTCCTTCTTGTTGATAGTTGATCATTACCAGTCCTGCCGGAGTCTCCAATCTCAATTGACCTGGAGTTTTAGGCGTAACCAAGCCTTCCTCGATCATAATAGTGACTGTTCCGATGGTACCATGGCCGCACATTGGAAGACATCCGCTGGTTTCGATAAACAGTACTCCGATATCATTTGCCGGATCTGAGGGCGGATATAGGATGCTCCCCGACATCATATCATGGCCTCGGGGTTCGAACATTAACCCTTTACGAATCCAGTCATATTCCTTAAGGAAATGCTGTCTCTTTTCACTCATATTGGCACCTTCGAGAAGTGGGCCTCCTCCCGAAACTAGTCGTACCGGATTGCCACAGGTGTGGGCGTCTACACAGAAAAATCGTTTGCTGCTCATATTCCGTTCGTCAACACCAAGTTCCGAGGTCCGCCAACTTTTAAAAAGTTGGCGGACCTTCATTTCGGGATTGACGTTTTATTTCATTTTCTCAATTATATATAAGGCTCCGGCCAAATCCTCCAGGGCATGGCCAACAGATTTAAACCAAGTAATTTCTTCATTATTTATTCTACCAAGTTTCGAACCTGAACAAAGCTCAAAAAGATCGGCTTTAATATCTTCTTTTGAAATCGTACCGTTGTTGAGCGGCATGACCACATCACCAGTTTCCTTTGTTGCCCCTTCGTGATCGATAAAGATAGAAGATCGCTTAAGTGTCTCGTCATCTGCTTCACGGATATCGGGGCGATAGGCGCCTACCAAATCTAAATGTTGGCCGGGTCTCATCCATTTTCCAAACACCAAAGGTTCCTGGCTAAGCGTGGCTACGGAGATGATATCTGCCTCAGCCATCCCGGTTTCGATTGAATCTACAGGATTTAGGACAACACCTTCGATGGACAAATTATCGCAAATGGCTTGCGCTTTCTCAGGATTTCGGCCCCATACCAAAACATTATTGATCGGTCGAACCGCGCAATGTGCTTGGATCAACTCGGGACTCAAAGCTCCCGTCCCTACCATTAAAAGGGTACTTGAATCTTCTCTCGAAAGAAATGATGAGGCAAGGGCTGAAGTTGCTGCGGTGCGCTTTGCAGTAAGGGCTTTCGCATCGATTTGGGCTTCAACAAGTCCGTTTTTAGCTTTGATCAAGGTATAAACACCCTGAATTCCCGGAAGGTTGAATTGGCCGTTGTAGGGGGACACCGTCACTACTTTGACGCCAACGTATTCCTTATTGGACCAAGCGGGCATAATGAGTAGTACCGATTTATTAGGGCCGACACCATTATGATAATCATAATGATGTCTGCTTGGCACTTCATAATCTCCGCAAAAAGCTTCCTTGAGAATCGGGATAAACTCCCCATAATCGAAACAGTCAAGGATATCTTCCGCGGAGATTTGCTGCATTAAATAGTGTCTTTGGTTCTTTCTCCATTTACCACTCTCCAAATGCCGAGAGGGTTGCTATTTTTTAATGGCTCGGGCAACAAATCATCGGGCCAGCTTTGATAGGAGATAGGTCGTACAAATCGACTTATAGCGGCTGTTCCCACTGAAGTGGTTCTGGCATCGGTAGAAGCTGGATATGGCCCTCCGTGCTGCATGGAGTGACAAACTTCCACCCCAGTTGGTACTCCATTAAAGAGCAGCCTACCTACTTTTTGTCCAAGGGCTTCCGCAACTTCAGGATTTGCCTTGATATCGTTTTCACTTGCTACCATGGTACCTGTCAATTGGCCTTCCAGGCTATTGGCTACGGCTGTCATTTCAGAAGTGTTAGCACATTCAACCACCATTGTGAATGGACCGAAAATTTCTTCGTGAAGTTTCGGATTGTTTAGGAAAGACTGGCCATTAACCTTGGCGGTTAGCGGTTTGCCTTTGTTGTCTCCAGCGTTTTCGGTATCTCCCAGCGCTTCAACACCTGTTTGTTCGATCAGAGCTCCTCTATGCCTGTAGTAACTGGTGGCAATTTTTTCGTTGAGCATGGTTGCCGGACTTGCTTCAGCCAATGTCTTGCTCAAGGTTTCGGTAAACTGGTTCAGCGCATCAGATTTTACGCCAATCAAAAGTCCAGGGCTGGTGCAGAATTGGCCAACTCCCAATGCCACTGAATTTGCGAATGTAGTGCCTAAACCTTCTGGATCGGAGGCTAATTTTTCCGGCATCAAAAAACTCGGATTGGTGCTTCCCATTTCGGCATAGACCGGGATAGGTTCTGGTCGTTGATTGGCCAGATCGAAAATTGCTCTACCACCGCCAAGCGAACCCGTAAAACCGACAGCTTTGATCTTCGGATGTTTCACCAATTGCTGGCCGACACTAATGCCTCCATTGACCATGGAAAATACGCCATAGGGCATGCCTGTTTTTTCAGCGGCTTTCAGAACTGCCTGTGTTACCAACTCATTGGTGCCAAGATGTGCTTCGTGCCCTTTAACAATTACAGGATTTCCGGCTGCCAATGCCGAAGCGGTATCTCCGCCCGCAGTAGAAAAGGCCAAAGGGAAGTTACTTGCTCCAAATACGGCCACCGGACCAATGGGAATCTGCATTTTCCTTAAATCTTGTTTTGGAATGGGCACACGATCTAGAATGGCCGTATCAATATTGACATCCAGCCATGAACCATCTCTAATCACTCCGGCAAACATTTTTAGCTGGTTGCAGGTACGTCCTCTTTCTCCCTGAAAACGACCTGTAGGTAAACCGGACTCACCACTTGCTCTTTCCAAAAGCGCGTCTCCTAATGCCATGATTTCATCAGCAATAGCTTCTAAGAACTGAGCGCGTTGCTCATAGGAGATCGCTTTGTAGGCTCCGAAAACACTTTCCGCCTTTTTAACAGCGGCATTTACTTCGTCAGAAGTAGCTTCCGTGAAGCTTTCAGGAAACTCTGAACCATCCGCAGGATTATAAGCTTTTAGTATTGTGCTTCCTTCAGACGAGGGTTGATTTCCAATATAGTTTTGTCCGGTGATCATCGATTAGAGATTTAAATAGTCGGGTAATGCTGGTCTGTTTTTAATTCCTTCATTGATAATGCTCAGCACCGACTCTCTTTCAGTTCCCACCAAAGGCAGTCGCGGTGCCCTTACATTCTCCGTGCCGATACCAGTACCCACTTCGGCCAGTTTTATATTCTGAACCAACTTGGCATTAATATCAAGCTCCAACAATGGTAAGAACCATCGGTAAATTTCCAAAGCTTCTTTGTGCATTCCGGCCTGAACCAATCGGTAAATGGCAACAGTTTCTTTTGGGAAAGCACAAACCAAACCAGCTACCCAGCCATCGGCTCCCATAAATAGGCTTTCAAGGGCAAGCGTATCGACTCCGGAAAGTATTTTGAATCGATCACCGAAACGACTAATCATTCGGGTAATATTGGAAATATCTCGAGTGGATTCTTTTACGGCCTGGATGTTGTCACAAACGGCTAACTCTTCAAACATGTCAAGAGTCACCTCGATTTTATAATCAACCGGGTTGTTATAAACCATAATTGGCAGAGCTGTGTTGTTCGCCACTGCCTTGTAGTATTCAACGGTTTCTCGGTCATCGGCTTTGTAGCGCATCGGGGGAAGCATCATTAAACCACTCGCCCCATTGTCTGCTGCTTTTGATGCTGCGGTTATGGCGCCCTTGGTGGTTTGCTCGGCAATATTCATCACCACAGGCACTTTACCATTGACTATTTCAACGGTTTTTCTAACAAGCACGTCTTTCTCTTTATCAAGGAGTGAGCTGGCCTCACCCAATGTACCACCCAGAATGATGCCGTCAACTCTGGCCTCCAATTGGGCGTTAATATTTACTTCGAAGGTCTCCAGATCAAGCGTATCATCTGCATTGAACTTGGTGGTAACAGCCGGATATACTCCGTTCCAGGCAACTTTCATGTCTTTGTCTTTAAATAGTTTATCGTCATTCTGAGCGAAACAAAGTGCAGCGAAGAATCTCGTCTATCTAGGTGAGATCCTTCGGGCACTGCCCTCAGGATGACGATTCAAAATTAGGCAATGCCCAACCGCCTCTCCGACTAAATCTTAGCTGTTAATGGTATGATATTGACATGAATAAACAAAATTGTATAATTTCACCGTATATATTGTATCAATGAAAGTCCTGCCGTTCAAAATTCCTAAGGTCACTGAGCACTCGTTTGGAGTTCAGCATGATATAGAACCGCATTTCTACGACACGCTACACCAACACCCCGAAACCCAGATTACTTTAATTAAGCAAAGTACTGGTACTTTGATATTAGGTGATCATATCGGAGAGTTTGCCCCCGGAGATGTGATTGTTGTGGGGGCGAATATTCCACATGTATTTAGAAATGACAGCAGTTATTACGAGAACGAAGTGAAGGGAGCTGCCAAGGCCATTTCCTTATTCTTTGATGAGGAAAGCCTGGGACAGGCCTTTTTTGAGCTTCCAGAAATGGCTGAAGTCAAGCATATGCTAAATGTTTCCGGCCGGGGACTTAAGGTAGTTGGGGCACATAAGGAACTTTTAAAAGGCCTGATCTTGAATATTGACACCAGGGTTGGGGTCAAGCGAATGATTGATTTTTTGGAGATCCTACATCTACTTTCGAAAGAAGATCAGACCGTATTCCTTTCTTCTGAAGCTCTGAATTCAGGTTTTAAAGAATCGGAAGGGCAACGACTGAATGATATTTTCCAGTTTACTATGAAGGAGTATCAGCGCCCTATTTCCTTGGAGGAAGTAGCGGATATTGCCAATATGACTGTCTCCGCATTTTGTCGATACTTTAAGCAGCGCACTCGAAAGACCTATATCAATTTCCTTAATGAAGTGCGGATTGGGCAGGCTTGTAAGATGTTAGTCAATGAAGGCCATAGTATCGGGGAGATTTGCTATCTCTCTGGATTTAATAACCTCTCTCACTTCAACCGCAAGTTCAAGGCTATTACTGGCTTTTCACCGAAGCAGTATATCAGGAATATTAGAGTGGGGTAATGACAGGAATTAGTTCAGTTTTGCAACAATCGACTCAAAATTGAGCCCTTCCAATTCTCTTCAATTCCAAGTTGAGATTGAGTGAACCTTGGGGTTTGAGAATCGATTGTTTGCCCGTATTATTCATAATTTCAAAAAGGATGATTATTTATTGCGAGGAGAACTTCCTTTTCTCCTAGAAAACTCATTTCATTCTTATATTGCCATCTTGCTAAAGCAATAACCCGGATTTCCGAATTCGGAAAGTTTTTGTGCCCTAACTGATTCCAAAAAACAAGTTGAACTTACAAGAGATTCATACATCACTCAAGAATGGGGATAATAAGGCCCTAGAACATATATACTTGGAACATGGGGATTATTGCATTAAAATGCTCACATCGAAGAAGGGATGTATTAAGGAAGAGGCAGAAGATTTGTTCATTGAGTCAGTCATGATTTTTCGAGAGAAAGTAATGGGTGGGGCGATTCAGCAGTTGACCAATACCCGATATTATCTCTATAAGACTTGCGAAAATGTTTACTTGGCCAGATTAAAATCTGAACGTGGGAAAAAGAGAAAAGTCTCTGATGTGGAGCACTTTTTTTATGCAAATGATCACATTGACATTGACGATGAATATAACTTAAAGCTTCGGGATGCGGCTAGTAAGGCGTGGGAAGAGCTGACGGAAAAGTGCAAGGATATTTTGTACTACTTTTATGTGGATTCTTTGAGAATGGCGGAGATTATGGAATTAATGAAGATTTCAAGCGTTGACGTTACGAAAACGACCAAGTCGAGGTGCTATAAAAAGTTAATGACAACAGCGAGAATCTATTACAACCAAGCGATTTAATGGCAATGGAATTGGGTGAGAATGATATTGAGCTAATAGAACGCTACCTGGATAATTCTTTGTCCACTGCAGAGGAGGAGGAGTTTCAAGCTAGGGTATCTACGTCTGATGATTTCGCTAAAGAGTTTAATTTTCAAAGAAAGGTCTTAGCCCAAATTCAGGCAGAGGAGAAGGCTGAATTGAAGGCAAAAATGCTCTCCGATTTTAGACGAGTAACTTCGGAACAGCAGACTCAAAGATGGTATTCTGGAAAAGCACCTTGGTATCTTGCCGCAGCCTCGTTGCTTTTGATCAGTGTATTTTACTTTATCCTTGGCGGTGATGCGGATCATAAAGAAGTCTTTTCTTCCTATTACCAGGCCTATGATGGTGTGGTGGTTCCAAGAGGAGATGATCAGTCAATAACTGATGGTTTGCAAGCGTACAACGATCTGAATTTCTCAAAGGCACTCAATATATTTTTGGCGCTAGAGAGTTATGATATTTCAGAAGGTCAACTTCAACTACTTATAGGGAATTGCTATTTGAACCTGAATCAAGCAGGAGAGGGGCTCAGAATTTTCCAAGGTATAGAAGCAGCCGAAAACGCTAATGTGCTTAACAACAGAGACTGGTATATGGCATTAACCCTCATCAGTTTAAATCAGTTAGCAGACGCTAAAGACCTTTTATCTAAGATTGTTAATTCAAATAGCATCTACGCAATTCAGGCTAGAGCACTTCTGGAAGAGGCTATATTTGAATAGCTGCTTTTCTCATTTTCGAACGCCTGGTAGCAAGAAAAACGAAGAATAAGAGAGAGAC
>JAJCYM010000048.1 GCA_029262895.1 Roseivirga sp.
GACGACCACCCCACCCCTCCCCCCCCTCCTCCTCCGGCCGAATTGCGAACTCAACCAACTGGTTCACGTTTTGAAAGGCTTACAGACATTGCTCATGTTAGAGAAAGGCCATATGAGGTGGTTTTCAAAATTTCTGACCTCCCCGCTGATCCTGATGCCCCAGCTTTAACTGATTTCCAGACCTGGCAAATTAGAGTGGTAGCTCCAGCGCCTGAAGGACTCAATTCCGCTCCGGCAACGGGTCGATCAATCCAATTGGTTTGGGATGAATATATTGGAAAGGATTTTGTTCCCGTAATGCAGGTTTGGCGCAGGGAGGACTCTTTTGATTTTGTTGCCGAGGATTGTATTACTGGTATTCCCGCCAATTCTGATTATGAACTTATCGATGAATTACCAATCAATCAACTGAGCTATACAGATGACGACAATATAAGACCAGGTGTTCAGTACTGTTATAGAATTGTTGCCAAATTTCCTCTGCCTAGGGGTGGAGAAAGCTATGCCTCTTTTGAAACCTGCGTTACCATTCCAATAGATGTGCCGGCTATTACTAATGTTTCAGTACTTGCCACAGATGAGGCTAATGGCGAAATGGATGTAAAATGGACTCCACCGTTTGAGATTGATGCAGTTTTATTTCCACCTCCATACCGATACGAGTTGGTTAGATATACCGGATTGACTGGAGAAGCTAATCGTACCTTGATCACGTCAACAAATGACTTGTCATTTGTTGATACCAATTTGAATACCGCTGATAACCCTTATCACTATAGAGTTGTCTTCTATGATTCTGGAGATAACCTTATAGATAGTTCTGCATTGGCCTCCTCGGTGCGACTCGAAGCACTTGGGCTCCTGGAATCGGTGGAATTAGACTGGCAAGCAGAAGTACCCTGGTCCAACAGGGTTCAGGATTTTCCATACCATTTCATTTATAGAAATCGTACGGATGACAATGCTGAGGATGAAACGACATTTGTAAAAATAGATAGTGTAAATGTTACGGAAAACCCTCTACTCTACCTTGATGAAGGCCAGTTTAATAGTATCCCTCTATTAGATGATCGTGAGTACTGCTATTTTGTAACAGTTCAAGGTAGCTATGGGAACCCGTTGATAGATGCGCCACTAATAAATGACTCGCAAATCATCTGCGTTCAACCAAATGACAATATTCCACCGGAAGATCCGGTGATTGAAATAGAGGACCCTGTGGATACAGTAGTCGTTAATGGAAATCCATTAATAATTCTTGAAAATCCTAATTGCAGTGCCTTTGAAAATGTACCGTGCAATTTTTCAGATTATTCAAACACATTTAGTTGGAACATAAATAACGTTGATGGTGACATTGCCGGTTACAACATCTATTTCTCAACAACTGGTGCCGATGACAGCTTCGAGCTGGTGGGTACATCAAGGGAAACCACCTTCACACACACAGGTCTAACTTCTTTCAAGGGCTGTTATCGGGTCAGTGCATTAGATCGCTCCAATAATGAGAGTGGGTTAAGTGATCCTATTTGTTTTGATAACTGCCCTTTCTACCGATTGCCAAATGCCTTCAGTCCTAATGGTGATGGCCTTAATGAGACATTTACTGCCTTTAACCAGCCCAATACTGAATGCCCACGGTTTGTTGAGAGTGTTGAAATTCAGGTATTCAACAGATGGGGAGGCAACGAAGTATTTTCATTTAACTCCAGAGGAGCTGAAGGAAGTATTTTCATCAATTGGGATGGCCGTGACAAAAATGGCAAAGAACTCCCGGCAGGAACTTATTACTATCGAGCTGTTGTTAACTTTGATGTATTCGATGAAGACAACAAAACTCAGGAGTTCAGAAATTGGGTGAAAATAATACGATAGCGAATCAAGATGTGCTACTCTTTGACGGAGTATGTAATCTCTGTAATAATACAGTGAATTTCATAATTGATCATGACCCTAAGGGTAAATTCAAATTCGCTGCTTTACAATCAGAATTTGGGGAAACGAAGCTGAAAGAACTGAATCTTGATAAAGAGGACTTCGACAGTATTGTACTACTTTCTGAAGGTAAAGCTTATTCAAAAAGCACAGCCGCACTCAAAGTTTCCAGACACTTAACTGGCCTATGGCCAGCACTCTATGCTTTCATAGTTATACCTGCCTTTTTAAGAAATCTTATTTATGATTTGGTAGCCAGAAATCGATATAGAATCTGGGGAAGAAGAGATCAATGTCGAATTCCCACCCCAGAATTAAAGCAGCGATTTATAGAAGGTTATTGAGATTAGCCTTAATTTTGCGCAAGCTTTAAACTAATTCCATGAACGCATACATTTTTCCCGGCCAGGGAGCCCAATTCCCGGGAATGGCCAAAGATTTATATGACAATTCTACCGAAGCAAAGGCTATGCTTGAGCAGGCCAATGACATTTTAGGCTTCAGAATTACAGACATTATGTTTAGCGGTACTCCAGAAGAATTACAGCAAACCAAGGTCACTCAACCAGCCATATTTTTGCACTCGGTGGCCTTGGCTACTATTTCAGAAACCTTCTCTCCTCAAATGGTTGCCGGACATTCATTAGGTGAGTTCTCGGCACTGGTAGCAAACGGAGTATTAGCCTATGAAGATGGACTAAGACTAGTGGCACAGCGGGCAGAAGCCATGCAAAGAGCCTGCGAAATCAACCCTTCCACAATGGCTGCAATTTTAGGTTTGGATGACAATGTGGTTGAAGAAATTTGCGAAAGCATAGATGAGGTGGTGGTAGCTGCCAACTACAACTGTCCCGGACAGCTCGTAATCTCTGGTTCTCATAAAGGCATTGAAATAGCCTGTGAAAAAATGACCGAGGCTGGAGCAAGAAGGGCCCTACCCCTTCCAGTGGGAGGCGCATTCCACTCCCCTTTGATGGAACCTGCCAGAGCACAGCTCGAAACAGCGATAGACACTACTACTTTCAATACCGGTACCTGTCCGGTTTATCAAAACGTAACCGCGAAGGCTTCCACTGATATTGATGAAATTAAGACAAACCTTAAACTACAGCTTACAGCTCCTGTGAGATGGACGCAATCAGTGCAGGCCATGGTGGCAGATGGTGCTACGAATTTTATTGAGTCCGGACCGGGTAGAGTATTGCAAGGCTTGGTTAGAAAAATTCATAGAGAAGCGGAAGTTTCGAGTATTTCTTAAATACATTTTTCTTAAAGGACTTATTAAGGGTTCTTCATCTCGGATGAAGAACCCTTTTTTATGATTGTGACAAACACCATAATAGGCGTGTCAAGCTTTTGGCTTCTGAGACAATAAAGGTGGCTCGCGCATTCCAAAGAATGAAGTAGCCAATTCAGCTCAAAAGACTGGAATCTGCCTGAGTCTTAGCACCCGCTGAAATCAGTGATTTTTAAATTTCACTATTTAAGATCAGCCCCTGTTCATATTCTAGTGCCAACTTACACTATTACCCATTTAATCACTAAACAATGTTTGACGGGCTACAAGAACTATTCGGCACATTAATACTAGGAGGTTTGACCACCACCAGTGTGGTTGTATTGTCATACGCAGTGTGCAGAGACATCAACAAAGAAGAAGCAAAAAAGTGGAGGAAGTTTCTAAAAAAGAGGTCTCCGATAATGAACTCCACACTCTTCGCAGGAATTTTGTTAATAACATCTTTTGCCATTGGTACCAATATTGAAGACTTGAGTGATAATCTCAGGGTTGAGGAAGGAAAGTTCTCACTTTTCAAATACATCTTAGGTAACAACAATGACTATAAAGTTGATGTCATTTTGGATAGAAAGAAGAAGGAACTGACCTTCTTAGGAGTGAGTTTATTTCAAAAGCCAGAGCTTGTTAGAAAGTTGAATAGTACTTATAATACGAACCTTCGTTCCGGGGATTTAATCAATTCAAGACAATATGTTGATTCCGTACTTCTCTATGGTTCTGATGATTTAAATAAGTTCATATTAGGAGGTTATTACCTGGCAAAAAACTGGGATTATGACCGGACAAATTATTTCAGTGAGTTAAGGCTTATTGAAAATCGAATTGCTTTTTCTCAATCAGGAACCAGAATTTGCTTCTTTCTTTTTCTATCCTTTTTCTTGTATTATCTGGTCAAGCGAATGACTCGAAAAAAAGTCAGTAGACGCTTCATTTTGTTTTTGACTATCAACTTTATTGCATTAGTGATATTTCCACTTAACTATAAGTCTGTTAATGAAATGTACAATGAGAGAGTTTTTGGCTACTATGTTGACCATTTCAGCCATAACCAGATTGACATCGAAGCAGGTATCTTACCTTGCCAAGATTGACCTCAACTATACTAACCAACAAGTTGCTTAACTTGAAGATGATCAACACAGCTTTCCAAAAGCTCAGTCTGAGTCTTTTCATGGATAGGATGTATTCCATCGGCTGCAATTTCCACCATGGGCTCAAGAATAAATCTTCTTTGTTGAATTTCAGGGTGAGGCACCTTCAAATTTACTTGGTCAATGATATCATTGTTGAAATAGAGTATATCAATGTCGATCACCCGCTTTCCCCATTTCTCAAACCTAACACGCCCCATTTCCTTCTCAATCCGATTAATCTCAGTAAGTAAGACCTGAGGTAATAATACGGTTTCAACTTTAATCACCTGATTTAAAAAGTCCCCTTGATCTTCTTTGCCCCAGGCTGCTGTTTCATACACAGATGATGCGCTGGAAACAGTAATTCCATTTGATGCTAAGAGTTCCTGGGCCTTCAACAGGTTCTCCTCTCTGTTCCCCAAATTCGTTCCTAAAGACAAATAGACTCCCTGCATATTCGGCAAAGATAGTATTTGTTCTAATTCCATTGGAAGTAAGTGGCATCCTCTTTATTTTGCCGCTGATTGAAAGGAAGATTAATGAGCGAAATCAGGCATAACTGGACTAAGGAAGAAATTGTTGAAATCTACAATAAGCCGCTATTAGAGCTTGTTTTTGAGGCTGCCTCAATCCATCGTAAATATCACAATTCAAGAGAGGTTCAGATCAGCACTTTACTCTCCATCAAAACCGGGGGATGCCCTGAAGACTGTGCTTACTGCCCACAAGCGGCAAGGTACCATACCGATATAGAAACAAACGATCTGATGACGGTGGATCAGGTAAAGGCCCAAGCTTTGCGGGCAAAATCATCTGGTTCATCAAGGGTATGCATGGGTGCCGCCTGGAGAAATGTGGAAGACGGGCCTGAATTTGATCAGGTGCTGGATATGGTCAGAACTATCAATGAGCTCGACCTGGAAGTATGCTGCACACTTGGTATGCTCAGTGAAAATCAAGCCCAACGATTAGCTGAAGCAGGCTTGTATGCCTACAACCATAACCTTGATTCGTCCGAGGAATACTACAAGGAAATTATCTCATCAAGAGGCTTTGACGACAGGCTCAAAACCCTTGACAATGTGCGAAAAACCAATGTTACGGTATGTAGCGGGGGCATTATTGGGATGGGTGAGTCCATTGAAGACAGAGCAGGAATGCTGATCGCTCTCGCCTCTTTAAGTCCGCAACCTGAATCTGTTCCGATCAACGCATTGGTACCAGTTGATGGCACTCCGTTGGAAGAGCAAGAAGTGATTCCAATTTGGGATATGATCAGAATGGTGGCCACCACAAGAATTGTTTTACCGACTACTACTGTCAGACTTTCAGCCGGAAGAACCGAAATGAGTAAGGAAGGCCAGGCCTTTTGCTTCCTAGCCGGAGCAGGGTCTATCTTTGCCGGTGACAAACTGTTGACTACCCCTAATCCTGATGTCAATGAGGATATGGACCTGTTCAAAACCCTGGGACTTATCCCAATGAAACCTTATGCTAAAGGTGCCAAACCTGAACCAATTACACCTGAGGAAATGACTAACGCAGAAAACGAAAAAACACGTTGGTCAAGGCCCGGGCATCGCATTGATAAGAATGTAGAAGCGACTAAAAAGGCCAACAAAAAAAGAAAGGAAGCCCTGTAGCAGTTGATCTTCGATTTGCAGACAATTCTTAGAATAACTTATAGCCTAAAGCAAAAATAATATGACCCTGACGTTGATCAATAAAAACATCGTTGGGGTCATTTAGAAACGAACTCAGGTTTCCTTCAAATTTGACATCAATCAAGAATTTTTTAATATCCACTCCAACGCCTGCCTGGTATTTGACCGTCACGCTATTATAGACTGCTTTGGTATCAACAAAACCGTTGTCAGCCTTTGTCAAAATGCTAAGCGAAGGTCCAGCCTGCAATCGAACTGGACCCATGGAATACGTCAAGATCAGGGGCAAGTCAATTTTCTTGTAGCTATGTTCAACTTCTATCAAACCTTCCGGCACCTCAATGATAACTCCACCCTTAGTATTTGAATAGAGAAGCTCAGGTTGAAAATGAAGACCAAAAAACTTAACCCTCAGGAAAACTCCAAATTGGTAGCCTAACTTGGCACTTCCTCCAGAGAAATTCTGACTATCATCAATTAAGCTTGCCTTTGAGGATGTCACCGTAATTCTAGGACCCAATTCCATCTCCTGGGTAAAGCCAGTGTTTACCAGAAATAATAGAATAAATATAGTCACGAACTTTCTCCTAAAAGGTCTTTTCACTTCCATGTCGCAAGGTGGTACGTTAATTCAAAAATCACATTGGCGAAAGGATAAAATTAGGAAAAAATCATCCCTCGATTACAACTTTTTACGAGGTTCTCTGTCTACTTATCAATATTAGTTCAAATGACCAATTTCCAGACCTCAAGCACAAAAAAAGGCCTTCCGTCAGTGAACGGAAGACCCCAAATTGTCAGTTCAATCTTCTTAAAACAACTTAAATCCTACAGCAAAAACAATTGAGTTTTGTCTTTGGTCTGAGTTGATACCGGCAGGCAGTGCATCAGCAAAAGCACTAAGGTTCCCTTCGTATTTCAGATCGACAACGAATTTCAGAATATCCACTCCAATTCCGGCCTGATAGCCAACAGTGGCACTCTTATAGTTGTCTTTGATGTCCTGAGCAACAGCACCCGGATCTGTGCTTTCGGCTTTAGATAAAAAGCTAAAAGTAGGGCCGACCTGTAGCCTTAATGGACCTAATTTGTAACCAACCATAACCGGAACATCAAATTTTCCGAATTCAAAATCCACAGTACCAGTTCCTGCAACTTCCAATACTGATTGGGTATTCGTGATTAAAAGCTCAGGTTGAACGTAAAGACCAAGTAATTTAAACCTTAGAAAAACACCAACCTGGTATCCTATTTGAGCATCCCCTTCAGTCACTGTAGCTAAAGGATCTTTCAATTTTATTTCGGACGAAATCAAAGCAACACGTGGTCCAAAATTGACCTTTTGTGCAAAGGCGCTACTCGCTACGAATAGGGCCAGACATACGATAATGAGTTTTTTCATAATTAATATTTAAAAAAATAAGTAGTTAGACTGTTTAATTTTTCTTTTGTAATAGCGTCAACCAGGCCTTCTCCAGGTCGTTTGATGCCAAATATCTTTGTGCTAATTGATGTAAATGATTCTCCAGAGATTCCACGTCATTCTGAAAACGCCTGAATATTTCTTGTATTTCAGCAGTTTCCGAAAATGCTAAGACATTCTCATTATCGGGCAAATGAGCGATATTTCCTAATCTACCCAAATTGTTGCCGGTCAGTACTACACTATTGCGGATAAAATCGGGGATCTGATCCACTCCTATTCCTTTGTTGGCGTTTGGCTTAGGCAGTGTAAAGATAGCTGATCCATTAGCCCTGCAATAGTAGTCGCCTCCCATTCTTCCAACCAAATCGGCCTTTAGAGGATCTGGTCTTCCATCGGCATCCAAAATTTCATCTTTAATATGAGCCATTTTTACCTCTGCAATAATCAGATTTCCTGCTCCGCCTTCATCGCCCAAGGCCACTACCTCATTCACCACACACTCATAGGCAGCCGGTGATTCCCCTACCCTTGGCGGCTTTATAGTTTCTGAAGGAACTGCAGTCAAGCCCGATTTGATAAATTCATCCACCCCTTTATCATACTCAGTACTGGACAAAGACATTTGTTCCACCATGGCATAGTTGACCACGTTAATAACCACTTCGGGGTGCTCCATTACATTTTCCAGTGTATGCTTGGTGGTATTATCACGCACTCGTCTTGCGGGGGAAAAAATCAGAATTGGAGGGTTGGCACTGAAGACATTAAAGAAACTGAACGGACTGATATTTACATTACCATCCTTGTCTATTGTACTCGCAAAAGCAATAGGCCGTGGCCCGATAGTGCCAAGCATCAAACCATGAAGCTTTCCAGTCGATATATCTTTCGGATCAACGATCATTCAGTTTAATCTCTTTTGATACAATCCAACACAAATTAACCCTATTAAAATTTACTTGGCCGGCAGCACTTTGGCATTAACCTCACCAAAGCCTACCCTCACGCCATCTCTTTCTGCAAAACCACGCATGACCACAGTATCACCATCTTGAATAAACTTGCGTTCAGTTCCGTCTTTCATCGCGATGGTTTTGGTACCCTGCCAAGACAGTTCCAACATAGAGCCATAAGAGTCTGGCGTTGGTCCTGATATGGTGCCTGAAGCGTACATGTCCCCCACCTGAAGATTACAGCCATTACCGGTGTGATGCGCCAACTGTTGATTCACATTCCAATACATATATTTGAAACTGGAATTGCATACAACAGTTTCTTCCGACCCATCAGGTTGAATGCCCACTTCTAAATTAATATCAAAGTTCTTTTTCCCCTCATATTTGAGATAAGGCAATACAGCAGGGTCTTGTTCGGGTCCCTTCACCCTAAATGCTTCGAGTGCATCCATGGTCACAATCCATGGTGAACTATGGGAGGCGAAATTCTTTGCTAAAAACGGCCCTAATGGCACATATTCCCATTTTTGAATATCTCTGGCAGACCAATCATTAAACAATACAAAGCCGAAAATGTAGTCTTCTGCCTCTTGAGTTGACACTGGATTTCCCAAACCATTTTCCTTGCAGGTAATAAAAGCCATTTCTAATTCGAAGTCCAATAGCCTACATGGCCCATAAGACGGGGTGTCAGCATCATTAGCTTTGGTTTGACCTTTAGGCCGATGAAATGGTGTGCCTGAAACTACGATAGACGAAGCACGGCCATGATAACCCACAGGTAAATGTTTCCAGTTGGGCATTAAGGCATTATCCGGGTCTCTAAACATGGTACCCACATTTCTGGCATGTTCTTCAGAAGAATAGAAATCGGTATAATTAGGAACATGGACAGGCATCAGCATTTCTACCTCTTCCATTGGTATCAAAGCCAGCTCCCTGGCGGCCTTTCGATCTCTCAGTTCATCATTATCATCAAGCAACAGTTCTGATATTCTCTCCCTGACGGCCCTGGTTTTTTGTTTTCCCAAACCAATAAAACCGTTCAAGGTATGTTGGTTGAAAACCCCTGCTGGTAAGCCAAGGCCATCCAAAAAACCGTTCTCATAGAGGTAGGTCAAGTCCAGCACATAATCACCTATTGCTACTCCGGCACCGGCATTCAAGTATTCGGTTTTGAAAATTCCGAAAGGTAGATTCTGAATTGGAAAATCCGAATCAGCGGGTACTTCAACCCATGATTTTAAGGAGGAATCGTTTGCTTTAATCTGCATATATTAAAAAATTTCTAACAAGCCCAAAGGTACACATCGTTGCCTTAATTTTGTAGTCTGTTTAAACTTTAAAGGCATAACTTAGAACTTCGCCTGATTAGTGATATTTTTGCCCATTAAATGAGGATTAAGAATACTTGAGGCCAACATAAATGTCACTTTCAACAAAATACAGCGCAGCTGAAATAGAAGATAAATGGTATCAGCACTGGATGGAAAAAGGTTATTTCCATGCCAAGGTCAATGCCGAAAAAGAGCCCTATTCAATCGTCATTCCTCCTCCCAATGTGACCGGAGTGCTTCATATGGGTCATATGCTCAACAATACCATTCAGGACATTCTTATTCGCAAGGCCAGAATGGAAGGAAAGGAAGCCTGCTGGGTACCAGGGACCGACCACGCTTCCATTGCCACGGAAGCCAAGGTGGTGAAAATGCTGCGCGAACAAGGCATTAAAAAATCAGACCTCACACGTGAAGAATTTCTGGCCCATGCCTGGGAATGGAAAGAAAAATATGGAGGTATTATTCTCGAGCAGCTTAAAAAGCTTGGTGCTTCTTGTGATTGGGAGCGCACGGCCTTTACCATGGATGAAGGCTATCACAAAGCAGTACTCCGTGTTTTCGTTGACCTCTATAAAAAGGGATATATCTATCGCGGCTTAAGAATGGTCAACTGGGATGTGGAAGCCCAAACCACGGTCTCCAACGAAGAAGTTATCTATGCGGATCAGGATGAAGTTTCCAAACTCTATAAGTTTCAATACAACATCAAAGATTCAGAGGAAAAGGTAGTAATCGCAACACAACGCCCCGAAACCATTATGGGTGATACCGCCATTGCTGTTAATCCGAAGGATGATCGCTTTAAGCACCTGATTGGACATACGGCATTGGTTCCTGTGATCAACCGTGAGATACCAATTATTGGTGACGATTATGTAGAGATAGAATTCGGTACTGGCTGTTTGAAAGTTACTCCGGCCCATGACCCGAATGATTATGAGATTGGCCAGCGCCACAATCTGGAGGTGATCGATACCATCAATCTCGATGGCACCATGAACGAGAAATGTGAAATTCCGGCCTATGTAGGTATGGATCGTTTCAAAGCCCGAAAGCAAGTCATCAGAGACTTTGATGAGGCAGGATATTTAGTAGGAGATGAAGAATTTACCACGAGAATTGGGCGTTCTGAGAGAACCAACAGCATCATTGAGCCAAAGCTATCCCTGCAGTGGTTTATCAAAATGAAAGAAATTTCTCGTCAGGCCCATAAGGCCGTGATGGATGACGAGATTGAGTTGCTGCCAGCCAAATTCAAGAACACTTATAACCACTGGATGGAAAATGTTCGTGATTGGTGTATCTCCAGGCAACTGTGGTGGGGTCAGCAAATTCCCGCCTACTACTATGGCTCTGGCGAAGAGGATTATGTGGTGGCCGAAAGCACTGAGGAAGCATTGACTTTAGCTCAGACAAAAAGTGGTAATGCCAATCTAAGTCTTGAGGATTTAAGACAAGATGAAGATGTACTCGATACCTGGGCATCATCCTGGCTTTTCCCAATCGCCACCTTCAATGGTTTTGATGACGAATGCTTTGACAAGGAAACAGGCAAGATCATAAAAGGCAAGAATGCTGATTTAGACTATTTCTATCCAACTTCAACCCTGGTGACCGCTCCTGAAATCCTGTTCTTCTGGGTGGCTCGAATGATTATTGCCGGCTATGAGTATATGGATGAAAAGCCATTCAAGCATGTTTATCTCACTGGAATTGTTCGTGATAAGCAGCGAAGAAAAATGTCTAAGTCATTGGGTAACTCACCTGACCCACTGGACCTTATAGCAGAATACGGTGCGGATGGGGTAAGAACCGGAATGCTCTTCTCCTCACCTGCTGGTAACGACCTTCTTTTCGATATGGACCTGGTGAAGCAGGGTGCCAAATTCTCTAACAAAATCTGGAACGCATTTAGATTGGTGAAAGGCTGGGAAGTAGATGAATCACTTGATGGTACTGCTGAACAAACGGCCATCGATTGGTTTACAGCTCGCTTCAATCAGGCCTTGGTTGAAGTAGAAGACCAATACAGTAAATTCAGGATCTCTGATGCCTTGATGAGCACCTATAAGCTTATTTGGGATGATTTTTGCTCTTGGTATCTGGAGATGGTGAAACCGGCTTTCGGTAAGCCAATAGCCCCTTCAACCTTAGAGGCGACCACCCAATTTTTCGAGGAAATCATGAAGTTGCTTCACCCATTTATGCCTTTTATCACGGAGGAAATCTGGTCGCATTTGAGAGACCGGGAGGATGGTGACGACATTATTATTACGGCCTACCCAAAAGCCAAAAGTGCAGACGAAGTAATTGTGAACCAGGCCGCCTTGGCCTTTGAGGTGATTTCTAACATCAGAAACACCCGAAGTTCAAATGGCATGTCGCCAAAAGATGCGCTTGGCCTGATCATCAAAACGAAAGATGAAAGTCCATTCAAAGTATTTGAAGGCGTGATCACCAAGCTTGGGAATTTAGAATCATTGAGTTTCACAAATGAGAAAGTGGAAGGTGCCACAAGTTTTGTGATTAAAGGAGATGAGTTCTTTATTCCAATGGAAAGGCAGATTGATCCCGAAGAGGAAAAGAAAGAAATCAATGGCGAGATTCAGAGGCTACAAGGTTTTCTGAAGGGTATTTTAGGTAAGCTCAATAACGAGCGCTTTGTCAGTGGAGCACCAGAACAGGTGGTCGCCAATGAAAAGAAAAAGCAGGCAGATACTGAGGCCAAGATCAAAGTTCTTAAGGAAAAGCTCTCGAACCTCTAATAGTTTATTATTAGCTCTATTCCGGTCCAGTAGTGTGTTTTTGTATTTTTACTCTTAACTAAATCACATATATTATTGCTACAAATCAATTAAAAGCAATAGATATGAACAAGTTTAAATTTACACTACTAACCTCCATATTCTTAATAAGTATAACAAATGCTCAAATTCCTATTGGGCCTTCGCTTACTGCCAGTACTTCAAAATTCGCTCTTGATCCAGGTGTTATCGACAAGGACTTAGTTCTTGAATTAATATCCCAAAAGGGAAAAGAAGTCAAAAAAGAGTTAATGAACAGACTCATTCTAAACTGTTTGGAATGCGGATCGTTCGCTACTTGGAATTATGCTCGTCAATCCATGAATGTCTTACTAAAGGAAAAAGATCAAAAACTGATCAAAAAAGAGCTTCTTAGATACACCGCTGAACTCGCAATAGTCGTAGGAATCTCCGAGTTTTATCTTCAAGTCCTTGGAACGAGAAGTTTAGAAGGCAATCTAAATAACAACGAAAAACAATTCCTCCTTCAGTATTTTAAGTGGATGGATCTTCCATCTAAAAGAAATTTGGTTGGAACATTCATTGGTAAAGATCAGGTTAAGGAGGAGCTTAAGAAAAACTCTAACCTTACTTGGGATGATTTCTCGACCGTATCAAAATACTACGAAATTCTTGCTACTCATGCGAGCCTCAAGCGCAATCTTAGTCCAAGCTCTCAAACGACTTCAAGCAGTAGCCGTACGGCAAAGACGGCTAATGCGACAATTCAACCCCAGACACTATCATATCTACCAAAAGTGGTGTATTTACCATTGTTTAAGAATGCTTCCAAACCATACAGTGAATCAAAAAGAGGGAAATTCAAAACAAACATATCTAGCTTCTGTGATTTCATAAGTCCAAATCACATTCTCATTGACATGGTGTATGACATATGTAAAAACAACAGCTATCTCCAAGAATATGGTTTCTTTCATAACATTGAAATGCCAGAATCAAGTTACAAATACAAGAATAAGTACTTGATCTTTAACGAAGCTCTGAGTGTGGAGTACGGGGCGGTGGAACAAGAAATCAAAGGAATACTCGATTTTCTTTTCGGGTCATTTAAGATACTTAGAGACATCCATTCCAATGTTAACAACATTGATCTGGACTATATTGATAAGAAGATTCAGGAGATAACAAATTCCAGAGTTCATTCTGATAGTCAAGAGAAACTAAAAAAAGAATTAAAGAATCAGATGAACGTATCGATTCCCATTATTAAAGAAATCCAAACAAACAAAGAATTAGATGAGCTAATCACTAACCTCTCATCACTTATATCCATAGAGAAACAACATAGCAACGACCAAATTCTCTTCTTTATCAATGAAAAAATTAAGCCTACCCTTTCTAAATACGATCTTTTACTGAATAATGACCTAAGTGGTCTCATCGACAGAATGAATCAATATGAAAAAGTGCTGACATTGGAATCTCTTAAATCGTTAAGGGAAAGATATAGAGTTCTGAATACAAGAATGAAGACTGCCACAAAGGACATAAGTATAAACTTAACCAACTTCATAAAATTGATTAAAGCAATCAACGACCTTGACAAACCTTCTACATATGAGGTGCTTGCCAAGTTTATGCTACCAGTTGGGCAGATATTTGCTAACAATCAAGCCACCGTAGTCCTATCTCAATTCTTGGAAGGATTTGAAAAATATCTAATGATTGACAAAACACAGGACTTGCTTACTATAAATGTGGAATCCCTAGCAACCAATTTATATGAGCGTTTTGGAGAAAACAGTACTTCTAGATTGGCTTTCTATTTTTCTCTCGGTACTAATTTTGGAATACCTTATCAAGGTGGTAATTTTTTAGCGAAGGTAAATGAAGGCCCATCAGATATTCGCAATTTCTATTATCTAGCCGAAAAAGTTGGAATCAAATACAAATTAATCGATAAAAACAAAAAAAGAGCCTATGGATATAAAGGACAGAATTTAACAACAACCAACAAAACCATAAGAAGATATCATAAAAGTGCTGGGTACTCAGAACCATTTATTAATGATTATTTCGTTTTCGGATATGTTTCAGGACTACTATATCAGATAGATTTTTTAAACTCAGAAAGTCAAGATTTTACTGACCCAGTTTATGGCTTGGGTTTTGGAGTCAGTTTCTTTAATGACCTTGATGCTAGCTTTAGTTTTGCCACTCCGATGAACGACCATTTTGGAAAAGGCAGTTTCTGGAATATTAGTTTCGATATTAAAATCACTGAATACCTAGCGGCACTTGGCAAGAAAAATAAAGGTACTTAGTCATTAGTTTCAGCATTTAGCCAATCTTTCTACCTTGGGTGAATAACCTTATTACAACGATCATGTATTCACCCAAGACTCTACTTCTGTATTCCTCTAGAGATATGGTCATCACTCCAATACAGAAAGTAAATCAGCATTAGATGAAGCCACTTAAAGGCGATATCTCGGAAATTTGGGGAAAAGGCAAATTGAAAAACCTCTTTGCTCCAATCGACAATGCTACTGTAGTGCTATTCAGACTAATGTTTGGTGGCATTATGTTCTGGGAGGTCACCCGCTATTTCAAATATGATTGGATTTCGCGCTACTGGATAGAGCCTTACTTCAACTTTTCATACGCCCCTTTCAATTTCCAGCCTCTACCCGGAGAGGGCATGTATATTTTGTGGTACGTTCTGGGAGCATTGGCCATATTCATCACCATCGGATTTCTCTATCGGATAAGTGCAGTGCTGTTTTTCCTCCTCTTCACTTATACCTTTTTACTAGAGCAGGCCCGCTATCTCAATCATTTTTACCTGGTCATACTGATCAGCTTTATCATGATCTTTATTCCAGCTCATCGGGCCTTTTCCGTGGATTCGCTTATTTTAAAAAAGGTCAGATCCAACTTTAATCCAAGCTGGCATTTATGGCTGATCCGTTTTATGATTGGTGTTCCCTACTTCTTCGGAGGTATTGCCAAACTAAACCCTGACTGGCTCCGTGGTTACCCCCTACATAATTGGCTGCTTGATGACCTTGACTTTCCGGTCATCGGCAAGTACTTCACTGAGGACTGGATGATCATGTTGATGTCCTATTCCGGATTGATTCTTGATTTGGCGGTAGTTCCTGTATTGCTTTTCAAACGCACCAGAGTTTGGGGGTTTATCGTCATTTGTTCGTTCCATTTAATGAACGACCGCCTTTTCCAGATTGGCATCTTTCCCTGGTTTATGATTGCCGCCACCACACTCTTCTTTGCCCCTGACTGGCCAAGAAAAGCAGTTAAGCAACTCAGTTTTGGGCTGGTCAAATCAAAAGCCCCGATATTGGATAATCTCAAATTGCCTCGAATCCAATATCAGCAGATTACCCTATGGATATTGGCCTTGTTTGTGAGCATTCAGGCATTACTTCCTTTTAGACATCTTCTCATCAAGGGAAATGTACACTGGACGGAGGAGGGCCACAAATATGCCTGGCACATGAAGTTGAGAGGGAAATCCGGTACTACCAAGTTCTATATTCGTGATGTAAATACTGGAGAGGTAATTGAAATAAATACAAGCGGGTATCTGGAAGATTGGCAGGCTAACAAAATGGACGGCAACACCATTATGATTTGGAAGTTTGCCCATTTCCTGAAAGAGGAGTACCGACTAATGGGCAGCAACATTGAAGTATATGTGGAGGCCAGGGCATCGCTGAACGGAAGGGCATACCAGACTATCATAAATCCTGACGTGGATTTGACCATGCAAAAAAAGCCACTATTTGGTCATTCAAGTTGGATTTTACCGCTTACCGTCCCACTAAATAATCAGCGCTAATCTTTGAGTGGTTCAAGGCGGTCTCCAATTTTAATCGTTCCTCCTTTTAAGATTCTTGCAGTAATTCCACCATGGCCACGCATGGCGTTGTAGCCACCATCTCCCAAATTTTCTTCCATTCTCGAACATGGATGACAATCTCCGGTGTATTCCAAAACCGCCTCGCCCAGTTTGAACTGCTTTCCTTTCAGTGACAAAAGATTAATGCCTTTAGTCACAATGTTTCTTCTGAGCAAAAGAGGATCAATCTCTTCTTTACCAATTATGGAAGAGACAGCCATAATATGTTCCACAGAAATCAATGTGACCTGCCTTTTCCCTCCTCTGCTGGCATAATGGTCTCCTTTTAGGCCTTGGCTTTCAATAGCCATTACGGATTCTACTTGGGTCGGCATTTCTCCTCTTTTTGGTCTGATAGAAACAAATACCACCTCTCCTGATTGCGAAAACTGGTTTGTCAAATATTGTATGGACTTCTTTTCGATGGGCAGCATTATCAAAGAACAATCTTGGTTAATCGAAGTTCCCTTTATTATTTCAATCACCAAACTTTGAGCCCGTAGGCGGGCGATAGGGCTCAAACGGGATTTTCAGCAAACTATCCATCCTATCGTTTTCCTCAGACGACATGTGCGTATCAATGCCGTATTGCAAATTCTTAGTATCATCCACCTGGGCGAAAGTCCCAAATATGCGATCCCAGATAGAAAAGATATTCCCGTAATTAGTGTCTGTTAAGGGCAGTGTATTATGATGATGCACTTTATGCATTAGTGGTGTTACAAATAGGTAAGACAGGGCCCTGTCTACGCCTTTGGGCATATTAATATTGGCATGGGTGAGATGGGCAAAAAGAACAGATAAACTTTGATACAACATCACCAGCCACATGGGAGCGCCAACAATCATTACCGCCAGGATTGTGAAGGCAATTCGAAAAATAGTTTCACCAGGGTGATGCCTCAAACCTGTGGTCACATCAACGGTCCTGTCACTGTGGTGAACCAGATGAAACTTCCACATCCATCTTACCTTATGCTCCACCCAATGCACAAAATAGGCTCCAATTAAGTCCAGAAGAAACACCCCAACAATCATCTCAGTCCACAGTTGTAGTTCAACCAGATGGAGCAGTCCAAATTGTTGTTCTGTCACCATATCACTTGCCATCAACAACACTCCGGCCAGGCCAAAACCAATGATAGCTGTAGTCAGGGTAAAGAACAGGTTCAATCCAGCATGACGCACTTTCTTGTATTGAAAGCTGAACAAAGGCAGTATCCCCTCCAAGATCCAAAAAAGGACGATTCCACCTATTAATATTCCGGCTCTAAATTCGGTGGGAATGTCATTAAAAAAAGAAACTATCCATTCCATGATTCAATATATCGGGCATGCTGGGCATTTCCAATTTTGTAGCCGTTGCCCGAATCCGGCCTTTTACCCTAATTCAGTTTTATTTACATTCCCAAAAGCAAATTTAGAAATATGAAAAATCGCCTCTACCTGATACTTCTTGCCCTCTGCCTTAGCGTTTTCACATCTTCAGCTCAACAGTTTTCAAGAGCCGTGCAGCCCTATGTTCAGGTTCAAAGTAAAACTGTTGCTATCACGCACGCCAAAGTGATTGACGGAACCGGGGCCGCTGCCAAAAATGATCAGACCATTGTATTTACAGATGGCGTGATCACGGCTATGGGGAACAGCGGCAGTATCAATCTTCCAAGTGGTGCTGAAGTGATTGATGCCTCTGGCAAAACCGTTATCCCAGGCCTGGTAATGCTTCATGAGCATATTTTTTATCCAAAGTCTTTTGACGGTGGGTTCAGCGTTGCACAAATGACCTGGTCTTTCCCAAGACTGTATCTGGCCGGGGGAGTTACCACAATGCGAACAGCTGGCAGCATCCAGCCACAAACTGACCTTAATATCAAGGACAGGGCCTCTAAGGGTCAAATGCTAGGACCTAAAATGGATGTAACCAGTCCGTTTATAGAACGCCCCGGAACCCCCGTTCCTGAATTGGGCACCATCAACAGTCCGACTGAAGCTGAGGCTATGGTAAACTATTGGGCGGATCGCGGTGTGAATTCATTTAAGGTGTATCAAAACGTGACCAAGGAAGATTTGCAAAAAGTGGTGGCTGCTGCTCACGCCAGAAACTTAAAGGTAACCGGTCATATCTGTTCGCTAACATATCGGGAGGCCGCGGAAATCGGTATTGACAATATTGAGCATGGTTTTTTCCAAAGCTCCGATTTTGTAGGTGATAAGGTTGAGGATTTTTGCCCAGCCTTCAAAAGAGGGCGCTCACTTACTGAATTGCCAGTGGACAGTCCTGACATGAAAGCTTTGATTGACTACCTCATTTCAAAAAATGTCGCGATAACCTCCACGCTTCCAGTGTTTGAACCTTATACCGGACGCGAAGTTGTAGTTGGGGGTGGTATTGATGCCATGAGTCCTCCAATTCGGGAAACCCTGCTCAAAAGTCATTTGCGAAGACAATTTCGCGATTCTACTTCCATGAAAAACTTCAAAAAACAAATGGCCTGGGAAAAGATGTTCCATGATGCAGGCGGACAATTGGTTGCAGGAACCGACCCAACGGGAGCAGGCAGAACAATTGCCGGATATGCAAATCAGAGGGTCATCGAGTTGTTTATTGAGGCCGGATTTAGCATTACCGAGGCCATTAAAATTGCCTCATTGAATGGAGCAAAATATCTGGGTAGAGATGCAGCAGTCGGCTCACTTGAAATCGGCAAAGAGGCCGATCTTGTTTTGATCAACGGTGATCTGGAAGCCAATGTGTCGAATATCCGTAAAATGGAAATCGTCTTTAAAGATGGTATCGGCTACAATTCTCCAAAGATTTTCGAATCCATGCGCGGTAAGGTTGGCATGAACTAAAATCATAACTTGTATCTCAGAAAGGAAATTTAATTAACACCAAAATCTAGCTTAATCATGACTAGTCAAAAATTTCGCAACCTGTCCCGAAACTGGCATCGTGACATTGCTTACTTCTTTGTCGGACTTATAATCGCCTTCGCCATCTCAGGTATTGCACTGAATCACCGCAGAACATTTAGCTCAAGAGAGTTCTCTTATGGGGTTGAGAAAATCAAACTCACACTCCCGCAAAACCCAGATGAAATCAATGAAACGTTTATTCAGAGCATATTACCTACGCTGGATATCGGAAATGCCTATGAGGGCTTTCGCGTTCAAAATGGTTCTCTAAGAATCTTATTTGACAAGGCTCGGGTAGAGGTGAATTTGCAAACTGGCGAGGGCGAAAAAGAGTGGATTGGTAGAAAATATGTGCTGGCAGAAATGGCGGATTTACACCAATCCACCACACCCGCCTGGATTTGGTACTCGGATATCTTTGGCATAGCCATGATTATCATTGCTAGCTCAGGCATGTTCATATCGGGAGGTGAAACGAGTTTTAAAAAAAGAGGGTGGAAGTTTGCCTTGGTAGGAATTCTGTTTCCGTTGACGTTCCTCTTTTTTATTGCATAAAAGACTTCAAACCAGTCGAGCAACACTAACAAATCGAGGCCAAGCAACCATTGTCTCAGTTCGTTTGTCTTTTTGCAAAAGACAGTTCACGGGAAACCTATGGCCTTTGCTTCTAACATTTCTGCAAACTCTTTATTCTTACCAAATAGGCGCATAAAGTGGCAGGTCGCTGCCATGACAACAATTGTTGTATTTCTCATTCTGTTTTTACTTCAACCCTTCAATGCGGTCACACACGGATTCACACTGGGTGGCATTCTAAGAATTTCCAGCTACGCACTTGTAACTGGCGTTACACTACTTTTTGGAGAGCTTTATTTGATTCGTCTGTTCAGAAGGTTGTTTTCTGGGCAACAATTTTATCTCCCCCTGATCTGGTACCTGATTGAAATCACATTAGCCGCCTCACTCATATTCGTATGTAAAAACGCCTGGTCAAATTTTGAATACCTGAGCGGGTCGGAATATCTCATCGTATTGCAACGAGCCCTGTCTATAGCGATTTTTCCCCTGATACTTTTGTTCTTCTTTCTGCTTGGTCAGAGGCGGAAGAACGGGCAGTTAAATTTACAATCGGACCAGAAAAATGAGTTTTTGTCGGTTAATCTGAGTGACCTTCTTTTTTTACAAAGTGAAGACAACTATACCAGTATTTTCTATCTGCAGGACAGTCTCGTTAAAAAGAAGATTTTGCGCGGCAGCCTGAGTAGTTTTGAAAAGCAACTACGCTATCCTATGATCCGCTGCCACCGCTCCTACATCGTAAATCTCGAGTCCATCGAAAACCTAAAAGGCAATAGTCAGGGCTATCAATTGCACATCAATCACATAGCAGACCCCATCAAAGTATCGCGGAAATACATCAACCAATTCAATCATTCCTGGGAACTGTATTGCAAGTCCAGCGAAGAGGCCTAGTCATTTATCCCTCCATTTAATTATTCACCACAAAGTATTAATACGGGGCCTCCTGCCCTCTTCTGATCCGTTCTTTTGTGCATAAACAAAATGCAGATGAAGCAAAAGGACATCAAAGAACTCATAATAGTTGGCATGGTTGCCGGGGCAATTGTATCAGTAACCTATCCGCTACAGATCACCAATAGCTTTTCCCGTCTTGGTCAAACCCTAATGGAAATTACCATGGGGCCGTTAATGATTGTCGGTTACCTGGCCCTCTACTATTTTATTAAAGAACAGCGGAATACAGTCTACAACATTCTGGGTCTCATATTCAATCTACTGGGCAGCATGACGGTTACGATGATGATAATCGTTCAGGGCTCGGTATTCACGATGATTCGTGACTTCAGGGCAGAAACAGACGAGATGAACAAGAAGTTGATCCAGTACAGCTTCAAATCTGGAAATCTCACCCAACTGGGAATGGACATCACTTTTGATGTGCTCATATCCATCGGTACAGTCTTCGTTGCCATAGCCTTATTGAAGCAGAAACACATTCCAAGAATTCTTTGCATTCCCGGAGTGATCATTGGTGTTGGCGGGCTATCAGTAAACATGGCCACCTTCCCTCTACCCCCTGCAGATGAGGGCCTCTTCGATCCAGGACCATATTATGGCATCTATTTCGGGGTGGTGCTTATCACCATGGCCTATTCCTTTATCAAAGAACAAAGACAACTTAAAGCTGGCAGTCATGAAATCTCTTCCTAACATTTTATGTGCCGCAACCCTCCTGTTTTTTACTACCTGCAATGGAGCAACAGGACAAGCCACGGCAGAAGAAATTAAGGGCTTTTTGAAAAACGCTGAAACCGGGGCTACTCTGCGAGACGAAAGCCTTTTGATTAGAGTTGATGGAGACAGTACAAACTTTCCAGAACTGAAGGGAGAATGGTTGTTTCTGGATTATTGGTCCACCTCCTGCCTTCCTTGTATAGCCGAAATGCCCCATGTAATAGCACTCAGCAAACGATATAAGGACAAAGGTTTGAAGGTGGTGATGATCAATCTTGACAAGAGTGAAAGGAAGTGGAAAAGAGGGATCACAGGATTCAATCCGCCAGAACCAAATTTTAGGACCGATAGAAGTATCAGGAACCAATTCTTCTCCATCAACCTGGTAGAAATGGTGGATGACAAAGGCAAAAAGTCACTTTCCACGCTGATGCCCCAATACGTATTGATTAGCCCGGAGGGAAAAATAATGGATAAGGAAATGCCAAAACCTTCCAAACCGATATTTCAGAAAACACTGGACAGATATATGAAAAATGAATCACAAAAACTCAAAAAAAGATGAAGAATAAGTATACAATACTGTTAGTTTGTTTGTGCCTTGCAACCACGAATATTATGGGACAAACAAAAAGAGAAAAGACGTTACACTCCACTGATGAACAGTTTCAGCAGTTCACGCAATTTCCTAATGACCAGCCTCTACTCATGGCGAACTTTGTGAAGTTCAAGACCAAAGTGGCTGAAACAGGTGAAACTGGACGTCAGGTTTATGAGCGATACATCAAAAAAGCAATGACCTTCAGTGACAAGCTCGGAGCTGAAGTGATTTGGTACGGGAAGCCTCTCTACAATCTTGTGGCTCCTGCGGATGAAGTGTTATGGGATGCCATGTTTATTATTAAATACCCTAATAAGATGAAGTTCTTTGAGATGATGCAAACACCGGGTTTTCCAACTGATTTAAGAGCAATGGCCCTTGAAGATTCCAGGCTTGTTGCCTGTAGTCCTCAAGATAATTTCTTTAAGTAAGAAGAATCATAGGTCGGTCTGTGATTTTTCGCAACGTGAGTAAAGGGGCGCTTGGCAGGCGTTCCTTTCTATTTCCCGTGCTATGCACTCCATCATAACTCAATTGTCCTTCGCTTTTCGGGTAATTTCTAGCATATTGAACAAGCATCATTTAGCAAAATCAATATGTACATCAAAAAGAAATACTCCTTCAAGAGCATGTTATTGTGGACCAGATGGGAAACCCTTGCCTTCTTCTGCATTGCCCTTGTTCCCACCGCTTTATTTGAAATCATCGGTTTTCAATGGCTTCAACTTCCCTGGACTCCAATTGCCCTCGTTGGTACGGCTGTCGCATTCTTAATCGGTTTTCAAAACAATGCCGCCTATGGGAGAATATGGGAGGCAAGAAAAATTTGGGGTGGCATTGTGAACAATTCCAGGACTTGGACCATGATGATTAAAGATATGATCAACAATGAACACGCTGTTCAGACCAATACAGAAGACGAACTATATCAACACAAAAGAACCTTAGTATATAGACACATTGCCTGGATGTCGGCCTTGCGCCACGCCATGCGCCAAAAGAAAACTTGGGAGGTGTTCGCTGAACACAAAACCAATAAGGAGTGGCAGAAAATGATGCATATTCCGGAGATGGAAGTGAGCCTTGAAGATGATTTAAAGCCATTACTTTCAGAAGAAGAACTAGCTCATATATTGAGTAAAACTAACAAGTCTGCAGCGCTTTTGTCCTTGCAATCCTCCCATTTGAGCAGGCTCAAGGAAAGTGGCCATGTCTGGGAATTTTCTTATTTGGAATTGGAAGGGGTGCTTAAGGAATTGTTTGATCTTCAAGGGAAATCTGAACGTATCAAAAACTTCCCCTACCCACGTCAGTATGCTACACTCAGCCAGGACTTCGTTTGGATTTTCATTATTCTTTTACCACTTGGAGTTATCCCGGAATTTGCCAGGATTGGAGTGAAAATTGCTGAAAATTTCCCGGTGATTGGCTCTTCTTTTGTCTGGCTTGCTATTCCGTTTACAGTCATCGTCTCCTGGATATTTCATACCATGCAGAGGATTGGAACAGTAGGCGAAAATCCGTTTGAAGGATCAGCCAACGATGTACCAATTTCCACGATCGCACGAGGTATTGAGATTGACATGCGTGAAATGATCGATGAAGACAAAGACAAAATCCCTGAGCCATTGGCGGACGTTTATGGTGTGCAGATGTAAAGCTTATTGGTCGGCAGTCACGTTAGAGGGTCACAATATGCTTTAAGAAGTATACATCGGGTCATTTGTCGAAATCTCTGAAAAAAGAGGTTTGTCCTAAGTAGGTTGCAACATGCGAAGTTGCCTCTTCTTATTATTTATTCTACTTCAGGACTCAGCGGAATGGAGCAAAATGGAATTAGAGGGACCAGCTCCAAGATACGTTCAAAACCTGGCCTCTGATTCTGCTGCACTCTATCTCTTTGCGGGCAAGAACAGTGCTTCTGATGGATTCAATGATCTTTGGAGGTGGAAGGATGATCAGTGGGAACAACTGCCCTCCGGAGCAACACCCCGCTGGGATCTGCCCATTATCTATGAAAAAGATCGGGAACAGTTAGTAGTCTTTGGAGGGCGTTCATTCGATCAGGACAAAAATCGTGTCGAACTCAATGATACCTGGATATTTAAGGAAAACAGCTGGAGCCAAGTAAAGACCAAAGGACCATCGCCCAGAAGTTCTCACACCATGGCCTACCATTCCAAAAGCAAAAGAACCATATTATTCGGAGGAAGAAACAGCAGTGAGTTCACGGGTGACACCTGGGCATTCAATGGTGAAACCTGGGGCCAACTAACAATCGAGGGGCCGGAAAAACGGATGGGGCATACCTTGGTCGAAGACCCAAAAACCGGAAACCTGATTCTCTTTGGGGGTAATAATGGACAAGATCTTCTGAATGACACGTGGGTGTTTAATGGTAGAGAATGGAAAGAAATCAAGCTTGATCAAGCTCCTTCCCCAAGAATGGCACATACCATGGAATTCGACCAAAATGGCAATGGAATTCTCTTTGGTGGATGGGGCGGACAGGTTAGTAATGAAACGTGGAGATTTTCTGAAGAAAGGTGGCAGCTCATCACTACAGCCGACTCACCAGAGGCAAGGCTTTCCGGGGCACTGGGTTTCGATCAGGAAAAGAAGAAATTTATTCTTTTTGGAGGTAGCAGTGAATTTGGGAATGGCTTTCATTCCGGAACATGGGAATTCTCTTTGAATAACTGAGGAATTAAATCTGCCAATTGCTGGTTAATCATTGGTAACAATTATCCTATGAGAAAAGTACTCCTGTTATTAGCCGATGGTTTTGAAATTTATGAAGCCAGTGTATTCATCGATGTATTGGGCTGGGACAAGACTTATGGTTCTCAGGAGATCGAGTTAGTCACTGCAGCTGCTACAAAAAACATCAAAAGCACATTCGGGCTCAAAGTTGAAGTGGACTTGACCTTGGATCAGGTAAATACAGATGAGTATGAGGCCCTGGCCATCCCTGGGGGTTTTGAGATTTATGGCTTCTATAGAGATGCTTTTTCCAATGATTTTCAAAAGTTGATCAGGGCTTTTGACCAAAAAGGGAAGGTTATTTCGTCAATCTGCACAGGAGCACTGCCCATTGCCAACAGTGGTGTACTCAACGGAAGAAATGGCACAACTTACAATATTGGCCCTGAGCGTCAAGACCAACTGCGGACTTTTGGTGTAAATGTCATTGACAAGCCCATAGTTGAAGACCAGAACATTATCACTTCGTGGTCACCGGTAACTGCCGTTGATGTGGCCTTTAAACTTCTTGAACGGCTCACAGATTCTCAAAATGTGGCAAACATTAAGACAATGATGGGATTTGATAATCCGAAAAGTTAAGTGGCCAATTCGTCTACGGCAACCTTATAGGTTGGGTCTTCCATAACGTTCACCTCGATTATCTCTCCTGCATTTTTTAAGAGTAATCGGCAATCGGGACTTAGGTGTTTTAAATGTACTTTCTTTCCCAACTTATGATATCGCTCGGTAATTTTGTTTAAAGCCTCAATGGCGGACATATCCACAACCCGGCTTTCAGCAAAATCTATTACCACTTCCTCAGGATCATTTTTTGCATCAAATTTCTCATTGAATGCTGCTATTGACCCAAAAAATAAAGGCCCATATATCTCGTAGTGTTTTGCCCCATCCTCATCAATATGCTTTCGTGCCCGAATTCTTTTGGCGTTGTCCCAGGCAAACACGAGGGCTGAAATAATCACACCAACCACTACCGCCAGGGCAAGGTTGTGAAGAAAGACCGTTACAAGCGTCACCAAGACCATTACAAAGATGTCTGACTTTGGCATTTTATTGAAGACTCTTAAACTCGCCCATTCAAAGGTCCCGATGGCAACCATTATCATCAACCCGGTTAAGGCTGCCATAGGTAATTGTTCGATTACGCTTGCTCCAAACATTATAAAAATCAGAAGCATTACAGAAGCCACAATACCGGAAAGTCTGGCCCGGGCTCCGTTGGATATATTGATCAGGCTTTGACCGATCATGGCGCAACCTCCCATACCAGAAAATACGCCCGACAGTATATTGGCTGCACCTTGAGCAACGGCCTCTTTATTGCCTCGCCCCCTGGTCTGGGTAATTTCATCAACAATATTCAAGGTCAATAAACTTTCAATCAAACCAACACCAGCCACAATTGCGGCATATGGCAAAATCACTATCAATGTTTCTAAGGTCAAGGGTACAGCGGGAAGATGAAAAGGTGGAAAACCTCCTTGAATTGAAGCCATATCCCCTACCGTTTTTGTGTCCAGTCCAAAGTAAGTCACAATCGCAAATACTGTGAAAATAGCCACAAGGGCTGATGGTATTGCCTTGGTGAGTTTAGGAATGCCCCATATTATCAACATCGTCAGTACAACAAGTCCTAAAAGTATAAGCAGGGAAGAGCCCGTCAGCCATGCACCCTCTGCATCTTTAAATTGATCAAGCTGAGACATGAAAATGATAATGGCCAATCCGTTAACGAAACCAAAGATCACAGGGTGCGGTACCAATCTCATGAGCTTGCCAAGTCGCAAAAGGCCTGCAGCTACCTGAATGAGTCCGGCCAAAACAACCGTGGCAAAAATATATTCTACACCATGTGATTTAGCCAGTACGGCAATCACCACCGCTATGGCTCCGGTAGCTCCTGAAATCATTCCGGGCCTTCCACCAAAAATGGAAGTAATCAATCCCATCACAAAGGCGGCATACAATCCGGTCAATGGTGAAAGTCCTGCAATTAGGGCAAAAGCCACTGCTTCCGGAACCAGCGCAAGTGCCACTGTTAAACCTGACAGTACTTCTGTCTTATGGTCGATCTTCTGAGAAAGGTCAAAGAGGTTAAAATATTTCTTGATCATTACCGCAGCTCGCTTGTGCGAGTTTCTAGATTCAAATTAAGCGCGCGAAGATAGCAGGATTCTTTATCCCGAAACAGGTGTTGTCTTTAAATTATTCATTCAACTATTTGGTTGAATGAATAATTATTAATTACCTTTAAAAACTCAAATCAAGAATAGAGATGAAGGCGGTAAAAGTACAGTATACAGTTAAGGAAGAATATGTTGAGCAGAATAAGGCGAACATTGAAAAAGTGATGAAAAGGTTGAGAGAAAACCCTATTGAAGGAATGCTCTACTCCTCTTATACCCTGGATGATGGCCAGACATTTGTTCACATCAATATGGCCAAAAACGGAGAAACATTATCTATGCTCAATGAGGTTGAAGAATTCACTAACTTCAGGATGGCACTAAAGGCAAGTGAACCATTGAATCCTCCAAAATCAGAAAACCTGAATTTGGTGGCCGCTGGTTTTGAAGTTTAGAATGATTGAAATTGAGACTGATCCTGACAGGGTATTTCATGCGCTTTCCGAGAAGAATCGAAGAAAGATAATAGAATTGCTACATCATGGCGATTCTACCCTGTTAGAAATGTCAGAATCGTTCGATATTTCCTTTCAGGCATTAAGCAAGCATATCAAGATATTGGAGCAATCCGGTGTGTTGATCAAAAAGAAAGACGGCAAATACCGAAGGCTGTCTTTAAATAGAAAAGCACTTATGGATTCAGTAAAGTGGATTTCCTACTATTCAAGTTTCTGGAACGAGTCTTTTGATCAACTTGAACAATTGGTGAATAAAAACAGTCCAAATGCCACAAAGTAAAGTTGTCGTCAATCGTGTCTTCAATTGTTCATCCTCCGATCTTTTTAATTGGTTGATTCAACCGGAATTATTGGCTCAGTGGTTTGGTCCAAGACAATTGAAGGTTGGGGAGGTGAGTGTTGACCTCAGGGTTGGCGGTGAACTATCAGTCGAACTAATCAAGCCTATGGGTGATCGGTTTTTGATCAAAGGGCTTTACACTCGAATAGAAGCTCCCAATTTGCTGGTTTATGATTATGGCTATGAAGGTTTGGAATCGGCACCCCCAGACAGTACCGTCACCATTAAAATTAATGATCTTGGGATAGGAAAATGTGAATTAAATCTCACACAGGAAATCAATCAAGCGGCTGACGAAATGAGTGATCGCGAGGCTGCTTGGAACGGGATGTTCAATCACTTAGAAGAACTAATCAAATAAAGAGTATGGGGATTAAAGGGGATAAATTGACGCAGGATGCCACACTGGCCGCGGAAGAACTTGTAGAAAAATTGTCAGCAATTGAAGGTATTACTTCAAAAAAGATGTTTGGTGGACACGGTCTGTTTCACGCAGACAAAATGTTTGGTTTGATGAATTCTCAAGGCGAGGCTTACTTGAAAGTAGATCAATCTAATCGAGCTGACTTTGAACAGGCAGGCGGCCATCAACACGGAAAGATGCCTTATTTTTCCATACCTGTAGATGTGCGTGACGATCAAGACCTACTTATTGAGTGGGCAAATAAGTCGATTACCATCTCCAAATAGGAGTCCCAAATCGGATTGATTTTTGGCTCCAGCTAGCATTTTGCCATGCCCCATTAAACAAAAAAGGGGCTGAAATATCCAACACATAAGAGTTATTGCGGCATTGAGAATAGAATTAGCCTAGATCAACACTTTTGGTTAAATTCAAATGAGCACATCAAAATTTAGATGAATCCCAGGATTAAAAGAGTTTTCTTAATACTTGTCATTTTTCAGGGTTTGCATTCCATCGAGGAATATGTCGGCAAACTTTGGGAGGTATTCCCACCAGCCACAGCACTTAGCGGATTGATTTCAGAAAATCTTGAGACTGGATTTCTCATAATCAACATCGGCCTTTTTGTTTTCGGGATACTCTGCTGGGCCTTTTCTATAAATAGAGACCATTCCTCTGCCAGAGGCCTAATGGGCTTCTGGGTTATTCTTGAAATTATCAACGGCATTGGTCATCCCATCTGGGCCATTGTGCAATTGAATTATACTCCCGGATTAATCACAGCACCCTTTCTGCTTTATTTTGCTATAAGTTTGATTAGAGTACCCTACCACAAAGCTCCAACCATAAAAATTGAAATCGATTGAAGTATATATGAAGTGTTCGCTACTTCTTTGCCTTATTAGTCTACTGACTATCGGCTGCTCCACAACGCTTGACAATTCCGAATCGGGACCTCATGAAATTACTACCTACTCCTACCACAGGAACGGAAATATTGTATGGGTGAAAGAAGAAAACCAACTCCTTAATAGTGAATTGGTCCCCTACCTTTCTTATTTAACACAACAGGAATATGATAATAATGGAAACTTATTGAAAGAAGTCGTTTACGATTTAACAGAAACAGACACATCCCTGTCAGACATTCTTATTCAAAGGTTTAACAAAGACAATCAATTGACCTACAGCATGGATTCTAGCGGCTCTGGTCAGGATTTCACCGAGTATCAGTACTCGCAGGGGAAGCTTCAAAAAACGGATAGGATATCAATTATCTACAAGAGAGACCTTGCGAATATGCGATTAGAAATTCTGTCTGTAGATACTTCAAGAGTAGTCCTTTTGCCTCAATATCGGGACACCATTAACCACCAAACAATTTCATTAAGCTGGGATTACTCTTTTCAAAGACTTTTTAAAGAATTAACCCCAGACACTACGATGATTGCACATAGCTATGATAAACAGGGTAATCAAATTGAATCTCTTTCAACTAAAAACGGCAAGCTCCTTTGGGTTTCTGATTCTGAATTTGATCACAAGAATCAACTTGTCTCAGATAGAACATTTAGTTCCGAATCCGGCCTATCGAAATCTACCTACGCATATGATGATCAGGGAAACGAGATAACAGAGGTGATTGAGTCTTCAACCTTTAAGTACAGAACAGAAAAAAAGTATAACAAGGACAATCAACTTATTGAAACAAGAACCTATTGGAACAATTAGCCCAATTCTTTTTCCATAAATGCCGTACTCTTAATTGGATTGTCATAGTATGGTTCAATCTCATAAAAGCCGATCTTTTTATATAGACTCCGAACCGCTTGCATTGTGGGTAATGTATCCAATCGCATTTTTAATGCAACCAAGAATATAAACCGATTGCACATATTTGCTTTTGGTATGGTTCTTGGAAAACCAAGACCGAACAAACAAAAACTCAATAATGAAATACATTTTTACTGTCATCTTTCTCGGCCTCCTTAGCCTAACTACTTTTTCTCAAAATAGACTTTATGAAAATCCACAATTTGATGAGCTTGCTCAAGATCACGAGGTCATCGCTATCATGCCCTTTAAAACCTCGATAAACCTGAGGCCGAAACAAATGAAACGACTTAGCCCAGGACAGCTTGAACGAATGGAAGACTCGGAGTCAATTGGAATTCAAGCCGCCCTCTATTCTTGGTTGTTGACCAGGGAAAAGAGGAAAGGGCTAAGTGTTGAGGTTCAAGATCCGGCCATTACCAATGCCATTCTTAACAAAGCCATGATTGATACAAAAAGTGCTCAAAACTACACACCAACTGAATTGGCAGAATTGCTAGGCGTGGATGCAGTGGTTATGGGCTCCTTCAAGACAGACAAACCAATTTCAGAAGCAACCGCCCTCCTCATCGAATCGGTATTCAACTGGGGTGGAAGTGCTACTAACAAGGCCGTCATGAATTTGTATATCTATAATGCTAAAGACAGTGAAGTATTAATCAACTATCACAGATCATTGGATGGTTCATTAGGAAGTAATATGGACAACCTAATCAATCGACTCATGAGAAAGATTACAAGAAAAATGGCCTACACGAAATAAGCTGAACAGAGTTCAGGGCAAAAAAGAAATCCTCAGGTTCATCTTTCAACGACTTTGAGGATTTTTCTTTTCTATGCAATCTTTCACCCGATCAGTCTGGAAGAAAGTTGTGTTGCTTAACAAACCAGCGACCGAGGTTCTCAACAAGTGGCGCTGGCATGAATTCAAATTTGTTGATGTCTGTCAGGAAAAATATTCTGGATCTGGGGTGTTCAAGCAAACCCATATATGGCATACCTGTAGGCTCATCTGAATCTCTAATACCGTTATAATTAAGATCTACATAAGCGTCTTCTGAAAACCATCCCAAAACCCGGATGTTCTTGTTTTCTTCGGCATTCATCAATGCAGAAGCTGCAGGAATTCTATCCAGTAGTTCTATCCCCTCGGTGATGGCATGATCTGCAAATCGAACAACATCTGAATAGGGAACGCCTCGTGCGGATTTGTACTCAATCACTGATCCGTCAAATTCCAACCCCAGCATTTCTGCCAGCTTGTCTCCATAAAGAGCATTCGTTCTGTGATCGGTAATCATTAACAAGCACACTCCATCATCCACTACATTTTGATAGGCTTCCAATTCATGTGGCTTGTAATCCGCATAACTTCCGGTTCTGATGATCAACTCATAATCCTCAAGCACAGCATCATTGATGATATCACCTCTTCCAAGTTCATCAACCGTAAACCCCGCTTGTCTAAAATAATTGGCGAGGGGGCTTCCTTGATGATATTTGTCCGGATCATATGTGCCTTCCTGAGGGAACCACCAGCCACCACCTCCATGAGAAGCGTCCACCAAAATTTTTAATCCTTCTCCAAAATTGCCGGGAGAATCAATATTGATTTCACCATTATCTGAAAAATCCTCATCATTACCACAGGCAAATAATATAAACATGCACAAGACAGGCAATAACCTGACAATAAGTACCTTTCTCACATTAATCTTTTTCATTTTTTCCATTTCTCCTTTTAACTGTTTCTAGCCCATAAGCCTGGACCTTTCCTTATACATCACAAGAAAAAGTCAAAGGGTTGGTAAACGACAGAGGTTTCTATTCGCCTGATATTAATACCTAGTTTTTTAGAAAAGCATTGTGAAAACAAGACAGTGCTGTTCAAAGCAATGGAGTGCACAAGTCATGGAAAGGCTGATGGGCCTTGATAAGAAAGATCAAACTTTAGTTCAAAGATGGAGAAAGAGAAATTTAATTCCCTTTAAGCCTGTAAACATAAGCCTCAATATTGCCATTAGCAGTCTGGACTGAGGTCAAAACCCGTTCATACTCCTCCCCTTCAAATTCATCCAGCCTCTTCCAATGAACAATCAATTCCTGTGAAGAAAACACAAAGCCATTGACGGTTTCTCCACGCTCATCCAATATGATACCTGGGAATCCAAGGGATGCTCCCCATCCTTCTTTTTTTAAATATCCTTTTACCTTGGCCGGTACCCATGAACCTTCAAGCCCGCTCAGGTGATGTGCATTCTCCTCGCCAGGGGCCAATGACCCATATACAAAAAGATGTTCGGTTAAAGCCATACCCAAATAGATTTCACCTATTTGTTACCAAATTTAGTAATGTAATCTTGTGCTGCTTTGATATCATTAAGATTAGTGATGCGATCATGTCTGGCCAGCCATCGATATTGCTGTAGTGCCAATTGGAACCGCCCCAACTTATCATAACCTTGAGCCAACAGTTTTCTCGCGCTCACCTCCCTACTCCAATCAGCATTAGGTGTCCTTGCCAAAGCTTTTTCCATTAGCTCAACAGCTTCCTGATGTTTCTCCTGCCTTGCCAACAAATTCGCTTTCTGCAAATAGCCATTCAGGGTATAAGGTGCCAATTCAATCACTTTGTTCAGGTGAGACATTGCTTCTTCTGCAACATCAGTCTTACCTGTGCGAAGCAATGCCGAGGCTTTTCCGGTCTCGACCAGCGCTTTAACATAGTCTTCTGGCCATGCGCTTACTGTAGCGGACGGCTGCAAGTGCAAAATGCTTGAAGTCATCGATTTAGTCAGTTCAGTACTATTGCCACTCACATTGTTAATGGATTCCTTACCGGTTAACCATTCATCGACCGGTTGCATCCAGTTTTTGTAATCAGTGATCTGTGGAAGAAGATAATGATTGGGAATGTAGGTAGCATCTCCTTTAAATTTTTCAAAATGGGCATCGGTGGGTTGTCCTATGATATAGTCCATATTGCCTAGCGCGGCCACTTCGTCATCCGATACCACCTCATTATCCCCCAAGTGGCCAACTTTAATACCGTCCATTTCCACTACCCAAATGGTATTGTAAGCCTGAAAGCCCCGTTTACTCATTTCCTCAGCACCTCCATGTTTACTTGCTATCCCTGTAAATGTCACATCATTAAAGCTATACTCCCCTGCTTCTCGAAATACCGGAACATTTTGACTAAAGTGCTTACTGGCGTCATGGTCAAAATGTGGGTGGGTGATTAAAACAAAGTCCACATCGATCTTTGTTGGAAATTCATATCCTAGAGCAAAGTAACTCTGATATGGATCAATCAGCACACGGGTACCTTCGGAAGATTCCAATATAAAAGCGGCATGTGCCAAATACTCAATCTTCGGGTTTTGGGCCTTTATATTTAGAATTCCACAACAACCTAAAACGATTACAATCAATAATTTTCTCACTGCATTAAAGAGTTTAAGTGACTTGCTAAAAAGATCATTAAAGATAGGCAGTCGCCAACGCATCTATCCCAAATAAATGCTGAATGGAATACCAGTTAAGCATCAAGTGTAGTCCAGCTTACAATTCATTGTGAAATTGTAGGTGAAGCTCAAAATGGACAGGAGGCCATTGCTCTGATCAACAAGTCCATTGAAAGAGAGTGCGTTTCCTTGAACTTGTTTGTTGATGTCACTTTCGGGACTGAAAATTAAAAATTGAAATCCAATAGTGCTCTGGCGTTCTTCCTGAGTTTCATTCTGTTAAAAAGGGTTATCAATGCTGTTTGTATGAGCAAGATTATGAAAGTTGCAAGACCGATACCCATCCAATCAATTGATGACGGGATATCATGATAAATCACTGTTTGACCAAAAACTCTACACAAACTTGAGGTAAGAGGGATTGCAACCAGTACGCCAAGCGCTATGGAAAACAGATTTACTAACATGAATTCTTTTTGAAACAGACTTGAAACCTTACGGAATGATGAGCCAATTGATTTCAACACCCCAATCTCTCTTGTCCTCTCCTGAATTGTTAAATTCAATACGATGAGCAGGCTCAGAAAGCCGATTAAGATGGTAAATAATCCGATTGATTTAATGATCACATAAGTCGGTTCCAAATGCCCTTCCAAAGAGGCAAGCCTTAGATCAACATTCATTGTACCAGCCACATCTATACCATTGTCCAGCAATTTATCATCAATTTGATCACTTGCCTGGTATGACGGCACGGTCTTATCAATCATAAAGGCAAGCGCGTTGAAACTATCAGGCTCATTGTCAAACACAAAAAAAGGTGAACCAATGGCAGCCATATCCTTGAATATTCCAGCATATCGATAGGTCTTTTTCTCACCAGATGCCAACGTAAATTCCACTTCCATTCCGAAATCTGTTTCTCTGAATTCATCCTTTATACCTTCTCCGCTTATGTAAAAACAATCTGCGCAATTAGCATCCAACTCACCTTCCAAAACAAAAGACTCCTCAATTACATGGTCAGGAGAAAGCCTTCTCATTACACGAGTTTCGGTAAAAGCTGCATTGGGTGGACGATAGGTCACCCGAACGTCTTTCATTGGGGCAATTTGTTCAACAAAAGGCAGGTCATTTAAATAATCGACTTCCTTTATCTTCATCTCATTGGCAAATCGCATGCGAATAGCGTATTTGGTTTCCTCTCCAAAGCGCTCCATTTCACTATGAATCGAATACTCAAAGTTGGCCCCGGTGAAGTAGAGTCCAATTCCCACTGCGGTCAAGGCAACTATTAGGGCGGTTCTTGCACTGTTGCGAAAGAGATTGTTAACTCCGTATCTCTTTTCAACACCAGAGATAAGATTCTGAAACGCTCTGAATATAGCTTTCCCAGGAATGTAGAAGGTCTTATTCATGGCCTCATGAACAGTGGTTCTTGATGCTTTAAAAAGAGGAATTGCGCCAACGAAAAAAGGTATAATCAACCCAATCAAAACTACCAGAATATGGTAGGGAACGGGAAGTATAGTCTCAACCGTCTGAAAATTCTGCACATAGGCAATAATGCCATTGAATTGCTTAGCTGTTTGATAACCGAGTGGCATACCAATGGCCATACCCAATAAAATAATCATCAAAAGTACTACGCAGTAGCCATAGAAGATTTTCCGGGTAGAGGCCCCAATTGCTTTCATTACTCCAACTTCACTCACTTGAGGCAATATCCAGGTCAAGAGAATTAATGATAGAAGCACCACCCCCATTCCTGAGATAATCAGACCAGTACTCTCTTGAAGAAATGAGATACCATCCACTATATTCTGATGCATGTGTTTTCCAGGCTCTGGAATATTGACATAGACAATCTCACTTCCGGCAGACTCGGCAATCAAAGCCAGGTTCCTTGACACCTTCTGTAGCTCACCCTTGTCCATACTAACATCAGTATCTACCAAAAACCTCCTTCTACCCGGCTTTAGATAGGGTTCTATCATCTTAATTGAAGTTATCTGTGCGTAGACCGCTCTTTCCATTCTGGCAGGAGCAAGTCTTGGATCATGGCTAATTCCCGACTTCTTCCAGATTACACTCTTATCTCCATCAAATTGAATTTCAAGACTGTCCAGGTTGTCATCTAAGAAAGTATTTGCATTAACTTCAATCAATAAGGCCCCTTCTTTTTGCTCCGGCATTTCAAGCACTTTAAAGACATCCATTCGCATGTTGTCAATGTCTTCCACAGCAAAAAGTTGCAACTGCATCCAGTGTCCTTCAGCAGCCTTTACCCTGCCACCTACAATTTCTCGCCTTTCCAGATCCACCACGTGTTCGGCATTTAAGAACAATTCTTCAAGCCCGGGTTTATAGTCATCCACCAAAATCTCAAAGTCGGCAGGAAGCGTTGTGGCGAAGTTGATCTCGAAATCTCTTTCCGCCATTAAATAACTGTAGACCATGGTGCTTATACCCCAGGCCGACAGGCAAGCTGCCACCAAACATAGCACAAGCTTTCCCTTAGCCTGCCAAAAATCCCTGATCAGTTTATTAACTATTACCCTCATACCGCCATAGCATTTTGAAGCTCAGTTTCATCAGAGAGAACACCATCTCTGATATTAAAGACTCGATCGAAATACTTGTCTTTGATATTTGCATGGGTGACAGTTATCAACGTGGTTCCCTGTTCGCTGAGTTTGGCAAACAATTCATCAATTTGAGAACCTGTTTTACTATCGAGGTTTCCCGTGGGTTCATCAGCAATAATTAATTTTGGATCATTGGCCAGCGCCCTGGCAATAGCCACTCTTTGGCGCTCACCTCCAGACAACTCACTCGGGAACTTCTTCATTTTCGCATCCAACCCAACTTGTTCCAAATACAACTCTGCCCTTAGTTTTCGCTCTGTCTTCGGTACCTTGTTAACCAGGCTCATTGCGAACAGCACATTATCCAAGGCCGACAGTGTAGAAAGCAACTGATAAAACTGAAAGACGATTCCAATATTTCGCCCCCTCCAAAGTGCCAATTCGTTCTCCTTCAGCGTGTTCAAATCCTGCCCAAAAACAAAGACGCTACCTGAAGTGGGCCGATCAATACCGGAAATCACGTTGAGCAGAGTGGATTTTCCACTACCCGATTTGCCCACGATCACAACATTTTCCCCTTGTTGAATTTGCAAATCCGTCCCTTTCAAGGCGTGTACATCACCCGCCAAACTCGAATAGACCTTTTCGATTTGTTCGAGAATAATCATTTCATGTACTCTTTTAAGGCCTGAAAAAAGGCTGCACGATCAGAACCAAAGTCTTCCATTGAGTCGAGCGCATTCTTCTTCTTAGAAATTATGGCAATCGCATAACCTTTATTTCCTAAAACTGTTTGTACATCACTGTCCAAATCAAGTAAAATGGTAAAATGGTCCTTCCCATATCTCGCCTTAAAAGCATCCTGAAGATGACTTTTCTTTGAGTCTTTGGACATGTTGTTCATCATCTCCTTGAACCCTCCTATGAATTGAACATTAGTATTGATCTTTTTCCCCTTGTGTTTGTCATATACTTTTCCAAAAGGGTTGTCCCCACCAGGGACAAAAACGATTACTAATTCATCTTTTACGTCATCAGCATCATATGATTTATTAAACTGATCATACAAGCCATTCATTTTATCCAGGACATTTGAAGCACTATTTTGGGCACTCAACGATACCGTTAGGGCCATACACATAGCTAATAAGACATGCTTTTTCATTGTTGTTTGATTAAAGTTTAGTTTTCAATTCTTTTCGGTATACCCCAATCTAAGCAGTTGGTTCAGGCCTTATTTTGATTTGATGCAGAGGTCTGTTTTCTTGATATGTTAACCCAGGAATGCGCTATGAAAGATGGACGAAAATCCACGTTGAAAACTGCAAATCTGGAGGATAGTAAAAAAACGCAGCTATTTTTAGTGCATGAAGTCAGCACCACTCTATCGAAGACAGCTCAAATTATTGCTTATAGTCTGGGCAATAATCTGCGGCCTTCTTGGTCTGCAATTGTTGACAACAGAAATATTCGAACCTGAAGTCTACAACCTAGCCAACTTGATAATACCGCCCTCAATCCGCTTTATCGTGGGAGGTGTTATTATCATAATATTTGTCATTCCCATTTATAATTTCCTAAAATCCCTACCCAAGTTTTGGGTGAAAATTCTTGGGTTAATAGTTGCCGGTCTCATCGCCAGCATTATGATCTCGTTCTTGAATCGATCGGCCAATGCATTTATTGCCGGAGTGCTGGACTTTGAGAGTATTTGGAAAGATACACGTCAGGAGATCATTTTTGGACTCTATCACAACGTCACCTACTTCCTGGTATTTATTTCAGTACTGTTCGCCATAGACTATTTTCAAGCCAAGATTGAAGCCATAAAAAAAGAAAAGCAGATGGCCCAGGAACTAACCGAAACCAAGCTTTCTATTTTACAAAATCAACTCCAGCCCCACTTTCTGTTTAACGCTCTTAATGGCATTTCGTCTGTTATGGATGAGGGAAAGGACGCTGCTCAGGATATGGTTGCCGATTTGAGTGACTTATTACGGAATTCTCTCGATACTGATTTTAGTGAAAAGATAACTCTTGGTGAAGAACTGAAAATCCTGGATTCCTATCTCAATATTGAGCAAAAGAGGTTTGAAAATCAGTTGGTTATTCAAAGAAAATTTGACGATGCTGTACTTAATACACAGGTCCCTCCTTTCCTCCTTCAACCTTTAGTTGAAAATGCTATTAAACATGGCTACAAGGAGGGCGTTGAATCCATCGAAGTAAGAATTAGTGGAGTCAAGGAAGACGGTCAGCTCGTGATTTTAGTCATAAATAATGGTCGGAGTCTGAATAATACAGACCCTGGAATTGGTCTTAATAATTTGTCTGAAAGGCTCAAAAACAGTTTTGGAAACGAGGCGTCCTTCAGCCTTGAGCAAGATGGCGATTGGGTGGTCAATAAAATTGGAATCCCGCTATGAAGACCATACGAACATTGATTATTGATGACGAAGCTCCTGCGAGAAGTCGATTGAGAAATTTGCTCAAACCCGATCAAAGATGTGCTATTGTGGGGGAAGCTGAAAACGGAGTTACGGCTATTGACCTAATCCGCAAAACAAAACCTGACCTGCTACTTTTAGATATCGAATTGAAGGATATGACTGGTTTTGATGTACTCAAAAAGGTGGGAAATCATTTTGAGGGCACAATCATATTCATCACCGCTTATGACGAGTTTGCCATTAGTGCCTTCGAGGCCAATGCTATTGACTATCTGTTAAAACCCTTTAAAGCCACACGTTTTGAAGAGTCTATCGAAAGAGCTATTCAAAATATTAATAAAAATCACCAACCATCATTGGACGACCTTGTAAAACTCTTAGATCAAAAGGTTGGGCATCAAAATTTCATAAGAATCCCGGAAGGCAAGGTCATCCATCACCTTGACCCGGAGCATCTGATCTATGTGCAATCAGAGGGCTATTATTGCAATTTTTACTCCGGAGAAAAACCAAAAGTCATCCGCATCTCTCTTACTCAAACCGATGAAGTGTTACCATCTCATTTTTTGAGAATTAACAGGTCAATAATTATCAACCGCAATAAAATTTCAGCAACACGCAAATTCAAAAAGAGCGTCTCGGTAAAAATGATTTCTGGAGAAGAATTTTCAGCCGTACTCCATCAGGATCAATTAGCTTGAAATAAGATACAATCTTATTTCATTGGTAAACACTTGATCTTCAAGTATCCAAAATTCCTTTATCGAAGAAGGGAGGAAGGATTAACCATCCATAAAATCACCAATGTCCAATTCTAAATCCTCACTATCTTAGGGGTTCTTAAACCAATACAATTATGAAGGCCAGAATCATCACTCTCCTATTGCTCATTTCCATTTCCGCATTCGGACAAAAGAAAATTCTCGATCACCCTGATTTCGACATTTGGAACACCATCCAAAGTCCACGAATCTCCAGAAGTGGTGATTTTATTATCTACTCCTTAGAGAAAGGAGAAACAGATAATTTCCTCAAAATCAAGGATAGCCAAGGAAGCAGTATCCTGGGATATGATCGAAGTGAAGGTGGGCGTTTTACCTATGATTCTGACTTTGCTCTTTTTACCATCAAAGCATGGAACGAAGACCTTCTTGAAATGAAACGAAACAAGGTGGCCAAGAGCAAAATGCCTAAAGATACTCTTGGTATTTATGACCTCCGCTCGAAGTCATTGACCAAAATCGCCCATGTAAAGGGCTATAAACTTCCTGCGAAATGGGGTGGTTATGTGGCCTATCAGCTTGAGACAATCAATACCAAGAAGAAAGGAAAGAAGACAAGTGCGAAAAATGGCTACCACGTGGTATTACGAAACCTTGGAAACGGAAGCCAGGACACGCTCAAGTATGTGACGAGTTATTTATTCGCTGAAGAAGGTAAACGCCTGGTCTATGTAACCACTGGTGAGGACAGCACATCAACAGGTGGAGTTTTTGTAAAAAATCTTGAAAACAGTCAAACCACTCCTGTTTTTACTGCTGACAAAGGAAAGTTTATGAAACTAAGCATCAGCGCATCAGGAGAAAAGTTGGGCTTTGTGGCCGATCTGGATACTACAGAGGCCTTGGTTCGACCCAATGCGCTTTATAGTTGGGCTGAAGGTATGAGCTCCGCTCAAAAACTAGTTGATGCGGAATCCGCACCTTCCGGTTATCGAGTCTCCAAAGATGGCAATCTTTCCTTCTCAGAGGATGAGACCAAGATGTATTTCGGGCTGGCCACTCCACCTATCCTTAAAGATACTTCCTTGCTTGAAGAAGAAATTGTCAATGTAGAAGTGTGGACTTATGATGAACCAACCTTGTATACTGTGCAAGAGCTACAGGCTCCCAATGAAAGAAGAAGATCATATTTAACCGCTATTCACCTCAATAACAACAATAAACTTGTTCAGTTGGCAACTAAGGAATATCCTCAAGTTTCACTAGGGAACGAAGGCAATTCACAACATGCTCTAATCAGCACCTCGGCACCCTATGACTTGGAGCGGCAATGGGAAGGGGCTACTAAAAGAGACTATTCGATAATCAATACCGAAACCGGGGAAATCAAAAAAGCATTGACCAGAATTCGGGGACAAGTAAGGTTAAGCCCTGAGGGCAAATATGCTTTTGGCTATGATGCCATTGATAGCGCATGGTTTGCTCACAATGTAGAATCAGGAATTACTACCAAACTCACTAAAGGCAAAGTCTTTTATAACGAGTTAAATGATTCTCCGAATCATCCCGGCTCGTACGGCTCAGCGGGTTGGACTAAGGATGACAAAGCGCTATTAATCTACGATCGCTACGATATCTGGGAATTTAACCCTGACAATGGTCAGAGTACTCGCATTACAAAAGGAAGAGAGAACAAAATCGCCTATCGCTATATCCGTTTAGACGATGAAGAACGATCTATAGACAACAAAGGCAGCTGGTTGGTTTCATCATTTAACGATGACAATAAACACGCTGGGTTTTATCAGCTGAATCGCAGAAACAACAGACTTGAGTTACGTGCCATCGGGCCTTATCGCTATGGTCGACCAATCAAGGCTCAGGACGATGGCCATCTGATGTTCACAAGGGAGTCGTTCACTGAATTTCCCAATATTCACTATACCGACCTTAAGTTTGGAAATACCACCCAAATCTCGGATGCCAACCCTCAGCAAAGCGAATACAACTGGGGAACTGGTGAGCTCTATCATTGGACCTCATTAGATGGAATAGAATTAACCGGAATGCTCTACAAACCTGAGAATTTCGATCCAAACAAGAAGTACCCCATGATTGTGAATTTCTACGAGAAGAGTTCCAATGGCATTTATGGACACCGGGCTCCCTCAGCGGGAAGATCAACCATTAACTATAGTTTTTACCTAAGCAGAGGTTATATCATCTTCAATCCTGATGTCCATTATCGCATTGGGTATCCGGGAGAAAGCGCCTATAACTGTGTAGTTCCGGGAGTCACTTCATTAATCGAAAAGGGTTTTGTTGATAAAGACAATATCGGGGTGCAAGGGCATAGCTGGGGAGGTTATCAGATCGCTTATCTGGTTACTCGTACTGATATATTTAAAGCAGCAGAGGCTGGAGCCGTAGTTCCAAATATGATCTCCGCCTATGGCGGGATTCGATGGTGGTCTGGTTTGGTGCGTCAGTTCCAGTATGAGCATACACAAAGTAGAATTGGTGGCACCCCCTGGGAGTATCCGGCCCGCTATGTTGAGAACTCACCAATTTTTAATATTGATAAAATCAATACTCCCCTATTAATCATGCACAATGATGAGGATGGTCATGTGCCTTGGTACCAGGGAATCGAGTTTTTCACAGCACTGAGAAGATTGCAGAAGCCAAGTTGGTTCCTCAACTACAACGGTGAACCTCACTGGCCCCTAAAGCGTCAAAACCGTAAGGACTTTAATGTACGCATGGCACAATTCTTTGATCATTACTTAAAAGGCGCTCCTAAACCGGTTTGGATGGTCAGAGGAGTTCCGGCTATTGAAAAAGGAATTAATCAGGGATTGGAGTTGACAGGGAATAAGTAGATAGGGTTACTAAAAAGGCCCTTTAGGCCTGGATTAGTAGTATTTATCTTACAGACTCATTCGGTCTTTCCAAAAAGGAAGACGCTCAGAGTGACGCCACTTCTTAAGTGTCATTCTGATGCTGAGGTACGAAGTAGAAAGAATCTGTCTGTTTGAAAACAAAAGTGCGGTACACTCTAATAATCCTCACCAAGGGTAAAAGCATGTTATAACAGTTATTTCTTTTGTAGTATTGATATTGTTTTAAAATCATCCTTAATGTCGAGAGCTGTTTTATTTGTAATTGCTATTTCCCTGGTCGGTTTATCGGTCCCTGCCCAAGAGCCTGACTTCACTTTTGGAGAAGTGCCAAAGGATGACATGGAGATGGTAACTTATTCTCGGGACAAAGAAGCTGAAGCGCTGGTGCTTTACGACAAGGGCGAAACTTCGTTTGTAAGAAACGAGATTTCTGGCCAATTCAACACTATTTACAAGCGAACCAGAAGGATCAAAATTTTCAAAACGTCAGCATTTGACCTGTCAAATGTGATCATCTCCTATTTCGAACGCAGGGGCGAAGATCCTCAAAGGGTCTTTGATATCTCAGCTTTCTCACACACTATGAATGGAGGCGAAACACAGACCACCGCGCTCAATCCAAGTGACATTATTAAGGAAAAAGAAGGAGATGGACTTTATACCAAGAAATTTGTAATACCCAACGTCAAGGAAGGTTCCATAATCGAATATCGGTATACCATTGAGCTTCCAAATTCAAGTGCCATTCCCGACTGGGAATTCCAAACTGACCTACCCGTCCGATACAGTGAATATCAGGTTGGCATTACTCCATTCTATGAATTCACTTATCTATTGCAAGGCAGGAATCGTTTTGATATGACTGATTCCAAAACGGGAGAATTTACCAAAAAATTTGCCAATGTTGAATACAAGGACATCGTCTATCGATTTGGGATGACTAACCTGCCTGCCTTCAAGGATGACTCCTTTATCACATCCATAAATGATTATATCATCAAGATGGATTGGCAGCTTGCTGTTATCCACTACCCAAGAGGTGGCAGCACAGAATATTTGAGCACATGGCCCAAACTGTCTAGTGAACTTCTCAAGTTTGAGGGGCTTGGCAAATACGTCTCTTCAAGTCAAAAGGCTTTCAAGAAACTGTCCTCATCCATTCTCACCAAGGCTAATATGACTCCATTGGAAAAGGCTGAGGCAATCACAGCTTACGTGAAATCCAATTACCGGTGGAATGGTTTATACAGAAAGTATAGTGAAGCATCCGCGAAGCAATTTATGTCTGAAAGAGTTGGCAGCACGGCCGAAATCAACCTGTTCCTAGCCGGTTTGCTGAGAGGAGCCGGGCTCAAGGCTCACCCGGTATTAATCAGCACCAGAGGCCATGGGAAAATCAAGACTGACTATCCGTTCCAGAGTTTCTTCAATTCAAGTGTGGTCATTATCTATATTGATAACCAATACTTCCTTACAGAAGGGACCGAACCTATGCTCCCATTTGGCCTTTTACCCCCAGAATGCGTGAACGAGAAAGGTTTGATTATTACTAAAGACAGCAATTCCTGGGTCGATTTAAATAAGTCGCAGCCCTCTGTTATCGTGGAGAGTTTGGATCTCACCTTAGATCCGGAGAACCAGTCCCTGTTAGGGCAATTCAGCAAGACGCTCAACAGATACGATGCCATGATCTACAAAAAAGATGCCTCCAGAGTTCATAGGGAATTAAAAGACAACTATGAACTGATTGGAGATGTTACCCAGTTGAGCAAAGCGGGGCTTTCTTATGATGTGTATGGCTATACCGCAACAGCAAATTTAGAAGTTCTTGGAAATAACATCTATCTACAGCCTTTTTTGGATAAGCCTATGAATGCTAACCCACTTAAGGCCCAAACCAGGACATATCCAATTGATTTTATCTACTCAAGAAAAAGAGATTTTGTAAGTACCATCAATATTCCCGAAGGCTATGGCATAGAATCATTGCCTTCACCAAAACAAGTGGATGATGACCTTTTGGAGCTAAGGTATATCTCTGAACAGGAAGGAGATGTCATCAACATCAAGGCGAGCTACACCCTAAAGAAGGCGGTTTATCAACCGAAAGAATACCGAAAACTGAGACAACACTTTGACCTGTTAATTGATACACTCAATGAGCATGTTGTGCTTAAAAAGAAATGACCTTTAACAGGCTATGAAAAACATTATCCTCCTCACTTTTACAAGCCTTGTTATTCTTAGTTGCTCTTCTTCAAAGCAGACCGATCAAGTGTCCAGCTACATTTTTGATAATGAAGAAGTTTTAAGCGCTTTGCAAGAGGTAGAACTCAATGAACTTTTCAGAGCACATGAAGTCCAAACTAGCAATCAGGTTGTTTTGTTAACGACCAGTGATTTTGGTGCAGACCCTGACATTGAAACCTTTGCCATGAACTATGGAAATCGATTGGGCATAGGCCAGGCAGACAAGGACAATGGAGTACTTATTGTTTTCAGCAAGGCCATGAGGCAGACAATGATCTCCACTGGTTTGGGTACTCAGAAGGTGTTAACGGACGAAATTGCCAGTCAATTTGTAGACGAATTGATGATCCCCAAGTTTAGAGACAGTCTCTATTTTGAAGGTATTCAAGCCGCCAGTTGGGCTATAGTAGAGTTTCTGGAAAGGGCAGGAAATGAAATCCGATAGGTGTTTTGGATAAAAACGCTCAAGCTAGTTCAGAATACCTTCCATCCTCTTTCTAAACTCCTCAAACTCAATCAAATTCTTGTGCTGCCCATCTTCAATGCCAATAAACTCAGCATTACCAGAAGACACGGATTCATAGAGTTTCTGCCCATAAACATAGGGCACAATACTGTCTTCGGTACCATGAAAAATGTAGATCGGGCGTTTAACATTCTGAATATACTCCTGACTTTTGAAGTTAAAGCGCAACCCAAGTCCAATAGGAAAAACAGGAACGAAGCGTTGCACCACTGATTTGAATTCATGATAGGGCGTTTCAAGTATTACTCGGGCCGGTTGGTTTCTTCCGGCTACATAGGTAGCCAAGCCAGTACCCAATGATCTACCATAGACGGTGATTCGATCTTCAGCATATTGCTTCCGGGTATACTCATAAAAGAGTACTGCATCCTCCAACAAGTTTTCCATGGTTCGATGCCCTCTGCTCTTGCCATACCCTCTATAGTCCATAACCAGTACATCATGTCCCAGGCCGACCAGATACTGAACTTCTTTTCCCCAACGTGACAGGTTACCTGAATTGCCGTGATAGTATAAAATCACTCCTTTTGGACTGGCGACCTTAAAATGCAAAGCATGTAGCTGAGCTTCACCAGCAGTCAAATGCACTTCCTCAAATGGGGTCTCAAATTCAAACTTATGGTCTTGCGAAAGCCGCTTGCCTTGAAAGATAATTTTTTCCTGAAGAAAGTACAGGACGAGTCCGGACAACACATAAATGCCAATGATGACAAGGATTATAATTTTCAATCTTTTCACTTTTTAAAACAGCAACTCATCCTATTCCTTTTTCTTTTTGCTCTTCCTCTTAAAACTCAAGCTCGTCTTGGCAGGGTCAATCTCTTTGGGAAGTTTAGCATGCAAAATCTCCTCCATCATTCTGTGATATTCTTCGAAAGTGTGCAAGTTATTATGTCCGCCCCCAATGACAGGATATAGCCGGGTGATCTCAGCTTTTATTTTGGACAGCTTCACTGAAGTCTTAAATGGGATCAATTTATCATTCGTACCATGAATGATCTTTATCGGCACATCCACGTACTTCAGGTACAGGTAAGTTCTGATAGGAAAACGCATGAGCAACGACATCGGCATAAAAGGCAAAAAGCGTTTCGTCACCTTCGTCATGCTGTAGTATGGCGATTCCAACACCAACATTCTCGGGTTGTTTTGAGAGGCCAGTTTGGCGGCAAACCCCGAACCCAATGAACGCCCATACATAATGATGTACTTTTCATCTACCTGCTTTTTCACCTCATCATATACATACTGCATATCTCCCTTGATATCATCTTCGGTGCGCCTGCCGGTACTTTTGCCAAAACCACGGTAGTCTACCATAATTACATCAAAACCTTGACGCGTAAAGTCAATGGCAAACTTCCCCCAACCCTTGATGGATTTAGAGTTACCCTTAAGGTAAAAAATGACTCCTTTCGGTTCAGGAATATTAAAGTGAATACCGTTAATATTGACTCCCGGTTCCAATTCGAAATTGTACTCCTTAAAATTGAGGTTGGGGTATTTGAACAGAAAATCCTGAGGAAGTTTTTCGGGTTTAAATAAAAACTGTTCCTGCCAGAAGTAGAGCACTGCGTTCGCCAATAAATAGACAGCAACAACTAGAATAATAATGGCAGTGGTACTCAAAGGTCAGCGTTTTGTAAAAGTTAAAGGAAAAAGTTGAGCACAGCAAAAGCCTTTCCTAACATAAACTAAACATCCTTATCAAGCGGTTTGCGTAATTTCATTCATGCACAAAACCTCAAAACTCCTTTTCTGTTTCCCTTTTCTATTATGCTTATCCACTGCTCTTCATGCTCAGAACCTAGAAACTGAGCGACTTCAAGATTCCAAGGTCTGGATTGACCCGGCACTGGAAAGCATCAATGGCTCTCAACCCATTGTTGTTTGGTTTGACGAACAATTCCTTGGTCAGGGTGATTCTTTCCAAAAAAGGACGACAGAATTCAAAGGGCAAAAACGTAGCGACTTACGCTCTCGGGTAATTCAAACACTCAAACAACTCAGCGAAAATACAATTGCACAAATCGCCATTGATTTAAGGTCCCTGGAACAGGCGGGCCATGTTTCAGATATAAAAAGACATTGGATCATCAACGGATTTAGTTGCTCAGTGAATGCAAAAGGGCTAGATGCCATTCAAAAATTAAAAGGAGTGGCTAAAATATTTCGGAAACGACCTGTTTTCAACCCCTCCAACTCCAATCAAGGCCCCGAATTTCTAAGCACAATACCCACCTCGACCTTTGCAGTGAACAAAGTAGAATCTTATCCTTGGAATATCAAACAGATTCGTGCGCCCGAGGTTTGGAATCAATATGGGATTACCGGCAAAGGCACCCTGAATGTGGTGCATGATTTTGGCTTCAAACTGGACATTCCACCTTTGGCCCAAACGCTTTATACTAATTCAAAAGAAATCCCTGGCAACAACAAAGATGATGACAACAATGGTCTAATCGATGACTATCATGGCTTCAACTTCGATGCTGGGAATGCTAACATCAACGAACCAAGGATAAATCGCGGCTCAATCATTCACGGCAACGCCTGTGCAGCCATGATCTCAGGCACTTTCGCTACCAATACAACCAACGCCATCGGCATAGCCCCTGAGTCTCAATGGGCACCGGTGATTGGGGCTGGAAGTATTGAACAAGCCGTAGAATGGGCGATTGAGCAAGGAGCTGATACATATAGCATGAGTTTTTCACAACCCAATCTTGGAGCGCTCAGAACCCATTGGCGAAAAGTCATGGAGCAGGCCGCATTCTGTGGAGTCGTTTTTATTTCCGGAGCGGGCAACTTTGCTGCCGGGAATGGCCTTGCACCAATTCCGGTACAAATGAGAAACCCTGAGGATATTCCCAACGCAGTGCTAGGCGTAGCAGGCGTAGGACAGGATGGCAATCGGCCAGTATTTAGTAGCCAGGGACCAGTGGAATGGAATACCCATCACTACAAAGATGGTCGCGTCAATAAGCCAGACTTTGCCACCCTAAACTTTCAAATTAATTGTGTGGATTTAGAAGGCAATCTCTCAAACCAAGCCAGTGGAAATTCTTTTGCCGGACCGCATATGGCCGGTATTGTCTCACTAATGCTCTCCGCCAATCCAGAGCTTTTGCCTTGGGAGGTTAAGGAAATTTTGATTAAGACGGCCAAAGACATTGGCAAACCCGGTTTTGATTTCCAGTCAGGTCATGGCTTTGTAAATGCTTATGATGCCGTAACAGAGGCATTGAAATGGAAGAAATAAGGTTGTCCCATTTCACTGTGAGGCATTTAATATTTAGTAATTTCCTACCAACAAAAGGCCAACAAACATGAGATACCTAGTCACAACACTTTTACTCCTCCTAGTTTGCAGTGCTTATAGCCAGGACGCTTCTTTCCAAAATGCGAACGGGCGTTTTATTTTAAGCAATACCAAAGAACGCACAGCTTCCATTGGTTATGGAGATATAGATGGAGATGGAGACCTCGACATCATTGCAGCAAACGGTCGGCATTGGCCGGAGCAAAACCAAGTGTTTTTCAATTCAGGAAGAGGCACTTTTACCGTATCGCATCCATTGGACATTACCAGTGAAACAAGCTATGCCACAGAATTGGCAGATTTAGATGGAGATGGAGATTTAGACGTGGCTGTGGGCAATGACAATGCTCCCAATATGCTCTACTTCAATGATGGAAAAGGGAACTTCACAAGAGGTAGCAGTTTTGGGAAACGCTACTCACCCACTAGAAACTTAACATTAGCAGATCTGGATCAAGATGGTGACATAGACATTTTAATCACCAATCGCGGAGCAGAAAATGAAATTTGTCTCAATGATGGTAGAGGTGGTTTCTCAGAAACAAAACCCTTTGGAAGTAAAACAGACTCTACCATCGATGTTGAGGTGGCGGATATAGATGGAGACAATGATCTAGACCTTATTCTGGCCAATCGAGATGGTCAGCAAAACAGCATTTATCTCAATGGAGGTAACCTTGATTTTTCTCAAAAAATCAATTTTGGAACTGGATCAGATGAAACACGGGCTGTTGCCATAGCAGACATCAATCAGGATGGTAATTTGGATATCATAACCGCAAACATTAGGGAGCCGAATGTGATCTACTTTGGAAGTAGTGATCTCAATTTTTCCAAAAGCACAGAATTTGATGGTTCCAATGACCTGTCATACTCTGTCTCAGTAGCCGACTTCGATTCGGATGGTGACACCGACATTGTGGTGGCCAATAATCGAGGATTCAATGCCGTCTACCTAAATGAAAACAAGGGCACATCATGGTCAAAAATTAACATCGGCCGGAAAGGTTTCAACACCTATGATATTATCGCAGCTGACTTAAACGGAGATGGAAAACCTGATATTGTAGAAGCCAATTCGGATGAAGTAAACCTCTACCATTTTAATCAAATCAAGAAGTAGGCTATTTTTTAGATATCTTACATTTTCGTGAATTGCCTCAACGTACAATCCACCCCGACTTTTTAACATGACAGAAAAATCAGATTCCAGCAAAAAACTGGGCCTACTTGCAGCCACCGCTCTGGTGGTGGGCAGCATGATCGGCTCCGGTATTTTCTCACTTCCTACGGCCCTTGCGAAATTTGGGGGTATAAGTCTCTTCGGCTGGTTATTTGGTGCAATTGGAGCATTTACTATTGCGAAGGTGATGGCCAAGCTAAGCAAGTCTATCCCTTCTTCCGGCGGGCCATACGCCTTTGGAAGAGCAGGCTTCGGAGATTTCACCGGCTTCCTGACCGGATGGGCATATTGGCTTTCCATTTGGGTCACCAATGCGGCCATAGTAATGACTTTCTTAAGTTATCTGAGCGTATTCATTCCTTCGTTGGCCACTAATAAGTGGCTTGCACTACTGATTGGACTAAGTGCATTATGGTCATTAACAGCACTCAATAGCCATAGTGTAAAAAATGGCGGCATCGCACAAGTGGTTACAACTATTCTGAAAATTGTACCCCTTGCTGCAGTAACAATTGGTGGATTCTTTTTCATCAATTTTGATCACTTTAGTCCACTCAATATTAGCGGAAGCACTTCTCTTCAAGCGATAACTATAAGCACTGCACTTTGCCTCTTCGCATTTCTAGGCATAGAGGCAGCCACTGTACCGGCAGGAAGTATTAAGTCGCCAACCAAAACCATTCCTAAAGCCATTATGCTGGGCACTATCGTTGTCACCGCAGTTTATATTCTCAGTTCAATCTCACTTTTTGGCATTTTACCACCAGAAGAAATCGCAAATAGCAATTCGCCATTTGCTGATGCTGCGGCAAAAATGTGGGGATCTAACGCTCGCTACTTGGTAGCAGCAGGAGCATGTATATCCACCTTTGGAGCACTTAATGGCTGGATACTGATGCAAGGTCAGGTGCCAATGGCAATGGCCAAAGACAATTTATTCCCTAAGTCATTTGCAAGAATTAATAAAAACGAATCTCCTTATTTCGGAATCATCGCCTCCAGTATAATCACAACCCTATTGTTATTGCTTAATCAAGCTGAAGGTCTCGCTGGTGTATTTAAGTATATGGTTTTACTAACCACTGTACTCAACTTAGTAGCCTATATTTTCAGTATTGGTGCTTTTGGCCTATTCACGGTAGAGCAAAAATTTGGCCTTAAGCCTACAGTTACCAACATCATTTTGGCCGTGGCCTCCTTTGGCTTTTCAATCTGGATGGTGGTAGGTTCCGGAGAACCTGCGGTAATGGCTGGGTTTATTGGTCTATTATTAGGGATTCCAATCTATATTTGGAACAAACGAAAAGCCTAGTCATGCAGACATGTCACTCGGAATATGGAGCAATCCAATCGCTTTGGATAAAGCCTGTCAAAAATGGATTTGTAGATCAAAAAATGCTGGATACCCAATGGGAAGAGCTTAATTATTTGGACAGGCCAATATTTCCAGAGGCACTTCAGGAATATGATCAGTTCCGCTCCCATTTCGAAAACCTGGGTCAACACCTGAATGTTTTTGGTTCAAACGACTTTGTTAAGATCGATTCCATTTATTGTCGTGATGCCTCAATCGCCACAGATTTTGGAATGATTATTTGCAATATGGGCAAAGGAGGTAGAATCAATGAGCCGATGTCGCACATTGAGGCCTACCAAGCTGCAGGCCTGAAGGTACTGGGAAGAATTAAAGGGCCAGGAACCCTTGAAGGAGGTGATGTGGCTTGGTTAGACGAAAAAACCCTGGCGGTAGGCCACACCTACAGAACCAATCCGGAAGGTATCAGGCAGCTCAAAGCTATGCTTGAACCAAAGGGAATTGAAGTAATTACAGTTGATCTTCCTCATTACAAAGGCCCATCTGATGTGTTTCATTTGATGTCAATTCTAAGTCCCGTGGATAAAAATCTGGCCGTAATCTTTTCACCTCTAATGCCGATAAATTTTCGAAAAGAACTATTGAGCCGAGGATACTCATTTGTTGAAGTTCCTGAAGATGAGTTTGAATCGATGGGCTGCAATGTGCTGGCACTGGCACCCAGCCATTGCCTGATGGTAGAAGGAAACCCCGTCACTCAGGAACGACTTCTTGCTGCAGGTTGCCAAGTGCAAACCTATGCCGGTCAGGAAATCAGCTACAAGGGTGGCGGTGGTCCAACTTGCCTCACCCGTCCGATCCTTCGGCAAGTATAACCTTGCCAAATGGTTCGTCATTGATTAGATTTAACCTAAACCCATTTCCATGAGAAAGATTTTACTCTCCCTGTGCATCTCTGCCCTTTCTTGCCTGATTGTCCTTGGACAAAAGCATCACGACCGTTTTGAAGCCATTGACGTACAACACTATCAATTCGAACTTGAGCTAACCGATGCCAATGATGTCATTCAAGGCAAGGCAAATGTTCAGGTCAGGTTTAAAAAGGATATATCCTCTTTCGCGCTTGATTTAGTCAAGAAACAGGCGGATGGCAAAGGAATGAGCATTTCTGGCCTGAGTATAGATGGACGCAAATTACCCTTTGAACACTCAGACAATAAAATCAACATTCGTTTTTCAGGAAAGGCGGGGGATACTAAAACATTTACCATAGCGTACAGCGGAATTCCGGCAAATGGATTGGTTATTGCCGAAAATAAATTTGGTGAGCGCACTTTTTTTGGAGACAATTGGCCCGATCGTGCACAGCATTGGTTACCTACTGTGGATCATCCCTCCGACAAGGCAACCGTAGAATGGGTGATAACCGCCCCGGATCATTATCAGGTTATTGGCAATGGCCTTCTTCAAGAGAGCACAGATTTGGCCAACAACAGAAGATTGACCCGATGGAAAACATCTGTGCCTCTGGCGACCAAAGTAATGGTCATTGGCGCAGCTCGATTTGCGGTTGAATACTTAGGCGATGTTTATGGCATTAATGTCTCCAGTTGGGTCTATCCACAAAACAGAGACGATGGCTTCCACGATTACAATGTGGCTACCGGAATACTGGATTGGTTTATTAATCATGTTGGCCCATACCCCTACTCCAAATTGGCCAATGTTCAATCCAAAACTATGTTTGGAGGCATGGAAAATGCCGGCAACATCTTTTACTCTGAGCGGTCTGTAACCGGTGAAAGAAGATCTGCAGGAACAATCGTTCATGAAATTGCACATCAGTGGTTTGGTAACTCGGCCTCAGAAGCTAACTGGCATCATGCCTGGTTAAGTGAAGGATTCGCCACCTACTTCACTAACCTGTACTACGAGCATGCAGAGGGGCGCGATGGCTTTGTAGAACGTGAAAAACAACAACGCACTAGAGTCGTGGCGTTCAGCAAACGCAAATTTGTACCTATTGTAGATACCGCGGTTGAAGATTATATGCAGGCCTTAAATGCCAACACCTATCAAAAAGGAGGATGGATACTGCACATGCTCAGAAGAGAAGTAGGTGATGAGAATTTTTGGAAAGGCATCCGCACCTACTATGATCGATATAAGCACTCCAACGCACTTACAGATGACCTTAAAGATGTGTTTGAAGAAGTTTCAGGCAAAGAGCTAGATGGCTTTTTTGATCAATGGACCAACCTACCAGGCCAACCAAACATTGAAGCTAAATGGAATTATAGAGAGGGCCAGTTGTCATTAGAGCTAAATCAAACTCAGAATGAGAATTTTAAATTCAACCTGGATATAGAGGTCGTTTATGCTGATGGCAGCTCAGAAAAACATACCATTCCCGTCACTTCAAAAACTCAGGTTTGGACTCCGACACCCCAGACTTGGACTCTTAGTTTCAAAGGCAAACCTGCCAAAATTGTGCTGGATCCTGACACCTGGTTGCTTTTTGAGGGCAAAGTGTCAGGAAATTAAGCATTTAGCCAATGCGGTGCGTTCTTTGATAAAGCAGTTCTGTGAAGCATTTCAGATTCAAACGATTCTTTCGAAGCCTTTATAACTTGGCACGAACATTCATGTTGGCCTATATGCTTGGCATCTCCAATATTGTGAATGAGGAAGTGCGTTATATTGAAGACTCCGCGACCAAAATCGAATACCATCAGGAAGCTACTGATGATGAACCTTTCGATGAGCCGGAAGAACCAAATCAATAAATGCTCTATTTGCCTCACCTAGTTGAACTGCTATGAACAGTTTTAAGATGTAAACTAGTCCGGTAATTATCCTTTTCTCCCAATTTCCAATATTGAATGCAATTTACAAGTACCTATGAAAAATTGGATCGAAGCCCCCCTGACCCTTGATGGAGAAATCGTAACGCTACTTTCGTTGGAGGCTCAACACATTCCGGAACTTCAATTACTGGGCAAGGAAAAGCGGATATGGCAACATTATGTATTGGATGGTTCAGATTCCGATACATTTAGCAAAGCGTTCCACCAAGGGCTTGAAGCTTTGAAAGAGGGCACGGAATTTCCCTTTGTGATATATCACAAAAAAGATAAACGACTGATAGGAAGCACGCGCTTTTTGAATCTCGATCAATCTCACAAAAAACTTGAAATTGGCTGGACCTGGCTTCACCCGGATTACTGGGGTTCAAAAGTGAATATTGAATGCAAATTGCTTTTGCTCACTCACTGCTTCGAAAATCTAAAGACAGTGCGCGTGCAGCTCAAAACTGATGAACTAAACCTAAGATCGAGAAAGGCCATTGAAAAAATAGGAGGGAAATTCGAAGCCATTGTCAGAAACGATATGATTCGTGATAATGGTACCAAAAGGAATTCTGCCTACTACAGCATTATCGATTCGGAATGGTCTGAAGTGAAGCAAGACTTGATTAAATTCATGCGTGACTGAGGTTGAAGATTTTATTTACCAATTCGAGGGAAGCCAACGGGCTCTACTACTGTACTTCCATAACCTCTTATGCAATGAACTTGAGCTGACATCTAAGATCAGGTTTAAAATTCCCTTTTACGATAGAAAAACCTGGATATGTTATACCAATCCGACCAAAACCGGTGGAGTGGATTTTGCCCTTGTTCGAGGAAATGAACTGTCAAACGCCCAGGGACTTTTGGAACAAAGAGGCCGCAAACAGATTTATAGTGTTGAATTCAAAACCATTCAGGACATTCCTGAAGACACGCTCTACGAAGTGCTGCAAGAGGCATTGTTACTTGACGAAACCACGCCCTACACTGTTCGCAAGAATCGAAAATAGATCAGAACACTTGCTCTAGAACAACCTGCTTTCCTGCAAAGGAAAAGGAATCTCCAACCTGTTTACCCATCAACTGCTGACCAATTGGGGAAACCGGGGAAATGGCAAAGTAGGTAGAGCCATCTACCTCAAGCTTACCCACTGAAACCCCAAGAAAATAATTAGCATTGGTGGTAATTACCAAGCTGCCAAGCCCCACCTTTTCAAGTTTGGCATCAATTCGAATCTGATCTAATACCTTCTTCATTTTCAGCGCGGCCGATAGCTGTTCTGCCAGTTTTTCCTTTTCGAGATGCATCATAGCGCGACCAGTTTCATATTTGTCACCAGCGCTACTTTTGGTTTCGTTATTCGCAGCATCTTGTGCCTGCTGCAGTCCGTCCTCTGCTAGAAGAATTCGAGCGTTGACAAGCTTCACACATTTTTGATATAGTAATTCATTAATTTTGCTCACCTTTTCACTGTAATGGTACTAATTGCTAAACTACAAAAAATGACCTTAGAGGATTTTGCCACTCAACTCAGGATCGATTACGGTACTCTTAAAAAAACGAAAAGAAATATTGACCTTAATAGTGCTCTGGGTATTGAAGAAGAGCTGGACAATATGAAATTTCATAAGAGGTTACACCTAGCGTTAGGAATCATCTGGTTAGTACTAGGAACTATTCAGCTATATCTTCAATGGCTCAGAAGTAGTTCCGAAGTGAATGAGTTCTCCCTCTTTCTTACGTTGGGATGGCTCTTGCTCGGAACGGTTTATCTAGCCACCACCGAAGGAATAAACAAGAGAATCCACCTCCTCTTTACACTCAAATCGTTGAACTCACGTAGTGATTCAAAGGTCGAACTACAGAACAAAATTCTTGCATCCTATTATAAGAAAAACACGAAAACCGTTGATCAAATTGTTAGTGATGATGTGAACACAGGGCGTGGTGTGTATATCATAGTCTTTTTTGCGGTATCATCTCTCATCAATGCGGCTAAGTATATTTTCGATGCTTTTTCAAAAAATAGTGGTGGGCATTTAGCAACAGGGCTAATCAGTTTCGCAGGATTTGTGCTCCTTACCTATGCCTGGAGAGTACTAGTAAGAAAAAAGAGTGTGATCAAATTAGTCCAACATTTGGATGAAGTCGACTCTAATTCCCAGTGGAGCTCTTAGCACTCACCAATAATCTATGTTGCAACACTCCAAAGACTCCTACAACCACCATTATTGCCGCAATCAAAAGGTAACCTAAACTCTCCAGCGCCCATGGTCGAATGATCAGCACAGCGATACTCCCTATTACCCAGGCCAAATCTTGAACTATCACCGATTTAATCTCCTTTGGCCTAATGGTTTTCCTGGAAGCGTAGAAGAAGATTGAAGCTGCAAAAATTAGCAAACCTATTCCAATGATCATTGGAGTTGTATAATTCCCGATGCCCATTTTGTCGATTAAAGGTTTGTCGAAAATCAGGAGCAAGCCTGAAATAGTAGAGAAAGAGGCGTTTATACGCAATACCTTTCTCAATTTCTTCTGATTAGCCTGCATTGCGTACCTCCTCTCCCATAGATTCTACTCTCTGCTTCAATGCCCGATTCATATTCTCAAAGCTATTCAAGGTGTCTGCTCCAATCATTTTCAACAAGGTGCCTGAAAGCAATCCTGAGAATTTCTCACCATGTTCGAGATTTGTAGAACCATCTCCGTTGTCGTGCAAAATGAAGTAGTGCTCTCCATCAAAAAGTCCTTTTACAAATAACTTTCCTGCCCAACGGAATTCACGATTTTCATCCACCACCAGAACTTCAGGTTTGAATTCCATTGTCTTTTTTTCGGTCGATTGCATTTTGTTCGTTAAAATACTTCCAACTTTTGCCTCTCCCTTTATACTGATTAGAAAGGGATTCCATTCCTGATGTTTTTCCAAATCGATCAATACCGACCAAACATTTTCAGGGCTAGCTTCAATTCTGATTTTTGTTTCCATTGATTTCATAATCCTGTTTTTTTAGTTTCTAATGTAAATCACGCAAAACCGGGTGCCAGGAGATGAGCAATTGATGCCATTGAATTGTCATTTCACGCCAACCTTCCTAAATTGACCCTATGGCGTTTAATGGTCGTTTTGTTTTTGGCATGATTCACTTTGCCAGTAAGCAAGGTGCGGATATCAAGGCCCTGGTAGATGCCTCTGGACACTCTGCAGATGATTTATGCCTTGAGACGTGCAAGCTTGAATCTTATCAATATAATGCTGTGTTGGAATTGGCAGTGCAACAAACTCAGGATGACTTTTTTGGCCTGCACTTCGGTGAATCAATGAACATGGTCTCTGCTGGTTTGGTGGCACAAATCACACAATCTTGTGAAACGATCAAGCAAGCGTTGGATTATGCTTGTGAATTTGCACAATTGGCCTGCAGTTCATTGCCTATGCAGTTGGAAGAAAGAAAGAATGACTACAAGTTGAGCATGAATCCTGAGCCGGTATGGCAGCAAGAATCCAATCTTGCCGTAAAACAAACCGTGGATGGCACCCTTGTTTTCACATTAAATGAATATCAGGAGTTGACCAGAAAGCAGCATTACCCCATAAAAATTCACCTCCCCTTTTCGAGACCCAAATCTACGCTGGAATATGAGCGTTTGCTAAAATGTCCCATTCATTTTGACAAAGATGAGATTGCCTTGTTTTTTGAAAAGTCTCACATTGAGGAGAAGGTCATTACAAGTGATTACAACCTACTCCGGGTTCTGGTTGCACATGCCGAAGAGCGTATAGCCGTTATTAATCAGGATCTGGGTTTCTTCGAAATGGTCAAAGCCTCGGTGGCCAATCTCGTGAAACCACAATTCCCGACCATTGAAGAGGTGGCTTCTCATTTCAACATCAGTGTGCGCACCTTACAAAGGCGATTGGCAGAGGAAGGCCACAACTTTAAGGAGATCATCGAAACGCTTAGAAAGGACTTTGCAATGGCCTATTTAAAGAAACCCGAATTAAGCATTAATGAAATAGCCTATCTGCTCAGTTATACTGATGCCAGTGGATTTATCCGTTCGTTCAAGCGATGGACTGGCACCACCCCTCAAGAGTATCGCAGGACTTAATTGTACAAGGTTCATCTTAAGAGCATATGCCTAGTCATCCGTATCAAATATATTTGAGCGATTCGTTTTTTTAATTTATATTCTCAAACCCAAATTCGAATTTAATATAACTTTTATATTAAAATTTATTGTTATATTAAATAATTATATCAATCTAGATAACATTAATGTCAGCGACCAATACGCTCTTTGGAGGCACTAAAATGATGGGAGTCTGCTACTCCCCTTATCATCAGGCTGTATCTGTTGAGAAATCCAGTTACACCAAAGAGGATATTGACGCAGACTTAGCCATCACAGCTAAGCATTTTACTTTCATTCGCACCTACACCGTTCAGTTCAATCAGAAATACATGGCAGAGCTTTGTGATAAGCACAGCTTGGGTCTCGCACAAGGTGCCTGGATTTTTCAGGGAGACGAAACCAGTACCAATGCAGAAATCGATACCGCACTTGCTACAGCAAGTGCATACCCAAACACGGTGAGGGCAATTGTCATAGGCAATGAGGTGGACTTGCCGAAAAACAACTATAATTTCGCAGAAGTAAAGCGTGCGTTGAATTACGCCTTAACTGCAAAACATAAATACACAAACCTGACCAACGTGCCTGTGACGGTTTGCATGACTGGAACAGGACCTGCAAATCCAACATGGTCGCCCCTTCTACCCCTGGTACAAGGCTTTGCCTTTTTGACACTTTACCCTTGGTATGCACCTAACACTCCAAGTCCTGGTGATATTAGCGCTAATATGGAATGGTCTTATAACAATGGTCTCGCCCAGGCTGAGGCCGCAGGACTCCAGATTGTGATTGCAGAAATCGGTTGGCCAAGTGATGGTGCCAGTGTGAAAGGTACTACCTGGGCAAATGAAGTGACCAACTTCAAGGCAACCTGTGCCTGGATAAATGGGGATAATATTTATAAAAAATCTTTTATCACCATGTGGTTTGAAATGTTCGATGAGCCATGGAAAACTGCTGAAGGGGCCTGGGGGCCACACTGGGGTATTTATGGCTCCGGCAAAAAGCCTGTCCTGAAAAGCGCTAAAGGAGTTACTTTTAAACCCTGTGATTGATCTAAAAATTCACGGTCTGTAGTTATTCATATCGCAACGATCTCACCGGATTGGTTCGAGCTGCCTGATAGGTTTTAAAACTTATGGTCATGCCAGCAATAGCGAGCGCTGCCAAAGCAGCCACAAGAAAGGTGATGATATTCACATCAATTCTAAAGGCAAAGCTATCAAGCCAATTGTTTAGAAAGTAATAAGCAGGTAAAGCCGCAATGACATTAGCCAATACGATCAGCAGCATAAATTCCTTGGACAGTGATACCATGATAGATTTGATGGATGCCCCAAGCACTTTTCGAACACCAATTTCCTTAGTGCGCTGTTCGGTGATAAACGAGGCCAGACCAAATAAACCCATGCAGGCAATCACGACCGCCAGTAATGTAAAGAAAGTAATCACCTTGCCCATGGTCATTTCGGTCCGGTACTGATTGTCATAATTACTGTCCAAAAAGAAATAGTCGAACGGGGAAGTTGGCACAAATGAAGACCAGGTTGCTTCCAATCTCTCCAATGTGGTCTTGATATCTGCCGTCTGAACCCTCACATTTAGGAAGGCCGCATGCTCCGGTAAAACATGGATCATTAACGGTTCCACTTCTGTATGCAAAGAAGCGTAATGAAAGTCTTTTAACACCCCTACAATTCTGCCTGCCTTTGGTTCTGGCAAACCATAGATATATTCAAACCTTCTTCCAACAGGATTTTCTTCCAGGCCAAATTCTCGAATTGCCGCTTCGTTGAGCAAGAAGCCTTCCGAGGCATCGGTGACCATTTCAGTGGATAAATCCCGCCCGTCTACAATTTCCAAATCGTAAACTTCCGCCAGGTCTTCATCGCCCGACATGATTCTCATACCTCGAACACCATTGTCCTGCTGTTGACTTTGATTTCCAGCATCCTCGGTAGCCAGGTCAGGGACCCTAACACCCATGACATGAACTCTCTCCCCTGGAATTGCCGAACTTCTAGCCACTGCCACCACCGATGGATCAGTGATCATTTGCTGTTTGATTGCCTCAAGATTTCTAATCTGTCCTCTACCCGGCAAGTTGATAACCACAACTTGTTCTTTGTCAAAACCGAGGTCCTTGTTCTCTATATACTGAAGCTGATCATAGACCGTGTTGGCTCCCACAATCAGGAAAATTGAAATACCAAACTGTAAGATCACAAGTCCGCGCCTTAGGTATAAGGTTCCCAAATTCCCTTTACCTGCCAGTACATTAGACTTAAGCGCCTTTAACGGCTTAAAATTGGACAGGAAGAGTGAGGGGTAAAATCCCGAAAGTCCACTCACTGTCAAGTAAATGATGGTTAAACCTAGCATCAATTCAGAATTCAAGAGCAGGTTTGTGGACAGGCGTTTCCCTGTGAAATCATTAAATGATGGAATAAGCAGAGTAACGGCAACAATTGAAATGGCCAAGGCCAGAAAGGTAAAAAAGAATGATTCTCCAATAAATTGAGCAAAAATATGTCTCTTCTCGGCTCCCAGAACCTTTCTCATCCCAACTTCTTTGGCTCTTTTGGCAGACCTTGCCGTTGCGAGGTTCATGTAATTGAAACTTGCAATAATCAATATAAATAAGGCAATGGTGGAAAAAATATAGACGTATTGAGCATCACCGTTAGTGGCCAGTTCCTTTTCAGCATGTCCATATAGATGGATGTTGGTCAATGGTTGCATCAGCATTTTTACTTCAAGTCCTTCAACAGGGCCTATTTCTCCATCCTGGGTTCTGATATTTCGTATTTCATAGATATCCTGATCCATCTTTGCCTGTAAGCTCAAAGCCGCCTGCTCGTTGACCAGCTTGATATAGGAGTAGAAAACAGCCTGTCTCCGACCATCCACCGTTTGCGGAATCCGCTTCCTGATGTCAGCCATTGGGAGCAAAAGATCAAAGTTGAAATGTGAATTATGAGGAACATCCTCCACCACAGCCGATACTCTGAAAGCACCATTTCCTCTTTTGAGTACTTTGCCTATCGGGTCTTCTGTTCCAAAATATTTGATTGCTGCCGACTCGGTTAAAACGACTTTATCTGGGGCATCCAAGGCAGACTCAGCTGTTCCTTTTAGTAGCTTAAATGAGAAAACATCGAAGAAAGTGGAGTCCACATAGAACATGCTCTCTTCATTGTAATAGTTGTTATTGTAATTGAAAGTCTCTGCCGCACTTGTCGCCATCAAACGAACAGCGCTTATAATCTCGGGATAGCGCTGAACCACGTCAGGAATAAGAAAACCTTGAGTAGCGGCCCAGTGCGTTTCATTATCATTAAAATTCGACCAATTTTCTAAGCGGTAAATGGCAGATGAACCATCATGCATCTTGTCATAGCTCCTTTCGTCTTGAACATAAAGGAAGATCAGAATGCTGGTTGTAAGGCCTAATGTGAGGCCAAAAATATTGATAAAGGAGTAACCTTTGTACTTGAGGAGATTGCGCAGTGCAATTTTGACGTAGCTCTTAAACATGGTTGCTGAATTCAGTGGACCTGTAAGCAATAAGCTAAATTAATAATTGCATTTCGATCCTATCATGTAATTAGCAAGACTTAACTTAAACCTGTGATTGATCCATATGTACTCAATCAGACAGTGTCTGAATAAAAAACACCCTCATAAGCAGAGAGTTACTAAATTAGAGATGTAACATTTTTTGATTATGGATTCTTCCTCCCTGTTTCAGACCATGACAATGGTCATTGGTGCCGCGGCCCTCTTTAGTTATATCAATCATAAGTTTATCAAGTTACCAGCCACCATTGGTTTAATGATCATGGCATTAGCGCTTTCAGGAGTGTTGATCATTCTTGGTCTGTTTGACAAAGAGCTGATGATGGATACTTGCCGAATAGTGCATGTGATTGACTTCCGTCAATTACTCATGGACGTAATGCTGAGCTTTCTATTGTTTGCCGGAGCTTTGCATGTGAATGCCAAAGCCTTAAAACAGGAGCGCGTATCGGTTTTCCTCTTCGCCACATTGGGTGTAATCATTTCCACTTTTGTAGTCGGCTATTTTAGCTTTTGGCTGCTCAACGGCTTAGGCTTCGAAATAGGATTGACTTACTGTCTCTTGTTTGGAGCACTCATTTCCCCTACTGATCCAATCGCAGTGTTGGCCATTTTAAAAACATCCAATGTTTCTAAAAGTCTGGAAACAAAGATTTCCGGTGAATCTCTTTTCAATGATGGTGTGGGTGTAGTAGTCTTTTTAAGCATCCTGATGGTTGAGGAAAATGGGGTTGCCAATTTTGAAATTGGTGAGACCATGAAATTGTTTGCTGAAGAAGCGCTTGGGGGTATTGCCTATGGTGCCTTTCTGGGCTATGCAGGCTATCGCATTCTCAAGTCTATTGATGACGCTCCCAAGATCGAGGTGCTCATTACCATTGCTATTGCCATGGGTGGCTACGGCTTTGCCTCTTTAATTCATGTCTCCGGCCCACTCGCCATGGTAGTGGCAGGATTGATCATCGGCAATAAGATTATCCTACCTAAAAATGCAAGCGATTCTGCACATCAACTTTCGGAGTTCTGGGAAATGCTGGATGAAATTATGAATGCCGTTTTATTCGTTCTGATTGGCTTGGAAATTATTTCACTGCCGAATAACAAGGAGTATATTATTGCAGGTTTACTGATGATTCCATTGGTTTTGGTAGCCCGCCTGATATCCACCTCTATTCCCTTTTCTTTGATGAAAAAGGGTAAAACTAAGGGTTCAAAAATCATCGCCATGCTTACCTGGGGTGGTCTTCGAGGAGGAATCTCTATTGCACTTGCCTTGTCTCTACCCGATTCAGAATTCAGAGACCTAATCATTTTGATCACTTACTCGGTGGTTGTATTCTCCATAATTGTTCAGGGATTAACTGTTAGCTCATTGGTGAAGAAACTAAAGTTGGGGGTATAAGGGAGCTTAAACCCGGGTAATGCAATAGGCTTTCTATTACGGACATAATCTGCCGGCAAGGCAATGGTCATCAGTTTAAGCTTATGCCAAACGCGCCCCTGACCCCTGAAGGGGCAATCAGCCCAAGTTCGAATGGCGCGTGGGCCTCCCTTTAGGGAACCAAAGGGTGTGCGGTAGCTAAAAGACTCTTAGTCTGACGGCTATGGCCGGCAAGGCAGACTCGCTTCGAGTCAGCTACTTTGCTTATAAAGATATGTGTACTGTTGTGGAACTCAGACCTTTTGAAAGTCCGGCTTAGTTAAGGAGCGCCAGAGATAAATGACCAGATAGCTCTTCCAGCCTTCAAAATTTTCAAAAAAGGACAAGACTTCATTTTTGTCTTTTTTGTTTTGAACCAAACCATGCTGTTCTAGGGCTGAATTAAGACCGGTATCTCCTATGGTTACACAGTTCATGTCTTTGAGCGTTTTCATGAGCACATAGTTAGCCGTCCAGGGGCCAATTCCGCGAACATCATTCAGCATTTTCAACTGTGCATCCCGATCATCGAGACTCTGCAACAGATCTAGGCTTAACTCTCCTGAGTTTATCAGCTGAGCCACATGGATTACATAATCTGCCTTTTGCCTTGAAAATTGCAGTGCTTTCAAATCGTCAATGCTCAATTGCCCTAAGACCCCAGGTTTGGGGAAGAAATGATGAATACTTCCATTGACTTTGATCGACTCACCATATTCCTCAACCATTCGCCTCTTCAATTTATAAGCAAAGGCGAGGTTAATTTGCTGACCGATAATGCACCAGCAAATGGCCTCCAACAAATCAGGAATACCAATTAGCCTGAGTCCATAAAAATCTCTGGGCATATAGGCGAGTTCCGCATGCTTCCTCAGCACATCATAAAAACCCGTCAGGTCTTTTTCTACATCCAGCCAATTCAAAATGTAAGCGGTGAGTTGCTCCTTCGGATAATTCCCACCCTCTGAATACAACACCTTTACCTTTAATCCACCAACACTTTCGGACAATTCAAAAATGACTTTTCTACCTCCGATAACCGCTGGTTTAATAACCATGTCCGCAGTCACAGAATGTAGGCATTCATCATGGTTTCTATCAAGAAACCAGCGGCATTCTTTAAAACTAAAATGAGAGGGTGTTGTCAGATTGAATTCAGACATCCCAAATTAAAATCGGGCAGCCAGAAGCAAACTCAAATCTTTAAATGGCAGGTTATACCTCTTCGCAATGTTCAGATTAGTAATACTGCCTTTATAGGCATACACGCCTGCGTTAAACCACTTGTGGGAGTATATCATCTCGTCAATTCCACCAGCATCAGCAATTTTCAACAGGATTGGAGTTAGTATGTTGCTTAGGGCAGTAGTTGCTGTCCTGCCAGCTCTTGAAGCAATATTAGGTACGCAGTAATGAATCACATCGTAAGCCTTGAAAGTAGGTTTGTTATGTGAAGTGATTTTGGAGGTTGCTATACATCCGCCCTGGTCTATAGACACATCAATGATGACGGAACCAGGCTTCATAGCTGCTACCATTTCTTCGGTCAGAACGCAGCGTGCCTTGCCCTTTTCGGCCCGAACAGCTCCGATCACAACATCTGCCGACTTAAGCGATTGCCCTAAAGTGACAGTATCGATTGTAGAGGTGAATGCCTGATTTCCAAGCTTATGCTTTATACGTCTGAGCTTATAAATTTCATTATCAAATATTCTGACTTCAGCACCCAAACCGAAGGCTGCGCGAGCGGCATATTCAGCTACCGTTCCCGCACCAAGAATCACAACTCTGGTGGGTGGCACTCCAGTAATTCCACCCAGGATTATACCCCTGCCCTCGTTTACACTACTCAACAATTCAGCAGCGATTGGTACAACCAGGCTTCCGGCTATCTCACTCATGGCATTCACAATGGGTAAGCCTCGCACCTTGTCCTCTATCATTTCAAAGCCAACAGCCGTAATTTTTTTCCTCCTCAAGGCTTCAAAGTAGGGAGTGTCTGCATTGCCCAGTTGAATGGCTGACATCACAGTAGACCCTGGCTGCATAAGTTCGATCTCCTCAAGTGTAGGTGGTTCTACTTTTACTATTACATCGCCCTCAAAAATCTCCTTATTTGAATAGAGAATTTGGGCGCCCGTTTCACTATAATCGGTATCTCGAAAATTGGAGTGCTGACCCGCAGATTGTTCTACACAAACCTCCTGATCATTATTCACAAGGATACCACAAGCAGCAGGAGTCAGTGCCACGCGATTTTCTTGCAAGGACACTTCGTTTGGAATACAAATTCGAAGTGATTTATTGCCTCTCTTTACCTTGAGCAACTTCTCTTGTGGGTATAAGCTACTCTCCTTAGCCAAGTCAGCAAATCCTGTATTCTTTTTATCACCCATGCTTGCTCAATTTAAAGCTCCTTGTCTGGTCTGAATTTTCTAAAATATCTACTCGCATAAATTCGTCCGGCAAAACAGACTCAATATTCTGAGGCCACTCAATCAGGCAAATATTTCCAGAATAAAAGTACTCCTCGATGCCAATATTGTGTACTTCCTCCACATCTTCAATTCTATAAAAATCAAAATGATAAATCATCTCATCATTTTGATTTTTATACTCATTAACTATGGAAAACGTAGGACTTTGCACTACATCAATTACACCTAATTCCTTACAAATAGACTGAATTGAAGTCGTTTTACCTGCTCCCATTTCGCCTAAAAAAAGCCAGATTTTTGAACCTTCTGCAAACTCAATAATCTCTTTGGCCGTCCTATTCAAATCTTGAATCGACCTGTCCGGGAGAGTCGTTTCAGCAGGCATTAGCCCCTCTTCGAATTTAGTGAAATAATAGGAATAATCATTTCCTCTAAAGAGATGCCCCCGTGTTGAAAGGTGTCTTTATATAGATTCACATAGTGATTGTAATTATTCGGGTAGGCAAAGAACAAATCCTCTGCTGCGAACACATAAGCGGTAGACACATTGGGTTTAGGAAGGTGCAGCCTTTCTGGTTTTCTTTCCACGTAAATCTCTTTGGTTTCCTTGAAATTTAGGTTTCTGCCAAGCTTGTACCTAAGGTTGGTGTTAACGTCCCTATCGCCAATAATTTTGAAAGGCTTTTTAACCCGGTAAGTCCCATGATCGGTGGTGATAATCACTTTGCCTTTCTTTTCATAGATCAATTTCAAGAAGTCGAACAAAGGTGAATGCTGAAACCAGGACTTAGTAAGTGAGCGATATGCTGATTCGTCCGGAGCCAACTCCCGAATCATTCTCATGTCTGTTCTGGCATGTGAAAGCATATCCACAAAATTGTAAACCACAACGTTCAAATCGTTTTGAAGCAGGTTGTTAAAATTGTCATTCAACTGCTTACCCTGATGGGCACGAATAATCTTGTGATAGCTATGCTTAATGTCAAGTCGCTCCTTTTTTATTTGCCGGGCCAAAAACTCATGCTCATGGTTGTTCTTGCCCTCATCAGTATCTTCGCCAACCCAAATATCACTATCATGCCTAGCCATATCCAGGGGCATTTTGCCAGAGAAAATTGAATTCCGTGCATAGGCAGTAGTAGTAGGAAGAATGGAATAATAAGCATCCTCTTCAATCAAATTGAAGTACTCCAGAATATCTTCTTCAATTACTTTCCATTGATCAAAGCGAAGATTGTCTATTACAATAAAAAAAAGCGGCTCTTTGCCCAGATGAGGGAAAACCTTCTTTTTCATCAGTTGATGTGACAAGAGGGGCCTGTCAATATTCGGGTCGTTCAACCAATCTTCATAGTTGTTAATTACAAAGTCGGTAAAATTGGCATTGGCTTCAGTTTTTTGCATATCCAATATCTCAGACATACTCTTATTTTCTGTAGCGTCAATCCCCAACTCCCAGAAGACTAATTTTTTGTATATCTCTACCCACTCATTGTGATCAATATCCTCGTTGTAAGCTATGCTCAGGTTCCGAAATTGCTGTTGATATTGGGAATTGGTTCTTTCAGTAACCAGCCTTTTGTTATCCAGGATTCTTTTAGCCGAGAGCAGTATCTGATTTGGATTCAACGGTTTGATCAGGTAATCGGCTATTTTTGATCCAATCGCCTCTTCCATAATACTTTCCTCTTCGCTTTTTGTGATCATCACAATAGGGAGGGATGGCTTGGAGGCCTTAATGTAATTCAGCGTTTCAAGACCCGTCATTCCGGGCATATTTTCATCCAAAAAAACCAGGTCAAAGAAATTATTCTCGCATTGCTCTATGGCATCAGCACCACTGGCAACCGGAGTGATATCATAACCGCGATCATTTAAAAAAAGGATATGTGGCTTCAATAAGTCAATCTCATCATCCGCCCACAAAATATTATATCTTTGCATAGCTCCGCTGTACCAATAAGGCCGAATTTAAAGAAATAAAGCTCAAAATTTGAACAAGAAGAAAATAATCAATGATCCCGTTTATGGATTTATAACAATCCGAAGTGAGCTCATTTTCGATATCATTGATCATCCCTACTTTCAGCGCCTGAGAAGAATCAAGCAACTAGGCCTTACTGACCTGATTTATCCCGGTGCACATCACACGCGATTTCACCACGCTATTGGTGCCATGCACCTAATGACTGGTGCATTGGAAAATCTCAGGAATAAAGGTGTTCAGATCACGGACCAGGAATTTGAAGGTGCTCAGATTGCCATACTACTCCATGATATTGGCCATGGCCCATTCTCACATGCCTTAGAATTCAGTTTGCTGGAAAACATCAAGCATGAGGAATTGTCTAACCTAATCATTGAAGCGCTTAACAAAATATATAAAGGCAAGCTGGACACAGCCCTCAGTATTTTTAATGGCACCTATGCTAAGAAATTTCTCCATCAATTAGTTTCGAGCCAATTAGACATCGATCGATTAGATTACCTAAAAAGAGACAGCTTTTTCACAGGAGTATCCGAAGGCACCATTGGTGCTGACCGGATTATCAAAATGCTGGATGTAAAAGATGGCAAGCTTGTGGTAGAGGAAAAAGGAATTTATAGCATAGAAAATTTTCTCAGTGCCAGAAGATTAATGTACTGGCAGGTCTACCTGCACAAAGCGAGTGTGAGTGCTGAAAAGATGCTCATTGCCATTATTAACAGAGCCAAGGCACTTAGAAAAAAGGAGGTCGATTTATTCGCAAGCCCAGCTTTGGATCAGTTGCTGAAACAACAAATCGGACTTGAGGACTTCATTAACAACCCCGATATTTTCCAATCCTTTATCAGGCTAGATGACTATGATATTTGGGCTGGGATCAAGTTGTGGGCGGATCATGATGATCCCATTATTTCGAAGCTGAGCAATATGTTGCTGAACAGGAACCTATTTCGCATTGAACTCACGGCCACCCCACCTTCTCGCGATGAGATCAAGGTAATTGAACATGCCTTGATAGAGCAATATGATCTCAAACCGAAGGAAGTAAAGTATTTCCTTTCGCATGGCAAAGTGAGCAACTCAGCTTATGTACCATCACAGGGCGAAATCTCAATTCTGTCCAAGTCAGGAGAGGTCAGAGATGTGGTTGAAGCGGCTGACTTACCTAATATTAAGGCCATCAGCAAAATGGTTAGCAAATATTATCGTTGCTGGCCAAAAGACATATCTTTGTGAAACCCAACAAAACGGCAATGGAATTAACGGTTGATCAGGTAGCGCAACTGATCGGAGGTAAGGTTGAAGGAAACGGAGAACTTACCGTAAACAGGCTTGAAAAAATCGAAGAAGCAACGGCCGGGAGCATTGCTTTTCTGGCCAATCTAAAATATACAGAATACATCTATACTACCGGAGCCTCAGCGGTGATCGTATCAAACGATTTTGAAGTTTCTGAACCGGTAAAATCAGCATTCATCAGAGTAGATGATCCATATAGTGCCTTCGGCAGGCTTTTGGAGGAATACGAGAAGATGCTGAGAACGGTGAAAACTGGCATTGAAAATCCATCATACCAGAGCGAATCAGCCACTTTTGGAGACAACGTTTATTTGGGCGCCTTTTCACATTTGGGTGATAATGTAGCGCTTGGTAATAATGTGAAAATCTATCCAAACTCAGTTATTGGAGACAACGTCTCTATCGGTGACGATACCACCGTTTATCCAGGGGTTAAAATTTACGCAAACTGTAGTGTTGGCAAATCTTGCAACCTTCATTCGGGTGTGGTGATCGGAAGCGATGGTTTTGGCTATGCCCCTCAACCTGACGGCAGCTTTAAGGCTGTTCCGCAAACGGGCAATGTAATCGTTGAAGATCACGTTGACATAGGAGCAAACACTGTAATAGATTGTGCAACTATGGGATCTACTGTGATCAAGTCTGGAGTTAAGTTGGATAATTTGGTGCAAGTGGCACACAATGTAGAGATTGGTGAGAACACTGCGGTAGCTGCCCAAGCGGGAATTTCAGGGAGCGCAAAAATTGGAAAGAACTGCCAAATTGGAGGCCAGGCGGGCATTACGGGGCATTTAACCATGGCCAACAGAACAACCATTGGACCACAGGCAGGTGTGCCTAAGACTATAGAACAAGAGGGTGGTGTCTTTTTTGGGTCTCCAATCATGGATCACCGCGATTTTTTAAGAATGAGTATTGCTTTAAGAAAGTTGCCAGAACTTGTCCGCAGAGTCAGTGAACTGGAAAAAAACTCGTAAATTCGCGCGACTTTTCTAAGCAATGATGAACACAAAGCAACATACGATCAAAGAGCCTATCACGGTTTCTGGCGTAGGTTTACATACTGGAGTAGACGCAAACATGACGTTTCAGCCCGCTCCGCCAAATCACGGTATCAAGTTTCAAAGAACTGATTTACCAGGTGAGCCCATAGTGGATGCAGATGTAGACTATGTTGTTGACCTCTCAAGAGGAACCACCATTGAACATAATGGGGCCAGAATCAATACTGTTGAGCATACCATGGCTGCATTAGTCGGACTTCAGATTGACAACGTATTAATCCAGATCGATGGACCTGAACCTCCAATAATGGATGGTAGTTCAAAGATGTTTATCGATGCTTTGGAAAAAGTAGGTTCCTCGGAGCAAAATGCCATGAGGAACTTCTTTGAGGTGAATGAAAGCATTATGTACCGAGATAAGGCCAGAGATGTGGAAATCGCAGCCCTACCTTTGGACGATTACAGGGTAACTGTAATGGTTGATTATAATTCTCCGGTTCTAGGTAGCCAGCACGCCTCGTTGACAGATATTAATGACTTCAAAAAAGAGATTGCCTCCAGTCGTACGTTCTGTTTTTTGCATGAGTTGGAAATGCTTTATAAAAATAACCTCATCAGAGGTGGTGACCTGAACAATGCCATTGTGGTGGTGGATAGGGTGGTTAAAGATGAGGAACTGGATTATTTGGCCAGCCTTTTCAATAAACCAAAAGTAGAGGTCAAAAAAGAGGGCATACTTAATAATGTAGAGCTAAGGCATCAGAATGAACCTGCCCGTCATAAGTTGCTGGATGTGGTTGGCGATTTGGCTTTGGCCGGAAGACCCCTTAAGGCTCAAATATTAGCTGCAAGGCCGGGACATGCCGCCAATGTGGCTTTTGCCAAAAAGCTCAAAAAAGCGATGCAGGCTTCAAAAAGCTCTGCTCCCTTTTATGACCCAACACTCAAACCAGTGATGGACATCAACGAAATCAAAGGTATCCTTCCACACAGGTATCCATTCCTTCTGATCGACAAAATTATTCACGTTGATGATGTCATGGTGGCAGGAATCAAGAATGTGACTGTCAATGAGCCCTTTTTTCAAGGACACTTCCCGGATAATCCAGTCATGCCAGGCGTCCTTCAAGTAGAGGCCATGGCCCAGATTGGTGGAATACTCGTATTAAACACTGTGCCAGACCCGGAAAACTACACACCCTATTTTTTAGGTATTGATCGTTGTAAGTTCAGAAAAATGGTAATCCCGGGAGACACCATTAAATTTAAGTGCGAATTGACTGCACCGATAAAAAGAGGTATTGCGCAAATGAACGGTTATGCCTATGTAGGCCATACGCTGGTTTGTGAAGCTAAAATGACAGCCCGAATAGTAAAGAACTCATGAATCAACCATTAGCTTATATCCACCCCCAGTCCAAAATTGCACGAAACGTGGTAATAGAGCCCTTTGCTACAATAAGCAAAAACGTTGTAATTGAAGAAGGCACTTGGATTGGTTCCAATGTGACGATAATGGAGGGCGCCCGGATCGGAAAGAATGTCAAAATATTTCCAGGTGCGGTTGTATCAGCTATTCCACAGGACCTTAAGTTTGGCGGAGAAGAAAGTACGCTGGAGATTGGCGATAATACGGTGATTCGAGAGTGTTGTACTTTAAACAGAGGTACTGAAGCAACGCACAAAACAGTTATTGGCAAAGATTGTTTGATCATGGCTTATACACACGTAGCTCATGATTGCACTATTGGAGACAGTTGCATTTTAGTGAATGCTGTGCAGTTGGCAGGGCATGTTTCTATAGACGACTATGCCATTGTAGGAGGCGCAGCGGCAGTTCATCAGTTCGTTAAGATTGGTGCGCACACCATGGTTTCAGGTGGTTCACTTGTTAGAAAGGACGTCCCCCCCTATACAAAAGCAGGGCGCGAACCTTTGAGTTATGCAGGAATCAATTCCATCGGCCTAAGAAGAAGGGGCTTTGACCACGATAAGATCACCGAAATCCAGGAGATTTATAGATACATTTTCCTCAAAGGATTAAACAATTCTAAAGCACTTGACCTTTTAGAACTGGAAATGGCACCATCAAGTGAACGAGATGAGATTATCAATTTCTTCAGAAGCTCTGACAGGGGTGTCATGAAAGGATATTCGCAGCGATAAGATGCAAATCTCAGTCAGAGACCTTGGGAAAAAATATACACGCCAATGGGTTTTTCGGCATCTTGACTTTGATTTCACTTCAGGCTCTTCCTATGCCATTACAGGGCCAAATGGCAGCGGAAAATCGACATTAATACAGATACTCACAGGTTTTTTTCCAGCCTCTGCCGGAACAATAGAGTATCTTTCCGACAACTCCACGTTAATTAATGAGGAAGATCACTTCTCCTATTTCGACATTGTAACTCCTTACTTAGAACTTATTGAGGAATTTACCTTGGCAGAGTTTCTGGACTTTCATTTTAAATTTAAAAAACTGAGGTCAGGGTTAACTATAGAGGAAGTTGTAAATAGAATGTACTTGAACAATGATCGAGACAAACTGCTGAAGAATTTTTCATCAGGAATGAAACAAAGGCTTAAACTTGGTATTTCCTTTTTTTCACAAAGTCCGATTTGTTTTTTGGATGAACCAACATCAAACCTCGATAAAACCGGGGTGGATTGGTATCTAGAGAATGTTCATGATGCAATTAAAGAGAAGCTTGTGATAATTAGTTCAAATCAGTCTTATGAACATGATTTTTGTGAAAGAGGAGTGTATATTCCTGATTTCGTGAAATAGATTTCGCATATACCGATTGAACTCGTAAATTAAATATATTATTGACTACCAATTTTAACAATATGCCTAACATTAAGAATTTAATACTTGCCCTTGTTTGTGTTGGCCTTGTGTTTTTGCAGGCCTGCGGAGGTGGCAGTACTCCACCAACTCCAGAAGAGCAAAGACTGATTGACCTAGCTCTGGGACCCACTGGTGTGGTATGGAATATGACGTCAGTCACTTTTGAAGGCTCCCCTTCAACTGATTTTATTGGAATGACTCTAACACTGAGACTTGGAGATCCTACCAACGCCTATGCGACTACAAACGGAGATCCTGTTTTTGGATCAACAGGTACCTGGGCATTGAACGGAACCTCATTAACAGAAGTGATTCTGGATGGAAACGCTGACAACGTCTTTGTAATAAGCAATTTTGATCCAGAAAGCACGCCTGCAACACTTACCTTAACGGTAAATTGGACTGATCCGGGAGGAACTATTGAAGGTACTAATGGAACTTATGTTTTTAATTTTGAACATAACTAATTATTAAACGACAGATCGTAAGAGGCCATCCATTAGGGTGGCCTTTTTTATTTCATATCAACAATGGTAATGCCGGCTCCACCTCTATCCGCATGTTCATCCCTCATAGAATCCACTTGAGTATAACCCTTCAGGTGGTTACGCACCAACTCCCTTAAAACCCCGCTGCCCTTTCCGTGAAGAATATGTAATTCACTGGCACCAAGCATGATAGCCTCGTCAATGTATTGGTCCAATTTTGGGATTACCTCCTCAGCCCTATACCCTCTTATGTCCAGCCTATGAGAAAAATTGGCCATTTTTTGGTTGATGGAAACACCTCGGGACCTCAATGAATTATCTTCTTCTTTGCGCTCACTCCTGGTCACTTTTTCCAATCTGTTAAGCTTAATTTTGGAGGTCAGGGATCCTATAGACAATTCAACGTCCTTTCCTTTAATCCCTAATACTTGCGCAATAGTGTCCTGGTCAATAATGCGCACATGATCTCCAACTTTGATTGGTGAAGTCAAAACTTTAATAACCTTCTTTGGTTTTGGTTCCTCTTTGCTCTTTAGGTTGGTTTGGTCAAAATCTTCAAGTTCCTTTCTTAGGGCCTTTGCTTTTTCTTTTTCCGCTTCACTTTCTCTGATCTCGCGTATTATTCTCTCTATTTTGACATTGGCCTCCTTTATCAATCCTGAAGCCTCTTGTTTGGCTTTTCTCAATACCGCTTTTTCCCGATTTTGAAGATGTTCTTTTAGTTCTTCATATTGTTGGGCAGTTTGAGCCAACTCCTGCTCTCGCGACTTGATCCTCCTTTGAATCTTATCCATTTCGTTTTTCTCCTGATCCAATTGCCCCAGCATCAGATCAAACGAAACTTTCTCCACACCCACCTTTGATTTTGCCATCTCCAGTGTCTTTTTGGGTAGCCCAATCTTCTGCGCAATTTCAAGAGCAAAAGAGCTTCCCGGCTTTCCTATCTCAAGCTCATAAAGTGGCTGTAATTTTTTTACATCATATTTCATGGCACCATTAACCACTCCCGCTTCACTATCTGCAAATTCTTTGATGTTACCATAATGGGTAGTGATTACCCCCATTGCTTTAGACTGGTTCAATTCACTTAAGATGGCTTCAGCAATGGCCCCACCAAATTGAGGTTCAGTGCCTGTCCCAAATTCATCAATCAGAAAAAGGCTCTTATTTCCCACATGGTTCAGGAGCTTCTTCATATTTACCAGGTGGGAACTATAAGTACTCAGATCGTTTTCAATGGATTGCTCATCACCTATATCTATGAACAAATCGTTAAAGAGGCCGAAAGTCGAATCTTCATCGGTCGGAACCAGTAATCCACACTGAAACATATATTGAATGAGGCCCACCGTCTTAAGGCAAACGCTTTTGCCTCCTGCATTGGGTCCCGAAATTACCAATATGCGGTCTTTCCCTGTTAAATGAATATTTAGTGGAACTATCGATTTCTTAATCTCTAAATGAGTGAGAAATAGAATAGGATGCCTGGCCTTTTTCCATTCAAAACCCTTTCCGGCATTCCATTGAGGCTTAACCGCACCGATTTTAATGGCCACCCGAGCTTTGGCTCTAATGAAATCTATAAGCCCCAGGAATTGAAGCATAATCTTGAAATTATCAATTTGAGGCCTGATCAGGTCAGTCAGCTCTGTGAGAATCCGAACTACCTCGCGCTTTTCGGCATATTCCAGTTCTTTTACCTCGTTGTTTATTTCGAGCACCTCTGCTGGCTCAATGTAAACGGTTTGTCCAGTGGCAGATTCGCCATGAATAAAGCCTTTTATTCTCCTTTTATGCTCCGCCAAAACCGGAATTACCATACGACCATCCCTTATGGTTATGGAAATATCATCAGGGGTGTATTCATTTTTTTGGGCAGACCTCAATATGCCATCCAATACTTTTCTGAGTCTTTGCTGCTCTTTTTGTACCCCTTTTCTGATTTCGTAGAGATGCTCGCTGGCATTGTCTTTCAACTTTCCCCGTTCATCAAACTTGTCTGAAATTTCCCAATAGAGTCTCTCATCAAATTCTATCGCATTCCTCAAGCCTGCCAGCTTAGGATATTCCTCACCTTTCTCGTTAAAAAACTGCAAGCAAAGATCCAGTGTTTTGAGTGAAAGTATCAGTTCAAAAAATTCTTCTTCACTCAAAAACGCATTCTTAACCTCAGCTTTTTTCAGGTAACCAAAAAAATCTATGTAGTTAGAATTGGGGAAAAGTTCACCAGACTCAATGATTCTTGTAAACTCATTGGTTTGTTCAAGCCAGAGCTCAATGTGTCGTTTCTCACTTGAAAATTTGATTTTTTTTACGAATGACTGGCCCAAGTTGCTTTCACAACTTTCGGCAAGCTCTTCGCGGATTCTATCGAATCCCAGTTTTTCCTCCAAGTTTTCAGGGTAAAGCATCGGGCCTTCTAATTCTCTTTGCCCCGGACTACATCGGTCTTGAGTCTTTGTTGCCTAACCTTGAGGCTGTCCAGCACAATATCATTGACGCTCAAATAAAGTTCCGCATTGGTCATGTAGTACTGATAGCTTTTGCGGTAAATCTGACTATCCAATTGGTGTTTTTCAAAAATCCTTCTCTCTAACTCGCCAAACAATACAGCCGATGAATCGCGGCCTACAGACAATACATCAACTTTTCCCTCAGCTATTCGTATATCGATCAGGATATTTACCATGGCCTCTTGGGAGAGTATACCATCGGGTATTTCCTCTTGGCCACCACAAGCGGACAGGAGCAAAATAACCGCCAATAAAAAAAGATTTTTCACAGGTGTAAATTACTTAATTAAGTCATATTTTTAAGCCTTCATTATGGAGCATATTTTATCCAAGCTTAGAAAATACGAGATTCAAATCAGAAAGGCCCTTAACTCCAGAATGCAAGGTGACTTTCATTCTATTTTCAAGGGCTCAGGATTAGAATTTGATGGGGTGCGTGAATACCAATATGGTGACGACTTCAGATCCATTGATTGGAATGTGAGTGCCAAGGGCAGCGGTGCCTTTGTAAAGACTTTCAAAGAGGAAAAAGAACAAACTGTTTTTTTCCTTCTGGATGTGAGCGCTTCTCAGGAGATTGGAGTCCCGGGAGCACAAAAGGTGGATATCGGAAAAGAAATTTGTTCGGTACTTACTCTTTCCGCTCTCAAGGAGTCCAGTAGGGTTGGTCTTATTTGTTTTTCTGACCAAAAAGAAAAGTATGTCAAATCTGGCAAGGGTACTAAGCACGGTTACGCCATAATCCATGAGTTGTTCTCGTTAAAACCAGAATCAACCAAAACCGATATTAATCAGGCACTGGCATTTACACTTCAAATGGTACGCAAAAGAAGTGTGGTGATTATGGTTTCGGATTTCATAGATGATGGCTATGAGAAGAACCTTAAGTCCCTGGCAAAAAGACATGACCTGGTAGTAATACATCTGAAAGATGACCGAGAGACTCATTTGCCAAATCTGGGAATCATTCCTGTATATGATCAGGAGAGTCAAAAAACGGTGTGGGTGAATACCTCTTCAGGGGAATTCAGGAAAAAACTGGAAAAACGCTATAGTGCCAATAAAGGTGATTTGGAAAAATTTTGCAAAAAGTACCAGATCAATTATCTGGAAATCAATACCAAGGAAAATTACGTTACTCAACTTATCAAGTTATTTAAGCTCAGGAACAAAACTGTGAAAAGTCTTTAGAATAGTGCGGGGAGTTATTATTGTTTTACTGTGTTTTCTGACCTTGACAGGCTTTGCTCAAGACAACAAGCCTGTGGGATACTTTCTCAAGGACAGCGTTAAGATTGGAGAAACGGTGCCTTATGTCTTTCGATATACTGACCGAAAAAACAGGCCTGTAATTTTTCCTGATTCGCTTTTTAACTTCTCTCCTTTCGAATTGGTTGACAAGGCTTATTTCGACACAAAATCTGACAGCATTTTCAGTATAGATAGTGCGGTATATTACCTATCCACCTTTGAAATTGATACTGTCCAAAAATTGGCGTTGCCGGTGTTTGTGGTATTGGAGAAAGATAGTTTTTCCATCTTTGCCGATACCGATTCTATCATTTTAAATCAGGTGGTTCTGGCAATGCCCGATTCGGTAGCCTTGGAAGAAAGCGCCCATTATAGGCCCGTAGGACTGCAATTCAACTATCCTTACTGGATTGTGGGTCTCATTATTCTTGGTGTAATAGGTCTTATTGTCCTGATAGCATTTGGCAAAAGGATTCGCTCAAAAATCTTGCTCTACAGGTTAAAGAAAAAGCTTGAGAAATTTAATCTGGCCTTTGATAACGAAATGCTGGGACTCAATTCTCAACCCACAAAAGACAAAATAGAAGCCGTTCTGAAATTTTGGAAGTCGTATATGGAAGGGCTTGAGAAAATTCCCTATACCAAACTGACCACCAGAGAAATTGTGATCCTACAGCAAAACTCAAGTCTGGAGGAAACGCTTAAGTCCATAGACCGAAATATTTATAGCCCCATTGCCGTAAATGCATTACAAAATGACTTTGAGTTTTTGAAAGATTACTCGTTAGACAGATATAATCACGTAACCGAGGTATTACGCAATGCTTGACGAAGCTTTATACAAATGGTATTCACTGGAGTGGTTTAGGCCAAGTGCCTTCAGAGCCTTTGACTGGGAGTTCGGCATTTTGCTTTACTCGCTATGGCTTGTCCTGTTGATTTTTATATTGAAATGGTTGATTGGTTATAAGGTAAAACAAAAACTACCTGTTGCTCTACCAAAAAAGGATATAGGAAAGAGTTGGATGGCCTACCTCAGGATTTTACCAAACTTGTTTATCGCACTGGCACTAGCCTTATTTATCATTGCACTGGCGCGGCCTCAACGCACCAACGAACAGGTGGAACAATGGACAGAAGGCATCGACATCATGCTTACCATTGATATCTCCGAGTCTATGCAGATTGAGGATTTCAAGCCAAACCGATTGGAAGCAGCCAAGCGAACAGCACGGCAGTTTATAGGAGGTAGATTTCAGGACCGTATTGGCCTGGTCATTTTTTCTGGAGACGCTTATTCTCTCTCCCCGCTCACCACGGACTATGAACTGCTCTACACTTTTATTGATAATGAAATAGATTTCGATAAAATCGAAAACCGAGGTACAGCCATTGGCAGTGCCATTGCTGTAGGCACCAATCGCATGCGCGAATCAGAATCTGTTACCAAAGTAATGATCTTACTGAGCGATGGAGATAATACTGCCGGCAATATCGACCCCATTACAGCGGCAGAACTTGCTGCTGCCTATGGCATCAAGATTTATACCATAGCGATTGGCAAAGAAGGTAAAGTGCCTTATGGCAAGGACTTTTTCGGGCGACCGAACTATATAGAGAACACGCTGGATGAAACAAACCTAAGGGATATTGCCAAAATTGGAGAGGGCGAGTTCTATCGCGTTTCTGACAGTGAAGCATTGGCCAATGTATTTCAGTTGATTGACGAATATGAAAAGGCTGAAATCAAAGAAACCCGCTACAAAAACACCACCGATTTCTACCCTATCTATGTAAAATGGGGTATCGTCTTCTTGCTACTCTTTATGCTAACCAAGAGTACTTTTATCAGTAATGTATTGGAGGATTGAGTTGAGTCCTGTTCTTATTAAGAACCGCTTGCTCCTATCATTTGTCAAGCCATCGGAAACAGCGATATTCTAAAGCTCACATGGTTGGTTAGTGAAATGGTTTTTGGGTTTACCCTCCAAAAATATCATACCCAAAGCCTTCGAGTACAAAGTTAAAGAGACGAAGGCTAAATAGAATTAAGGCGATTCCCACTACCCTATTCATAATCTTCATAAATCGTGGAGTAACTATTTCACTCAACTTGGTAGAGAAGTAGGTTTTGAGCACATCCATACCAAAAACCGTGGCAATTAAAGTCACAAAGAAAGTAGTGGCTTCGTAGTTGTCATATTGATAGTTAAGGGTCACTTTGCTGGCAATGCTGATCCAGAAAAAAAGGACAAAGGGATTGATACCATTCAGGAAGAAACCTTTGCAGACTTGTCTAAACCAACCTGAAGATTCCTCATGGCCTTGTTTAGCCCCTTTAACTGGTACCGGTTTAAAAATAGATACCAAACCAAAGGCCAGCATGATGGCACCCCCAATTCCCCCCAACCATAAATTGAAAGTCTCATTGTTGATGATTTGAGAAATACCAAGATAGGTAATCACGATATATAGGGCATCGCTGCTCGCAATACCAACCGCCATAAAAAACCCAGCCCAAAAGCCCTTCTCTATACTGTTTTGGATCAGTGAGAAAAACACCGGACCAATCAGTATGGTTAAAAGTAGTCCGAAAATTAAACCATTGGCAATGACGTCCATCTACCCTAGTTCAATGAGGCCTCCTCTGCCACAAATTTTTGCCAACTGGTTAATTTTTCCTTCTTTAACACCCTGGGAAATTTTGATTGTCCACCCTCTTTGCCCTCAGCTTTCATCCATTTATAAAAGCTTTGTGTTGGCAGCACATCAATCAACACAGTCTTTAGTGCATGTTCTCGTTCAGTGGCATAATCGTCATTCAACTCTTTGAGTTTTTCATCTATTTTTAGGCGCAAGGTTTCGGCATCCACCTCATCATCAGTCCCTACAAACCAGTGATGAGAAAACAGCGTATCGTCCGGAATACCCGCTACCGTAAATTCCTTTACGCAAATGTTAAGCTCTTCAGAAACCATCTCAATCGCATGATTCATATTATCTACTGAGAGATGTTCTCCACACAGACTCAAGAAATGCTTGGTCCGTCCAGTGATGATAATTTCTGAATTACGTTTGTCAACAAATTTGATTGTATCTCCAATCTGATACCGCCATGCACCCGCACAAGTGGATAAAAGTATAGCATACTCCTCTCCCTCTTCAATTTGATCAACCATTAATGTTTCCGGATGATCAACCATCACACCATCAGCATCAAAATTCTTTTCATTGAATGGCACAAACTCATAGAAGATGCCACTATTCAACACAAGTCGCATTGATTTCTTTTCAGGTTCTGCCTGGAAGGCTAAAAAACCTTCAGAAGCCAGATAAGTCTCTATATAGTGAATAGGATGACCTAAAAGCTTGTCGAATCCCTTTCTATAGGGCTCAAAAGCCACACCGCCATGAACAAAGGCTTGGAGGTTAGGCCATATATCGTGGATAGTATCAACATTGTGGCGCTCAATAATCTTCTCCAACAAGATTTGCATCCAGGCAGGCACGCCCACAATCATACCGATATTCCATTTTGGCGCATTTTCAACAATCTCTTCAAGCTTGGCACCCCAATCTCTATTTTTGGCAATTTTCACACCTGGTCGGTAGAATCCCTGAATCCACATCGGCAGCTGTCCAGTAGTAATACCGCTGAGATCACCATAATGATAATTACCGGAGAAATTGAGTTGCGTACTGCCCCCGAGCATTAGCATTCCACATTGGAAAAACTGATCCGGTAAGTCGTATTTTGATAGCGTATAAATATGTCGCGTACCGGTTTTTCGAATGGCACGGATCATGTCCTTGGTGATCGGGATAAATTTTGAAGAAGCACCTGAAGTACCAGAACTTAGTGCAAAGAATTTGGTTTTTCCGGGCCAGGCCACATCCTGTTCTCCCTCCCTCATCTTATGCCACCAGTGTTCATTTATCTTGTCGTAGTCGCAAGCCGGTACCTGGCTCTTAAATTTCTCGAGAAATCCATGGGCATCTGCGCCACGAAACTCTTCCAGCACGGAAAAAAAATCATATGCCCGGCCAACCTGAGTGTTTCGTGCACTAATCAGAAGCTTTGAAAGCTCCTTCTTTTGTAGCTCATATGGAGAAGTGAAATCCTGTTCCAGCGTCTCCCTGAGTTTTATCCCTTTTTTGAGTATCGTTCCTAAAATCGGCATCTCAATTCATCAATTCTTATTGCAATAATTGCCAATTTGACCAGTTTTACAGCTATTTCTCCTAACTTTGGCAACCTGGAAAAACGTCAAAGATACGACAAAAACCCAAAGTTAATTTATCAAGAACCCAATGAGTATTTCGAACAATTTAGAAAAATATCGAGAGATACTAAATAAATACAAAGCCCGGCTTATTGCCGTAAGTAAGACTAAGCCCAATGCTGATTTGTTACAGGCCTATGAGGCCGGACAGCGAGATTTTGGCGAAAACAAAGTCCAGGAACTTGCTGCCAAGGCTGAAGCTCTGCCCAAGGACATTCGCTGGCACATGATTGGACATTTGCAGCGTAATAAAGTTAAGTACCTAGCCCCATTTGTCCATCTGATTCATTCGGTAGACAGTCAGAGGTTATTAAACGAAATCAACAAACAAGCCGTGAAAAACGAGCGAGTGATTGATTGTCTATTGCAAGTCTTTATTGCTGCGGAGGAAACAAAGTTTGGCTTTTCTGAGGAAGAGCTTTTTGGCTTATTGAATTCACCCGAATTTGAGGCTTTGAAAAATATCAGAATTGTTGGCTTGATGGGTATGGCTACAAACACAGACAATCAAAATCAGATAAGGGGCGAATTCGCCTTATTGAAAAACCTGGAACAGAAAATAAAGAGTGAAATTCTATCTTCCAATGTAGCAATGCAGGAGCTTTCTATGGGAATGACCTCTGATTATGAAGTCGCTCTTGAAGAAGGTAGCACCATGGTTCGCATTGGCAGTGCGATTTTTGGGGCTAGAAACTATGCCAACCACTAAATCAAAAGAAATATGACAGCCAAGCAGGTTTTGATAAGCGCAGGAATTATGGGAATACTTTCCGTGGGAATTGGAGCTTTTGGGGCTCATGGGCTCGAAACCACTTTAACCAACAACGGGAAGCTGGATACCTTTGAGACGGCTGTAAAATATCAGTTTTATCATACACTGGCTTTACTTCTTCTGGGAGTGCTTATGCTCAACTACGACCAACGCTATTTCGGCTATGCCGCCATTGCCTTTATTGGTGGTATTATCGTTTTTAGTGGCTCTCTTTATACGCTCTCCTTAACCAATATTTCGGTACTCGGAGCCATCACGCCAATTGGCGGTTTGGGCTTTATTCTGGGGTGGTTATATCTTATTCTAGGAGTTAGCAAAAGCTTATAACCCTACCCCATCAACTCGATCGTGTCAGATTAAAATTTCCTCCGCTGTCAAGTGTTCCTGAAAGTGCAGCCGTCAATCCATCTGTTGATGTAACTGACCCACTAAAGGTAGAATCTCCATATGACAGGTTTGGCATTGAAATCAATACTGAGAACGTAGGATACGTCACTCCTGAACCTTTGGATATTATCCAGGAATGAGTCGTTTCGACAATTCCAGTAACGTTCCCTCCTGATAGTTGAGATATGTACAAAGTGATGTCCTGCGAATCAGAACCAAATTTTCCATTCCAGACACCAGTGATTTCATTCGGGTAGGATATACTTATGCGTCTACAGCTAAAATTTACTTTTCCATAGAAACCGCTTAGTGTACCGGAAACACTAAAATGATTATCGTCCACAATACTTCCCGTTAAAGTGCCCTTTGCCAAACCATCATCATACTTCAAACACACCGATGTCCCTTTCACGGTTCCCTTGACTTTAAAAGTAGTAAAAGAACCCGGCATACTAAATATGACTACCAAAGTTCCAGAGCCAGAAAGCCCACCTTTAGACTCAGCAAGTGTCATGTAACCTCCAGAGAGAATTGAGGACGAACTCTGGCTTGCCATCCATGTACCCGTTAGTGATTTTATCATAATTAATATTTTTTAAAGATATTTTAGATCTATTAAATCTAAATAATTTCAATTATAAATCCTTAAAAAAATCTTTTATGAAAATTTACCAGGAATAACTCTTTAGTAGCCCGAGTTACTGCGGTGTAAAGCCATCTCACATATTCCTGATCTACCATGTCCTCATTGAGATATCCTTGATCTACAAAAACTGCATCCCATTGGCCACCTTGAGATTTATGGCAGGTTAAAGCATAAGCAAACTTGACCTGTAGTGCGTTTAAAAAAGGATCCTTTTTAATGGCTTTCGCTCGTTCAGTTTTCGTAGAAACATCCGCATAGTCCTCCACTACCTGATCATAAAGCGATTTATAAGCAGTATTTGACAGCGAAGCCTCAGGTGTATAAAGCGTATCCAATATGACCTTGCCTTCAAAAGACTCCTGATCAGGGTAATCCAATAGCCTCAAATTCAAGGTGGCAAATCTTAAGCCGTAGTATTCTTCAAACCTTACGATTTTAAGCACCTCAACAAAATCGCCATTGGCCAGGAACCCTGCTGGTGCATTTTCTGGAAGGAAAAAGTAATTATTACGCACAATCATTAATATATCCCCTGCCTCTAATTCGTCCTCCCGAAACTGGATGGTTCTTCTGATGTATTGATTATACTGAACCGCATTTTTGTTGGAGCGGCAAATAATTACTGTGTTCTCAGTGCCATACTTATCATAGGCATAGCGCAGGCCATCTTCCATGCGCTCACCAGTCATTTTAAACACATCCTTAAATCGTGAAGTGCTGAATTTCGGCTCGAACCTTGGTTTCGGCAGTTCATTCCGAAGCTCTGTGGCGTTGAATAAAATACCAGATGACTCTTCTTGTCGCATCACCTCCGTTAGTTCTATCGATGCCGCCTCCATATTAAAGGTTGCCTTGAGGTAGTCAATTTCCAATGCCGGACTCTCGGTGCTCCCAACAGGCGGCAACTGCGCCACATCACCAATAAGTAACAGTCGGTTTTTGTCCTTTGTGAAAACGTAGTCAATTAAATCGGTAAGCAGGCCTTTATTGCCAAAGTCAGATTGGTCAGATAACATGGACGCCTCATCAATAATGAACACCGTATTTTGGTGGTAATTACTTTGTCTTTTGAATTGAAGTCCACCGCCTGGTTCAGCCACTTGATGGAATATCTTTTTATGGATAGTAAAAGCCGACCTTTTTGAATAGCCTGACATCACCTTGGCCGCTCTTCCGGTTGGGGCCATTAGTACGTATTTGAAATTGAAATAGGGCAACATTTGCACTATTGCACTCACCACAGTAGTCTTCCCTGTTCCGGCATAGCCCCTCATCACTAAGGTGGGTTTTTCTAATTTTTCACTGAGCAGAAACTCATTGAAAAGTTCAAACAAATTGAGCTGTCCTTTTGTAGGTTCAAAGGGAAACTTTGAGGCGAGTATTTCTGAAGGTTTGGCCAATTATTTTTTCCTCCGTTGAATGTCCTCAGGAAAAATCGTAGCCATAGTAGTTGTTGCTTTAGCGATCAGAGTTCGCTCTTCACCCTTCAGCGCCCACACCTCTGCTTCGCAAAAATTAAGTTTACGCCCCTGCTTAATCACCCATCCTTTCGCATGTAGCCTATCTCCCATACCCGGACTGAAATAGGAGACTTTTATTTCCCCTGTCACCACATGATGATCTTCAGGCACCAAGGTATACGCTGCAAAGCCAGCCACAATATCCGCCAATGTTGCTGTCACACCACCGTGTACTAAACCCGTTTGCTGCTGATGCTCTTTTCTCAGTTCCAACCAGCCCTCCGTTCTTCCGGCTTCGATCACCTTCAGCTGAAATCCTACCAACTTCATGAAATGCTGCCGCTCAAGGAACTTCTCTACCCTTGATTTGAAATCCGGATTAAAAACCTCTATCATGTCTCAATTTTGATCAAATATATCGAATTGACATTTGCCTTCTGTTATGGCCAGCATTGAAAAAGACATCTTAGAAACCTACGGACATAAACTCAGAGTCCGCGTTTGCGGGGTTTGGGTAGAAGGAGAAGAAATGTTGGTGGTCCATCATAAATCAATGGGGCCAAACAACTCCCTGTGGATACCGCCAGGAGGTGGGATGGAATATGGAGAAAGTACAGAAGAGGCTCTAAAACGGGAGTTTTTGGAAGAAACGGGCATCGCAATTCAAGTGCATGAATTTCTTTTTGTCAACGAATACCTGAACCCACCCTTTCATGGACTTGAATTATTCTTTAGAGTTTCGGGAGATCGATCGGATCTCAAAACCGGAAAAGACCCGGAAATGGAACCTGAAAATCAAATAATAACCGAAGCCGTCTTTATCGACTTTGACCTGCTAAAAAGACAGTCGTCTAAAAATTTGCATGATGTGCTCAAGCAAATCAACAGTGCAGAGGAAATATTTAAACTTAAAGGTTATTTCAAATCTCATTAGAAATGCATAAACTAGCGGTTAGATTTATTATGGATTACCTAATAAATTAGTTATAATTGTAAAAGTCAACCTAACAAAATGAGCCTTACTAAAATCTTAACCATAGTTCTGTTTCTTGGCGCTTTAGGCGTAGGATATGCCCTTTACAATGGTATTAACAGCACCATTGAAGAAGCTAAAGAAATTGAAAGAGTTGAAAACACGGTCAAAGCCAAGCTGGAGATGATTCGTAATGCGCAAATAGCCTATCAGGGAAACTATGGAGATTATGCCGACACTTGGGAGAAGCTAATTCACTTTGTAGATACAGGTAAAATCTGGTTGGTGCAAAGAACGGAGGAGATTACCATGCTTGCCTATGGTGCTGAAAGCTCTAAATTCATTTATGATACCCTTGGATATCGAGCGGTAAGAGACTCATTATTTAAGAGCTCTGTTTACCCTAATTTCGATCCATGGAAGCTGCCAGAATTGCCACATGCACCTGGAAAATATTTCTCTCTTTATGCTAAAGATTCTGTGAGATCAGGGGTCAACGTAGATTATGTTGAAGTTGTCGACACCTATCCATTTGATAGAACGAGAAAAGATGATGCGGATATCGGCAATAGAAGACCGCTGAGATTTGGTTCAAGAACTGAGATTACCACCTCTGGTAACTGGTAGAACCTCCCTTATAGTGAGTGCTGCGAATTCTATCGTCAGATCAAAAGTATTTAAAGACGACAGGTTAGATATTGATCAGATTGATCATTATAGCCTGTCTTTTTTTATCAGCGCAACGACTATTCAAATCACGGTATTTGATGAAAAAAAGAAGCGTCTTCTGCTGTATGAAAGATACCAATGCAATGGGCTTTCCACTGTTGAGACCCTTGATGAAATTTATCATGACCATATTTTAATTTCAGCGGGTTTCTGGCAAACGGTCAGGGTCAGTATCGACTCTAACCAATTCTGTATTGTACCTTCATCCCTTTTCAGTTTTGAGCATCAATTCGATTATATAAAGCTGAATAGCCGGACTGACCCTAATAACGATGCTTATAGGAGTGTAACCCATGACCACTTGGATATTGCTTTTGTCTTTGCCATCAAAAAAACGGTCATCAAATGGTTTAGTGATAAGTACTTCAACTTAGAAGTAAGACACTCGCACATTGGTCTTAATTTTTTACAGATGACCTACAATCAGCTCTCTAAAAAAGACGGTGAACGAGTATTTATCAATCTTGGGGATGAAGAAATGCAGATTGCCGGACTGAACAATGGTAAGCTGGCCATCTATAATCAATTCCCTATAGGCAGCCACGAGCAACAGGTCAAGTATGTTCTTTTGACCATTAAGCAGTTTAGTGATTCTGGTCAAGCTGCTGATATCACGTTGTGGGGCTCCAAAAAAAGCATGACCCAATTCAAGGTTTTATTTACCAAATACTTTAAGAACCTGACCATTGGAACAAGACCAAAAATTAAAATTAGTCCCCAATTCAATGAATTTGAATCTTTCGAGTTGATTGATGTGTTGTCTGTTTACGGATAACTTCTTCCAAAAAAGCTTAAATTGGCGTATAACCATCTGAATGAAACGCATCGCATTATTTCCCGGATCATTTGACCCTTTCACAAAAGGCCACGAAGATATTGTGCTTCGAGGATTAAGACTATTTGATGAAGTTGTCATTGCCATGGGCCATAACAGTAGAAAATCACGCTATTTTGATGTGAATGAAATGGTGCAGAAGATAGAGTACACCTTTGAGAATGTTGATTCAGTTTCTGTGAAGTTGTATGATGAACTGACAGCGGAATTGGCCAAGAAATACAGTGCAAATTATTTACTCCGGGGGCTCAGAAACACCACTGATTTCGAGTATGAGAATAGCATATCGCAGGTCAATCGTCACCTTAATGATCAACTAGAAACTGTTTTCTTAATTACCTCACCAGAATATGCTTCCATAAGCTCCTCAATTATAAGAGAGGTGCATAAATATGGTGGGGATGTTAGTGATTTTATTCCCTACGAGCTTTGAGGGGCTGTCAGCTTCTGAAATTTGTTGTACACATGCTGAATTGACTTATAAGAGTTATAAAGCGCAATATCTACTTCCTTTTTGTTCATCCACTTCACGTCCTCTATACCTTCTGAAACCTGAGGTTTCATTTCTTTATCATCCATGCAGTCCATCAAATACCATGATGTTTTCTTCAAAATGTCCTTGCCCCCTTTAACATAAGTATGCCAGGTGTTGCAAATTTTCTCAGTCACAGCAACTTCTACATTGCATTCCTCTTCCACCTCCCTTTTGGCACCTTGTGATGAAGACTCCTTACCTTCTATCTTCCCTTTAGGTAAGTCCCACTTATCAAAACGATAAATCATTAGAATTTTCTCGTTTTTCACAACAACTCCACCCGCAGCCCTAATGATCCTGAATTTGCTTTTGATCAGTTTGACCGCATCGTCATATTCATTGGTCACCAATGTGATTGACTCAAGTGCCTTTGGCTTTTTATGGTGCAATATGAATAGAATGGTCTTGATTATGCCATGGGTAGCATTGAGTATCAAAACATTGCCTTTGAATTTCTTTTCGTTGATTAAGACATCATCAGTATCCAAAACCAAATCATATCTGCTTTGATCTCCGATGTTCTCAGGTCTTTTTAGGCGAAGGGGCTTATCCTTTATATAAATCCGCATTGGATCAGCTCGGAATTTTGTTCAATATGAAAAAAATTTCAACATAATCGTCAATATTTAAACTACAATTTTTCGAAAAAACTCTCTTAAATTCGCGACATGGGAATAGTCCAAAAAGAAAAAGACATCGCACTTAAAATAGCTTCAGACCTATTGTCCATTGGTGCCATAAAACTGAATAAAGAAACCCCTTTCACCTGGGCTTCGGGTTGGAAATCTCCTATTTACTGCGATAATAGATTGTCGCTGTCGTTTCCTGAAATCAGGACCTTTATCAGACAGTCATTGGCCGAGGTAGTCAGAAGCAAGTACCCTGAAGCCGAAGCTATTGCCGGAGTAGCAACAGCCGGTATTCCACAAGGGGCTTTGATTGCCGATGAATTAGGACTACCATTTATATATGTGCGGTCTAAACCAAAAGGGCATGGCATGACCAATTTGATCGAAGGCAAGGTAACCGAAGGCCAAAAAGTGGTGGTCGTTGAGGACTTGGTTTCCACCGGAGGAAGCTCTCTAAAAGCTGCTGCAGATCTCAAGGCTGCCAATATCGAGGTTTTAGGCATGCTTGCCATTTTCACATACGGTTTTCCTGTAGCAGCCGAGAATTTCAAAAATGCCAATATAGAATTGCACTGCCTTAGCAACTACTCTGTAATGCTTGAAAAAGCCCTGGAAATGGATTATATCCATCCAGGAGATGTTTCTTCATTGGAAGAATGGCGGAAAGACCCGGCAAGTTGGAATGGGTAAATTGTTATGTTTAAAGTTTCAAGTTCAAAGTTTGGAATTTGGCACTTGATTTTTGAAAGCTCCTTTTAAAGGAGGCGCTTCATTCTTCAGCGAAGGAAAGATCAGTGTATAAGGCTCATTTCCTTGTTCTGAATGCTGAAGCAGGAACGAAGAATCTAACCATTACTAACCGGGTTTAATTTTAGAGTTGTAAGACACCGTTGTCAAGGACTTTGAACTTGAAACTTCGAACTTGAAATGTATAATTTAGAACTTCTCCGCTACTCCAAGACCAAAGAGTGCAAAATCGTACTTTACAGGATCTTCCGAATCAAACTCCCTCAAGCTATTGGTCAACTCAATTGCTGTTTGCCAATCCGTTTGTTTTCGCTTAATCAACCCTAGTTTTCTTGCTACTCTGTCCACATGCAAATCGCATGGACATATCAGCTGACTTGGCTTGATTTTCTTCCATATTCCAAAGTCTACCCCCTTTCCATCATCCCGCACCATCCAGCGCAAGAACATATTCAACCGTTTGCAAGCCGATTTCCTTTCAGGTGTTGCGATATGTTTCGTTGTTCTTTCAGGAGCATCAGGGAGTTGGAAAAATGATCTATGAAAATGACTAAGCCCCTTTTCCACAGCGTCTTGCCCAAATTTAGTGTCTGGCACGAAAGCCTCTTCCAGCGAACTATGTTCTGAGTAGAAAGATTTGAGGAAGGCTATAAAATAGAGGGTATCAGTGGCATTGAAAGTTCGGTGTTTAAATCCCAAAAGTGGTTTCAGATCATTTTCTGAATGATTGAGGATAAAATCATGAGGCGCGTTGCCCATCATTTCGAACAACTCATTGCACTTATTAATGATAGTTATTCTTTGTCCCCAAGCCAAAGTAGCTGCCCAAAATCCCGTTATCTCAATATCCTGCTTTTTGCTGTACTGGTGGGGGATTGAAATAGGGTCATTCTCAATAAAGCCTGGCTGGTTGTACTCTTCTACCTTTTCCTCAAGAAAGCTCCTGAGGTCTTCAAAAGAATCAGACATTGATTAAAGGAAATAACTCAATTCAACGAGGAATCGCTTATCCAAAGCTTTCAACTGGTCATACGTGCGCTTGTTGATTTTGATCATAACATCCGTGTTTTCACCAGTGTCGGGTAACTTTCCAATCACCCGCACATAAACGGTAAGGTCGTTCATCCGATTACGAATTTTGATCACCGTTCCCGTGGGTGCGGTGCGATGTAAAGCCAGAAACTTGGTCGTTTCTTCTCCCTCTTCTATCAACTCAGCCGTTCCCTCTTCTTTGACTTCACGGAAAGGAGTACTGGAAAGTTCGTCAGATGGGTCAGGTACTTCCAGCACTGGTGCAACCTCAGGAGTTTCTACATTAGCGGAGGTTGTAGAATCTGCCATTACTGGGATTTCTGTTTCAGGCTTTTCAATTGGGATAATATCTGCATCAGCTATCTCTGCAGCTGGAGTCGCATCATCCGAATTATTTCCCTTTTCTATCAGTAACACCTGCCCCAATGACAGGCTATTTGAAGTCAGTTCATTCAGGTTTTTGATTTCGTCTATTTTGATACCATACTTTGATGCTATAGCAAAAAGTGTTTCTCCTGAGGCCACAGTATGAGTAATATTTCCGGCACCGCCAATCAGTGCTTTACCATAGGGTATTTTAAGTACCTGTCCTACTTGCAGGCCGTTGGCCACACTCGGGTTTTGCTTGGTAATGGCCGCCACAGTAGTACCATATCTTCTGGCCAAGGCAAACAATGTCTGCTTGGAGATCACTTTATGAACAACCAAAACCTTGTCACCATCCTTTTCGACTCTTAAAGAATCAGTCTGAGCCAAGACGCTTGTCCAGAGCGTAGTAAAAAGTAAACACAGAAAAAGTAACCTCTTCATCTAATTTCCTATTAATAAGCCGGTCAAATGGCTTCGATTTTTAACAAATATAAGTGCTTCACCATGGATAAAAAAGGTATCTGCAGCCAGTCCCTTTAAACCCGTCTCAAGCACTTCATCATAAATATTTTCTCCTTGCTCATCAAAAATGGTCAGTTGGTTTTTTAAGCCTGTCTTAGTCTCTTCAAAGAATGAGACAATTACTTTTGCACAATGCTCTGAGTAATCGCAGGCTCCCACCAGCTTAGCTCCCAACTTTAGTTTCAAAAAGCGCGCCACAGTTTCGAAGGCAGCTGACCCTTCCACATAATGGAACGGATAGTTTTGTGCAATGGATATCGAAGGGGAGTCTTTTTTATTGGCCTTGATTGGCGCATTATTCAGTTCAATGGACAGTCCAGTTATAATATCAAGTTCCCAATAGGAAAGAGATTCTTCCTCTTTTTTTGTGCAATAGATTTTAGACTCATCTGTTTGCATGGGTTGGAAACCTTCAAACGACCAAAGCACCTCCATTTTTTCTACATCGAACCCAAATATTGATTTTCGCTCGAAATTTTCACTACTCTGAAAGGTATGGAAGACAATTATACCATCATGGAAATGAGTGACACCTATCCACCAGAGTTCTTCAAACACGACATCTCTCCATAAAAAGGTTTTAGAATTCAAATCGAATAAATGATGGGCAACCTCTAGTTTGTCATCATTCCTTGTAGAAACCAACAGAAAATTATCGTTCTGATGCATTTCCCAAATCGGCACTTCGAATGCTTCGGAAAAAAGAAGGGGTAATTTCACAGGCAATTTGAATCTTCGTAATTTGAACAAAATTAGGGCTTTGAAGAAGTAATCAAAGGGATGAATAGAATCATAAAAACTACAGTGCTGTCAATACTTTCAGTACTCTGCGCATTTGGCGTTTATGCCAATGTTGAGCAAAGGGATTCAGATCGAAAGAAGGTCTTCGTTCTTAAGATCAGGAATGACATCGACCCACGCATGAATCGTTATGTCGATTTGGCCTTAAGCCAAGCCACCAAGGAAGAAGCTGACATAATCATTGTCGATATGGATACCTACGGGGGAGCAGTGGGCGATGCCAATGATATCAGAACCAGAATCCTTGAATATGATAAGCCAGTGTGGGTTTTCATTAATAATGATGCCGCCTCCGCGGGTGCACTTATTTCCATTGCCTGCGACAGTATTTATATGGTACCGGGTGCTAACATTGGGGCTGCCACAGTAGTAACAGCCGATGGTACAGCCGCCCCGGATAAATACCAATCCTATATGCGCTCTATCATGCGATCTACTGCCGAGGAGAACGGCCGTGACCCGCTGATTGCTGAAGGTATGGTTGATGATAGAGTAGAAATTGAGGGAGTTACTGAAAGTGGAAAGATTGTGACTTTTACTACCTCCGAGGCTATAAAACACGGTTATGCAGAAGCTGAAGTAACAAGTATTGATGACATCTTGAAAAGGAATGATGTCACTGATTATGAATTACTTGATTACGAACTCGGCTGGTCTGAAAGTGTTATTGCCTTCTTTCTGAATCCCGTGGTAAGCGGAATTTTGATCCTTATGATTACCGGAGGGATTTTCTTTGAACTGCAAACACCAGGTGTTGGTTTTCCTCTTGCCGCTGCTGGCGTTGGGCTCATTTTCTATCTTACTCCTTACTATCTAAATGGCCTTGCTGCCAATTGGGAGATTGCCATATTCTTCGTTGGGATGGGGTTGATTGCGCTCGAAATTTTTGTGATACCCGGCTTTGGCGTAGCTGGAATAGCAGGATTGGTCTGCATTGTGGGTGCTTTGATTCTAATCATGCTCGATAATGACGTGTTCGATTTTGAGTTTGTGCCGTCAGGGGAGCTATTTACAGCCTCTATGGTTGTAATGGCAGGTATGTTGGGTTCCATCATTTTGTTCCTTGTCTTTGGTTATCGATTCACGGAAAGTAATATGTTCAAAAGAGTATCCTTACAGGGGACTCAAGACAGTGATGAAGGTTATACCGTGGGTTATAGAGAGATCTCTCTCTTGGGAAAAGAAGGAACAGCCTTTACTATTCTCAGACCTAGTGGCAGAATTGAAATTAACGATGAACTTTATGATGCCTATACCCGCGGAGAGTATATTGAGAAGGGAGATAAAGTAAAAGTAATTAGCGAGGAAGGTGCTTCTCTTAAAGTGAAATCAATTTAGGCATGTCTCAGGAAAAGGATAATTTTAGTCCGGAAAGCTTAATGATGAGCTTTGGGCATGACCCTGCATTGGTTCGAAATTCGATCAAGAACCCTATTTTCCAGACCTCTACTTTTGAGTTTGCGACCGCTGAAGAAGGCAAGGCATTTTTTGAAAAAGTTTATGGGCCCGGCAGTATTGACGAAAAAAATGATAGCCTCATTTATACCCGGCTCAATCACCCCAACTTAATGACCGCTGAAAAACGCCTTGCCCTACTCGATGGGGTTGAGGATGCGGCATTTTTTGAAAGTGGCATGGCCGCCATCAGCACTACCTTATTGGAGTTTGCTCATTCCGGAGATTTAATCTTAATGTCCAGTCCCTTGTATGGTGGGACTGACTCTTTTATTAAAAATATTTTGCCCCGATATGGAGTGGAGCATGTCATTTTTGACCCCGAAATGACGAAGGAAGAAATCATTGAGCTAGTCACAAGCCACCCTAAGGGAGATAGTCTTTCTATAATTTATTGCGAAACCCCTGCAAACCCAACCAACAGCCTGACCGACATTGAAATGATGAGTCAAATAAAGACTCATTTTTCTCAGGACAAAAAAGTGGTGCTGGCGGTTGACAACACCTATATGGGTCCAATCTTCCAAAAGCCATCCGAGCACGGTGCTGACCTAACCATTTACTCAGCCACCAAATATATCGGTGGACATAGTGACCTGATTGCAGGTGCCTGTTCGGGAAGTTCTGAACTTATGCTTAGACTAAAAGGACTTCGGAGCAAATTGGGCTGTATGGCCTCCCCCTGGACCTCATGGCTAATCAGCAGAAGTTTTGAAACACTCCACCTGCGAATGGAAAAACATGCTAGCAATGCATCCAAAGTAGCCGACTTCCTGCTTACTCACCCTAAAGTGGAAAACGTAAGGTATGTTGGTCATCTTAAAGAGGGCGATCGCTATTATGATATTTACAAAAGGCAATGTACTGCCGGAGGTGCCATGCTCGCCTTTGATGTGATCGGAGGGGAAAAAGAGGCCTTTACCTTCTTAAATCACCTCAGCCTTATAAAATTAGCGGTCAGTCTGGGAAGTACTGAAACCCTGGCTTCACATCCGGATACGATGAGCAGTTCTAACGTGCCAGTCGAAGACCGCCTGAAGGTAGGAATCACGCCAGCCATGATCAGAATGTCTGTAGGCATTGAAAGTCCGGACGACCTTATTAAAGATATTAGCCACGCTCTAAATCAAATCTGATGTCAAAATCCCTATTTGAGCGCATCGGAGAAGAAAACATCTACCAACTTGTTGATGACTTTTATGCAGGTGTAGAACAAGATGAGCTTTTAAGAAAACTCTATCCGGAAGACTTACTCCCTGCTAAAAATCGACTTAAGTTATTTCTGATCCAGTCATTGGGAGGAAGACGCACTTACACTGATGAACGGGGTCAACCCATGCTTAGAAGAAGACACTTCCAATGGAAAATTGGAGAGAAAGAGGCCGAACACTGGCTTAAAAACATGCAGACGGCTCTGGAAAAAGCCACCTTTGCTGAACAGGAAAAAAAGGAGTTTTGGAGCTATATCTATAATGCTGCGCTCCACATGATCAATCAATAGCCTCATTTCCGTTTACAATACTGAGCATAAATAAATTGTGCCTAATTGTTAACTTCCCATATATTTTTTCCGGTCTACCAATTAGCAAACAACAAAACAACCTGACATGATTTCACGAAGACATCTTTCGAATACCCTTTTGAGTCTATTACTTTTCTGTACCATAAGTATGAGCAATGTCTTTGCTCAAGGCACACGCCTGCTCCGACAACCGGCCATAAGCAGTTCAAACATCGCCTTTACTTATGGCGGAGATATTTGGGTTACAGATTTAAGCGGTCAACAACTCAAACGCATCACCAGTACGCCAGCAGTGGAAAGTGGACCTCACTTTTCGCCCGATGGTAATTGGATTGCCTTCACTTCCAATCGTTCAGGCAGCAATTCAGTTTACATTGTTTCAAAGGAGGGTGGCACTCCCAAGAGATTAACCTGGCATCCATCAGCCTCCGTTGCTCGTGGATGGACCAACGATGGTAAAAAAGTACTCTATGCCTCTTCCAGAGAAACTGCACCAACACCACACAACCGACTTTGGACTGTTTCAACTGATGGCGGACCTTCTGATAGAGTAACCGCTCAATGGGGCTTTGACGGCTCGTATTCTCCCAATGGCCGCCAAATGGTCATTGATAAAATGAGCAGGTGGGACGTTGAATTCCGAGCCTACCGAGGTGGGCAGAATACACCACTTATCATTCTGAACCTTAACAATCAAAACGAAACACTGATCCCTAATGACAAGACAACCGATATTGAACCGGTTTGGGTTGGGGGTGATATTTACTTTCTTTCTGACAGAGACTGGACCATGAATGTTTGGTCATATTCCACTCGTTCTGGAAACCTCCGCCAGGTTACTAAGTTTAGCGGCACCGATATAAAATCACTAAGTGCCGGAAATGGACAATTGATCATTGAACGAGAAGGCTACCTGCATACTCTTGATCCTGCCTCCGGAAATACTACTCAGCTCAATATTAATGTGGTTGGTGATTTCCCTTGGTCAGAAACTAAGTGGGAGAATGTGAGTACAAGAAGCACAGCTGCGTCCCTCTCCCCTTCCGGAAAGCGAGTAGTAATGGAAGCTCGCGGTGAAATATTTACGGTTCCTACCGAACATGGCGATGCCAGAAACCTGACGCAAAGTTCGGATGAGGCTGACCGTGCTCCTCTTTGGTCACCAAAAGGAGGCAAAATTGCCTGGTTTTCGGATAAAGGTGGTAATGGCTATTCTTTGTACATGACGGATCAGGACGGTTTGTCTGAGCCGTCCGTCATCTCAATTGGGGAATCAAAAATGGCCTGGGAGCCTACCTGGTCTCCAGATGGTGATCATCTTGCCTTTGTGGATGATGATGTGCGCATTCGCGTTATCGAGCTGGCTTCAGGCAATATTCAAACCATTGATGTTGGCGGAAACAATCTTCAACGCGGTTCAATGGGTCTGGCCTGGTCTCACGATTCTAAGCATTTGGCCTATGCCAAATCTGGTTCTAATAACTTCAGGAAGATCATGTCCTGGTCGCTTGAAACCAAAGCGATAAGCCAATTAACCAACTCCTTTGCTGATTCCTTTGCTCCTGCCTGGGATCGTGATGGCAAGCACATGTACTTCTTGGCCAGTACGGATGTAGCCCTAGGTTCTGGCTGGGCCAATACCAGTTCCATGCAGGCCAGCCCTCGGTATGCGGCCTACGTGATTGTCTTGAAAGAAGGTGAAGACTCTCCTTTCATTCCACGCAGTGATGAAGAACCTGTAAAAGAGGAAAAAAAGGAAGAAGATAAAGAGGCTGATAAAAAAGAAGATAAGAAGGAAGAAAAAACCGATGATGAAGCCAAGAAGGACGAAGGACTGAAGATTGATGTAGATGGAATTGAGCGTAGAACAATTGCCCTACCAATTCCGGTAGCCAATTATAGAACCATGAGAAGCGGTTCCAAGGGCTCTGTTTTCATCAGTGAAAGAAAGCCAGGCACATTCTCTCTGACCATTCACAAATTCACCCTAGAAAAGAGGAAGGCTGAAGAATACCTGACTGGCGTTAGACAGTTTAGCGTATCTGCTGATGGTAAGAAAATGTTAGTACAAGTCGGCCCACGCTGGCAGGTAGCCAATACCAGCTCACCCAATGGCAAAGGTGGAAAAGCCTTCACTGTTAATCTGAGGATGAAGCTCAACCGTCTGGAAGAATGGAAGCAAATGTTTGAAGAAGCATGGAGATATGAGCGCGACTACTTTTACGATCCTGCCATGCACGGCAGGGATTGGCAAGTTGTTTATAATCGCTATGCGCCTTTAGTGCCATACGTCCGTCATAGAGGGGATTTGAATTACATACTTGATCAGGTCAATGGAGAATTAAGTGTGGGTCATAGTTTTGTATTCGGTGGAGATTTTCCATCAACCGACCGATCAACCGTAGGGTTGCTAGGGGCGGATTTAACTATTGACAAAAACCGTTGGCAAATCAAACGCATTTATACCACAGAAAGCTGGAATCCTGGCTTGACCAGCCCGCTTGATCGACCAGGAATGAACGTCAAAGAGGGTTATTACCTTGTTGGGGTTAATGGAAATGAACTTACAGCGGCCAATGATCCCTATGAGTTTCTTGACGGAACTGCCGGACAACAAACAGTATTGCACCTAAATGACAAACCATCCTTTGAGGGGTCGTGGAAAGAAATTGCAGAACCCTTAAGAAACGAGAATGCATTGCGCCAGCGCGCATGGGTTGAAGACAACCGCAGAAGAGTAGACGAGCTTTCTGGTGGCCGACTAGGCTATGTATGGGTTCCGAATACTGGTGGCGGTGGATTTGTTTCCTTCAACCGATATTTCTTTGCTCAACAAGACAAAGAAGGTGCTGTAATCGATGAGCGCTTCAATGGTGGCGGGCTCTTAGATGATTATATGGTAGATCTGATGACGCGTAAGTTACGTGCCGGGCTTACCAACGAAGTGCCTAATGGTGCGCCCATGCGCTTGCCGGCCGGTATTCTGGGGCCAAAAGCACTCTTAATCAACGAGCTTGCGGGTTCCGGTGGTGATTTCTTCCCATGGGTTTTCCGACAGCAAAATGCAGGACCGCTGATTGGTGCAACAACCTGGGGTGGGCTGGTGAAATCATCTGTACATTATTCTCTTGTCGATGGAGGAGCCTTAACAGCTCCTGACAATGCAGTCTTTGACCCAATCAACGACAAATGGGTAGCTGAAAATGAAGGAGTTGCTCCGGATATTGCCATACGCCAGGATGCAAAATCACTTGAGGCCGGCAGAGATCCTCAATTGGAGAGAGCTGTTCAGGAAGTACTCAGACTATTAAATCAACAAGGTAAAACTGAAGTGAAGTACCCTACCTACAGCAAGCCTGCCGGAAAAAAAGGAAACTAGGGTTTTCTTAGCTCTTTTTATCGGTCCGATCGCTATGTGCTTGAGCATATAGCGATCGGACCGATGTCTTTTAGGCAGGTCTTTTCTGTTCGTGTTCACCTAATGTCCACCAGCTTTTGTTCTGACAACACCCATTGTCAACGTCACGAAATAGTCAAACTTGAAATCTTCGTGCTGTTTTGTATCACAATTAATTAATTCAACCGATATGAAATCGTTAACAGAAAATTCAAGAAGAAAATTTTTAGGTAAGTTGGCACTAACTGCCGGAGCCACAGCTGGTCTCTCAGCCATTCCCAACACTTTACTGGCAAGCGATCCAATAGGAGATGCGAAACGCTACAAAGACTCAGATGAATGGTTTAAAAATGTCAAAGGTTCACACAGAGTTGTTTATGATGCTCCTGAACCGCATGATAGCTTTCCTGTAATTTGGTCTTGGGCATTTATGATGACCAACAACCAAACGGGCACTGCCGACAGTGACATGACATCCATGGTAGTGCTGAGACACAATGCAATCCCTTTTGCTTTTACCGATGCCATGTGGAAGAAATACCCTTTGGGAGAGTTGTTTGGAGTAACCGACCTCACCACCGGGGAAAAAGCCAAGAGGAATCCCTTATGGAAGCCCAAGGAGGGTGATATGCCTCTACCAGGAATTGACGGAATCAAAAAGCAGATTGAAAGAGGTGCTATGTTTTGTGTATGCGAGCTAGCCATTTCAGTTTATAGCGGGGCCATAGCTCAGCAAATGGGCCTTAATGCAGAAGAAGTGAGAAAAGATTGGTATAACAATTTACATCCTGGTGTACAACCTGTACCATCGGGGGTCTGGGCACTTGGTCGCGCTCAGGAGCATGACTGTAAATATATTTATGCCGGAGGTTAATTATCAAAACAACAATACCTCTCAAATCCCAATTCAGGCTCCTGAATTGGGATTGTTTTTATCTCTTAATTCATAGGGGCAACTTTATCACTATACCCGGTAAGTAAGAGTTCCTACTAATAGGTATCAGCATCGGTTTAGCCACACCCGACTGCTTGAGATTTTATGTTCTCATCAAACCGAAAAGTAAATTCGAAGCTGTTGTCATTGATTTTTCTGCGGTTTTCATAATTCGTGATGTCATCAAGACCCTCTAATTGTACACCACCATAGCAAACAGGATCAGACCCATTTGAGAATTGAGCCCGACAGTCTGCTGCTCCAAAAATGGCAATATTGTCTTCAGTGAGTGCTTCATCACTTGGCAATGAATAGTTTTTCATAACAAAGTTCAGCACAACTGTACTTTGGGGTTCGATAGACACCATAAGATCAGTTACAGCCCCTGCTGGGTTAGCTTCAAAATCAGCAACAAGGTCGAAATGACAATTTTGCAATTGCACAACATCCACGGTTTCATTGATGTAAGTTATCTGGATATTTACATCAACCTCACTTTCAACCACCGTACATGAATACATCCCAAAAAATATGGCAATGATTAAAGGTGTTTTAACGGTATTCATTAAACAAAGCTTCGAGATTATTCTCGGTAACATTATTATAACTGTTAAAAATTCTCGTGCGCCATTCATCCCATGATCTAACGTTGTTCAATGTTTCTTCAATCTGACTAATTGTATAGCCTTGGACCATATCTCTACTATCAGTAAAGCCCCAATTAGTTCGAATTCCACCCCTAGGTACACTGGCGTCTATCATATCAGCAACAATGGGTGTGTAATGATTACCAGTCCATTCCCGACCCAAGTAATTAGGGTAAATCATTCGCGTCAGTACCCACTCCACGCCACGTGCCCAACTTTCACTGATCCTGTCTTCAGCCCAAAAATAACCATTATCAAAATTCCAATTCGAGGCGTGGGCTAACTCATGTATAGTCGTTGAATAAATTTGAAGAGTGTTCCTAGTATTAACATCTTCAAATATCTTAATATCACTTCCTATTCCCAAACTCCCGCGCCAAGGCTGGTGTGTATTCCCTTCGGCAATACCCCAGGAAGCTTTGATTTTCAGTTGTCGTTTTAAAAAGCCCTTCTGGGGAGGTCTCCTTAAGCCAGCATTGTCCAGGTGATAATAATGATAAGTGGCTCTAAAAATGGTACTCCAAAAGTTTTCTTTTGTGTCTATAGGCATATGATAATTCCAAAGTCCTGTCTGTTTTGGCCCTTTGACTTTTGCCATTTTCCAATTTCGCTGTCTTATTAGAAAGTCTCTTCTCTCAAACTTTAATTTATATCTCGTTCTCTTACCCCTGTGATCACTTTGCTTTAAGTAGTATCCATTTCTATCTGTATAAGAGCTCTTTACCGAAAGAAACCGGGCTGTAGTGACTTTAACACCCTCAATTGGAACAATTCCTAGCACATCATCGTCAGCTGTGATTCTTCCATACTTGTCGGTAGGATATGTAATTGTTGTGCCACCAGTAGTGCCAGTGCCACCTGTATTGTCAATTCCACAGTCAAAAGGTTCAACCAAATGACCATAACCATTGTCAATCAAACTCTGACTCTCAAGATCATATACATAAGCTAGCAACTCGCAAGAAAGGTCATCATCCTCCACCCCATCATTAGCTTCGCTAATCGGACCTCTATCATCAAGAAACTGTTGAACTAGAAGCTCATCTTCCAATGGGAGGTATGCTGCATAAAGTATTTGATATGGAACGCCATTATCAAATGGATAATCAATATCTACCGTAGTATAATAGTGAGAAGACTCTGCTGATGGCAGTGGAGGTTCAACATAGGATTCATCCAGGAAATCCGAATCTAAGGGCTCATCAAAAATCTCGATACCAAAATCAGCCTCAAGAGTATAGAATTCTTCCTCGGTTCTTGGGGTGAATCTTACGTAGTAGCTTGTGGCACCACTGATTTGGATAGTCTTAGTAGGAAATGATGAATACAGATTTTGCTCTTTCAAGTGATCCAATGCGGACCGCATGCTTTCTACAGAAAATGGATTCGATTTTAACCTGCCCATTTCACCTTGGACTTCCTGAAGTGGTTCCACTGGCGTCTCTTGACATGAAAAATTAAACATCAATATGAAAATGAGTAATGATGAGGTCTTGAATACAGATTTATGTGCGTTCATAAGAATTGAATTTTTAGACAAAATATTATTAGTGCCCCAGACTGACTCCGTTGAGTCCTTAACCTTCGATACACTGGGAGTCCATGTTGTAAGCCCGTCCTTTTTGGTGAATTTCTCTCCTTCGATGCTTACTCGATTAAGGGATTTTCAGCAATCTCCCATCCAATCATATCTCTTATAAACCTTAATTCCAATGCCTATAGCCTATATTTTGTAATTATTATTTTTCGTGCTCACCTTCTTAATTTTTAATATACTAATAGAGTTTGGGCACTTATTTGAGCATTATGATAAATGGGATTATGGCTGAGGTGAATTATCATTATGACAGCAAACTCCAATCTAAACTCAGCCAGTTGAATTGGGATTTTTTATTTATGCGATTCCCGTTTACATCTTACAAAATCACTAAATTTCGACCAAAATTTTCCCGCTTCAATACGGTACTGTGTTAAGTCCAATCAATGTTATCTAAAACTGATCAAAGTAAATTACGCAATCATCTATTTCGTCACTTAGATGGAATTGGTATGGCACCCACAGCATTCGCCTTGTGGGAAAAGGGAGTTCTTCAATACCTCTTAGACCATAAACAAGTTTCTCTTGATGAACTTGTTTCCAAGTTCGAAGCGAACTCGGGTTATCTTAACGTAGCACTTAGATTGTTATGCTCTCAAGGTTGGTTGCAACAACATGTTGACAATGAGAAAGATGAAATTACCTTTTCAACTTCAGAGCTTAGTACTCTGGCCTTTTCTCACATTAATTTATACAAAGATGCCGTGAGCTTATTAAAGTTCTCTGAACAGTTCCATCCGAGAAAATTTGAAGTCGAACCCTTTAAGGTTTTGGAGAAAATTTTTACTGATTACAAAAACAACTATAGTATAACCTATTCCGAAAATGAACTTGAACGTGGTGTACAGGAACAAATACTAAGTCATATTGAAGGGATTATTATTGGGCCAACAATAGTGCACTTAGGCATGAGTGGCATGTTCCACAAGTACTTTATGGAGGCCCGATTCAAACCTGAGGAATTCCATAAAGATCCTGAAAGCTTCACAAGATTACTTGACATATTCACCCATCTCCATTGGTTTACAAAGCAGAATGGCACATATCAATTCACGGAAACAGGGCTCTTTTATGCCAAGAGGGCAAGTGCTTATGGGGTAACTGTCTCCTATATCCCAACTTTCAGGAAATTAGATGAGCTTATTTTCGGGAACCCCAAAATGCTTAAAGAGGCCAAACCTGGAGAGCCTGAAAAACATGTAGACAGAGAAATGAATGTATGGGGCAGTGGTGGCGCCCACTCCAGCTATTTCAAAGTAGTCGATGAAATTGTTATTGAACTTTTCAATAAACCAATTGATGAGCAACCCAAGGGTATTTTGGATATGGGCTGTGGCAATGGAGCTTTTCTCCAACACCTTTTTGATGTTATAGAAAAGCAAACGGCACGCGGAAAGGTATTAGATGAACACCCTCTAATTTTAGTAGGTGCTGACTACAATGAAGCTGCATTGAAGATCACAAAGGGTAACCTCATTCAGGCAGACATTTGGGCAAAAGTGGTTTGGGGAGATATTGGAAGGCCTGATCTCCTAGCACAAGACTTGAATGAGAACTATGGTGTTGAACTGAAAGAACTACTCAATGTCAGAACTTTTCTTGATCATAACAGAATCTGGCAAGAACCCAAAACAATTAATGAGTCAAGAATAAGTCAATCTACCGGGGCATTTGCTTTCGAAGGGAAAAGAATCAACAACAACCTTGTTGAAGATTCATTGTTAGAGCATTTCCAAAAATGGGCTCCCTTTGTTCAAAAATTTGGTTTACTGATTATAGAGTTGCATACCGTATCACCAGATTTGGTTGCCCAAAATCTTGGAAGAACTGCCGCCAGTGCCTATGATGCCACGCATGGCTACTCTGATCAATATATTGTCGAAGTGGAAGTTTTTAATAAAATTCTGGCTGAAGCGGGGTTGTACCCAAACAATAAGAATTTTAGAAAATTCCCCGATTCTGATTTGGCTACTGTAACTGTTAATTTGTTCAGTGGTAACGAATAGATCAAAACCAGATCTTCTCTACATGAAGGGTAAAGAATTGAGTTTTGCTATTTTCACTTAATCAAAAATGGCGATGAAGGTTTTACTTAAGGTCTATTCTGTTTATGGACTCATCGTATTCGCACTTATTTTTATAGTGCTACTGCCTGCTTTTCTGCTTGCCATGTTTATTAAACCATTCGAGAAGTGGGCAGCGCCATTAAACCATATTTGGGCCAGGGTCTTTTTCTTCTTTCTATTCCTGAACAGCACTAAGGTTGTATATGAAGGAAAATTAGATGCTAAACAAACCTATCTCTTTTGCTCCAATCACTTTTCTTATCTGGACATCCCAACCATCGGTTTGATCAATCATAACTTCAAATTTATTGGAAAGAGCTCTCTGAAAAAGGTGCCTCTATGGGGTTATATGTATGGCAAGCTGCACATATTGGTGAATAGAGAAAGTTTAAAGAGTCGCTATAGCAGTCTTTTGCTTGCCAGAGAGGCTATCAAGGAAGGTTTTAGCATAGTTTTTTTTCCTGAGGGGGGTATTAATAGTCCTAATCCTCCACAAATGGCACGATTTAAAGAGGGCAGCTTTCGACTGGCAGTAGAAGAACAAATTCCAATTGTGCCCATCACCATTCCGTTTAATCATATAATTTTACCCGGTGACGGCCCGTTGACTATACAACCGGGAATGGTCAAAATGAAAGTTCATAACCCCATTTGGCCAAAAGACAATTCGGATGATGCCATCAAGGCATTGAAAGGTCAGGTAAATACCATATTACAAGAAGAATTAAACAAGGAGAATCTTAAATCTGATTGAATAATTCAACCGACATCAGCCTGTTTAAATACCTAAGTCAGATTCTTATCGGACTGGTCATCGCCTTCGTTGCGGTTTACTTCTATGCCTATTATATCGGAGATAGCCTAGCACTGCCCTGGCATGTCAATACCAGCTACTTTTCTAAACCATTGTATCTGGAATATTTTCAATCACGTGGTGAGACCATCGGCTTCTATGTCGATCAATACATCAACTGGCAGCAATACAGTGTAGGCAATATGCGTTTGGTAGCCTGGCCGGGTTGGGTATTGCTGATCTCGGTAATACTGACCTTGTGGGTAATCTCCACAGCCGTCACTTATTTCAGTCGCTTTTGGTATCTGGTGTCCATGGGGGTTTTAATACTCATCCTTATGCAGATGAATTTGATAGAACTGCAGCTTTGGGGAGATTATGGCACCTATCTGGCCATGGGGTTGCTCATTTTAAGCACTTACTTCTTCCACGCTATACGACCATCTTCCTCACTGACCCTAAGACTATTTGGAATGGGGGGAATCATTCTGGTTTACCTGCTCTTGATCTATCTTTTTAGTGAAACTACTCATGTTGCATTGACCGTCATCAGCCATGGCCTTTATGCCCCCATTATATTGACCGTCTTGTTTCTAATATTTATTGCCGGAGAAAACATCTATTCCATTCTAAAAGTATCCACGGCAAAAGGCGGCAAGGGAAAACAAAATCTCTTTCACTTTATCGTTTTCGGGTTGACTTACATGACTTTGATCATCCTCTTCTTTTTGAATAGAAGAGGTAAGATTGATTTCGAACTGAGCTTTATAAGTCCCTACATTATCCTCCTCGTGTCTGCAGTTTCGGCTTTCTTCAGCTTTGAACCTAGGTTCGAAAACCAAAAGGGCTTGTTGCCTATTTCAATTTTAAAACAGTGGGTTTTTCCAAGCATGTTCCTTACCACCATGGCATTGATTGTATACGCCCGATTAACTGCCAATGACCCTTTGCTTGATTCCTTAGAATATGCAATTATTATCACTCACCTGGCGATTGGAGCAGTGTACTTTGTAGCCACATTCATCAATTTCACCCCAATGATCTTGCAGAATCTGGATGTGAGCAAGGTTTTTTACAAACCTGTTGCCGCACCAATGTTTTTAATGGGATTCGGATCAATGGTTTTCATAACCGCATTGGTATTTTACGTCAATTTCTACCCCTATCACCAAATGCGCTCAGGAATGTACAATGTGCTTGGCGACCTGAGTGAACAGAAGGGAGAAGCATTACTGGCAGAACAGTACTATAAGCAGGCAATAACCTATGACTTCATCAATTTTAAATCAAATTTTCAAGTTGCCAAATATGAAAAACAGAATAACAATCCGGTAAAGACAATCGAAAGCCTTCAAAACACCTTTTTCAAAAAGGCATCAGGCAAGGGATACACTACGCTTGGAAATTACTACAACTCAAAGAATCAAGCCTTTAATACCCTCTTCACACTGAAGGAAGCCAAAAAAGATATTGAAAGTAAAGAAGTGAATAACAACCTTGCTTTCACCTACCGACAGTTTAATTATTACGACAGCGCATATTTGTTGCTTCAAGAGAACTGGAAAGGGGAAAAAGACAATCTCACCAAATCCAACTTACTGGCGCTAAGCACCGAACTACCAGAATTGGGATCAGCTGACTCCTTAATACGCACCCTCTTTTCAGAAGACACCCGGGCAAAAGCTAATTCACAAGCCTTAGCCAACAACAATAACTTGGCGCTCGATTATAAGATCGAGAAGGCCAAAGACACCTTCCTCCTGCAGGACGAACTCTTCTTATTGTACAACGCTGGCATAAGCCCTACCTCCAGTGGAGATAGTACATTAATAGATGTGATAGACTACTACCTGTCAAGTCGGTACAACACAGGATTAAGAAGTTATCTATATGTGGCTAAGGCAATTCAGCTTTATAAATTCGGGCAAATCAATCAAGCATTTCAATTATTGGAGCTTCTAAAGTTCATAGATAATGGTCGAGCCGCCAATTACAATTTTATGCTTGGTGTTTGGGCACTTCATCAAAATCAACGGCTGCTTTCGAACGACTATTTGAACCTTTCCGCCCAACAGGGCTTTGATCAAAAAGAGATTAGCAGGGTTCAAAATGCGGTACTTGGAACAGAAATACCCGTCTATCAAAGTCCTTTAGGCAGGGATTTCGAGCTTTTGAAAAGTCAGGCAGATTCGGCACAAGGATTACATCTGTTAGAAATAATTGCCAGATCAAACGCCTTTGATGAATCATTGACTCTGAAATCAATCGAGGAAATGAGCAAGCTTGGAGCAACTCAACAAAGTATCTATGAGATATTGGTAGAATCGCACCGAATTAATAAATACTCTGTACCTATTTTTCAGGAGTACATTCTTTCAGCTGTAAACACGGGATTATCGAAATATGCACTGGCGGGTTTATCAGAATTAGCAGGGCTGATGCCTCAAGAGGCTTATGTAAATTTTAAAAGTTTTGTGGAACAGCAAATTGAAGAAAGACGCAATCAAGTTTTCCGATAAGCAACTTAGTGAACAAGAATACCTATAATCCGAATGAAATTCCGTTTACGTAATAAGTTTGGCAGCACGTCAGAGATTTTGTTGTTTTGAACCGTTGGTAAACCTTTTGCTATTTTTTTGGTCTACCTTATAAACTTTAAAGGGTCAAGAATCGTCATACACATATGAGTGGAGTAATACAGACATCCGATATATCGCGGATTTATCAAATGGGCAGCGAAACTATCCGCGCCCTTCAATCAGTAGACATTTCTATAAACAAAGGAGAGTATGTTGCCTTTATGGGTCCTTCAGGATCCGGGAAGTCAACATTGATGAACATCATTGGCTGTTTGGACACCCCGTCCGGAGGTCAGTATGTATTGAATGGAAGTGATGTGAGCGACATGACTGAAAACGAGCTTGCTGAAATCCGAAATAAAGAAATTGGCTTCGTTTTCCAGACTTTTAATCTTTTACCCAGAGCAACTGCGCTAGAAAATGTAGCACTGCCATTAATTTACGCGGGATTTAACAAGTCTGAACGAGAAGACAAAGCACTCAAAACACTGGAAGGTGTCGGATTGGGAGATAGAGCTGATCACAAACCAAATGAGCTTTCCGGAGGTCAGCGCCAAAGGGTTGCGATTGCCCGAGCTTTGGTGAATGATCCCAGTATTATCCTGGCAGATGAGCCAACCGGAAACTTAGATTCAAAGACTTCCTATGATATTATGGATCTTTTTGCAGACCTCCATGATAAAGGAAATACTATCATTATGGTGACTCACGAAGATGACATTGCGCATTATGCGCACAGAATTGTTAGGTTGAGGGATGGTTTGGTTGAATCGGATGTTATCAACGAAAATCCAATGAGAGGCAACCCAATGAAGCAAGCTGCGGCAGAGGCAGCTGCGGCAGAAGAAGTTTGAGAAATTGAAGATATATACTAAAACAGGAGATAGCGGCACCACCTCATTATTGGGTGGTGCCCGTGTTTCCAAGGCACACATCCGAATTGAAGCTTATGGCACCGTTGACGAGTTGAACTCATATATCGGATTGCTGAGAGACCAACCTGTGAATCAATCCCGAAAAGACTTCCTTAAAGAAATTCAGGATAGACTGTTCACTTTAGGTGCAGAGCTTGCCACCGAACCGGGAAAAGATAAAGTAGTTAAGCCTGATCTTTATGACGCGGATATTGAGTCGCTTGAAAAAGCAATGGATAGCATGGATGAAAAACTTGAGCCACTCAAGAGTTTCGTGCTTCCTGGTGGGCACCAATCCGTCTCCTTTTGCCATATTGCCCGATGTGTTTGTCGCAGAGCTGAACGAATCACAATTGCGTTGAATGACGATGAGCCTGTGGCTCCCCTTACTATCAAATACCTCAACCGACTCTCAGACTACCTTTTTACCCTTGGTCGCTTAATGACTGCGGAATTAGGTGCAGAAGAGATAAAGTGGGAACCGAGAAAGAGATAGTCATCTACTATTTTCGTCTCCAAAACCCTTCAAAAAATTCAGAAACAAGGTTTTCTAGAAAGTGATAGACACAACATTAATAATGTTGTGTCAAATTGGATAGCCATTTGTTTGTACTCCAGACCAAAACGGCAAATTATATTTTGCTTTTAAGGCCTTTTAAAGAAGCATTCTGAATCTTTGCGGTCTTTTCCACCGTTGATATTGATGGCGGTTTTTCGTATTTTTGCAGCCCATTAAACAGAATTGTACCTGACATGATAGAAACAGCAGAGATTAAGATAAATAGAGTAGGACAATCATCCATTAGCGAACTTGATGTTGAGAACATCCCTTTCGCTAGAATTTATTCTGACCACATGTTTATTGCCGACTATAAGGATGGTGAGTGGCAGGATTTGAGGATTGAGCCTTACCAACCATTATCGCTAAGTCCTGCTACCTCAGCAATTCACTATGGTATTTCCATTTTTGAAGGAATGAAGGCCTACAAAAACCAGGAAGGTGAAGTATTGCTATTCAGACCTAATGACAATGCGAGCAGACTCAACATTTCCGCGGAAAGAATGTGCATTCCAGAAGTACCTGAGTCTTTGTTTATGGATGCCCTGACCGAATTGATCAGGTTAGACAGTCAGTGGGTGCCTAACAAGCAAGGTACTGCCTTATACATACGACCATGCGTTTTTGCCACGGATGAATATATTGGCATCAAGCCATCTGAGAACTTTAAGTTCATGATCATTACTTCTCCCGTTGGGGCTTACTATTCCAAACCGGTAAACGTTAAAATCGAAACACATTTTTCTCGTGCATTTGAAGGTGGCACAGGTTACGCCAAAGCGGCTGGTAATTATGCCGCATCCTTGTACCCTGCCAAACTTGCCCAAGATGAAGGCTACGACCAACTGATTTGGACCGATGGGAAGACGCATCAGTACATTGAGGAATCTGGTACTATGAATGTGATGTTCATCATCGATGACAAACTGATTACCGCACCAGCAAGTGGAACTATCCTGAAGGGTATAACCCGTGATAGCGTTTTGACCATTGCCAGAGACTGGGGCATGGAGGTTGAAGAAAGACCCGTATCAGTTAAGGAGATTGTAGAAGCAGCCCGAAGCGGAGCTATTCAGGAAGCCTTTGGTGTAGGTACAGCAGCCACAATTGCACAGATAGCGGCCATCGGTCATGAAGATGAGCATTTCCAATTGAATGATGTTGCTTCAAGGAAATTTTCCAACAAGGTATTGTCAGAATTAGACAACATCAAGACTGGCCAAATCGAAGATAGGTTCGGCTGGACGTACAAAGTTTAAGTAACATTCGTTACCTTTTCGTAACCCTAATCAGAGCAAGAATGAAGTTGCGTTATGTCTTGATTGTACTCACACTCGTCTTTGCTCATGAAGCGTTTTCGCAATCTTACCTAGTCCTCAGAAAACAAGGCACAATGAGGAAATTTGAGTTCTTCGCTGGAGATCAATTTATCTACCGGATGAAAGGGCAGGACATTTTCTTCAAAGACCGCGTAGCCGATTTTGCCGATAGTACCATCATTCTTCAGAACAATATTCTTCACCTAAGTCAGCTTGAAGAGGTGGACGTTAGGAACGCCTCTTCTAACAGATCAGAATTTCTGCGTTCAATGGAGAACTATCTGCCCGTGGTTGGCTATGGTTACTTTGCTATAGATTTTTTCAATGTGGCAGTTGTGGAAGGTGAGAAATATACGATCGATAATGGAGTTGCTATATGGTCGGCTGCAATGGTTGGCACCGGCTATGGCTTAAAGTTTATGAGGAAGAAAATTTTCAAGCTCCATAAGCCCAGAAGAGAGGCATTTATTGTAGGGCTTTAAGTGTTTGAAAATAGCTCCATTTTACCCACCTTTGTCGCTTCACATTAAGACCTATGACTACAGACCAATTGAAGGATTTAAAGGCCAGAGTAGCGGCTTTGAGGGGGTATCTTTGACTACGATGTCAAGAAAAAAGAAGTAGAAGAGGAAGAAGCCATCACTGTTCAACCGGGCTTCTGGGATGACCCCAAAGAAGCCGAGAAATTTCTGAAAGGAATCAGATCTAAAAAAGTCTGGACAAACAGTTTTGAACAGGTTAACGCTGCGGCCGAGGATCTGGAAACCTTACAGGAATTTTATGAGGCCGATGAGGTGGAGGCTGAAGAATTAGAAGCTGAATATTTGAAGGCCCTAAAGATTCTTGAGGAGATTGAATTCAAGAAAATGCTTAGTGGCGAGGAAGACCAGCTCAATGCAATGCTTGAGATCAACCCTGGTGCCGGAGGTACAGAAAGCAATGATTGGGCAGAAATGCTTTTCCGCATGTACATGATGTGGGGCGAAAAACAAGGCTTTAAGGTCAAGAAGATCAACTATCAACCAGGTGATGTAGCGGGGTTGAAGTCCGCCACCTTAGAGATTGAGGGAGACTTTGCCTACGGCCAGATGAAGTCTGAGTCGGGCGTGCACAGATTAGTAAGAATCTCACCCTTTGATTCTGGTGGAAGGCGTCACACGTCTTTTGCTTCGGTATTTACCTATCCTGTAGTAGATAATACCATTGAAGTAGAAATCAATCCATCGGATATCTCCTGGGACACCTTTAGATCAGGCGGTGCAGGAGGCCAGAATGTAAATAAGGTGGAGACCGGTGTTCGATTAAAGCATGCACCTACTGGAATTATCATAGAAAATACCGAATCTCGCTCTCAGCTGGGCAACAAGGAAAAAGCGCTGGCCATGCTAAAATCCAGGTTGTACCAATTGGAACTGGAAAAGCGGCATGCAGAAAGAGACAAAATAGAAGGCGACAAATTAAATGTTGACTTTGGGTCTCAGATTAGAAATTATGTTATGCACCCTTATAAGCTGGTAAAAGATAATCGAACGGGTATTGAACGGACGGATGTCCAAAACGTCATGGATGGTGACCTCAACGACTTTATAAAGGCATACTTGATGCAACAGTAAGTGAAATGGGGCTCAGGCCCCATTTTTAATTTAATTAATGACCAAAACAGACACCTTTTACACACCACAGTTTTTTCTACTCTGCCTGAGCTCATTCCTCTTCTTTGCTAGCTTTAACATGATTGTGCCTGATCTCCCTAATTACCTCAAGTCTATGGGGGGTGGAGAATATAAAGGCCTAATTATTTCGCTTTTCACTGTAACCGCTGGACTATCCAGGCCTTTTAGTGGGAAATTGGCAGATACAATTGGTCGCATACCTGTTATGATTATTGGTGCTGGAGTCTGCTTCGTAGTTGGATTTCTTTATCCGGTGTTCAACTCGGTTTGGGCCTTCCTTTTGTTAAGGTTTCTTCATGGTTTTTCCACAGGTTTTAAACCCACGGGAACAGCAGCCTATGTTGCGGACATTGTACCCGCGCACAGAAGAGGCGAGGCCATGGGCATTGCGGGTATTTTCGGAAGTACAGGCATGGCACTCGGTCCCTTTTTTGGTCCATACATCACACAAACATTCTCCTTGCAATGGATGTTTTACACCTCATCTGTCTTAGCCATTCTTTCCGTCTTGATTCTAATTGGGATGAAGGAGACGCTTCCGAACAAAGTGAGATTCAGACCAAATCTTTTAAACATTAAGAGGGATGAAATCATAGAACCCAGGGTCTTCAACCCCTCCATTGTTTTTATCCTCACGGCCTTTTCGTTCGGTGCAGTCTTAACCTTAATACCTGACCTTACTTTATCTGTGGGGTTTTCTGAAAAGGGCAAAGGAATCTTTTTCCTCATTTTTGTTGCCTCTTCTTTGCTCATTCGCTTTCTGGCAGGCAAGGTCTCTGATCGTTTCGGACGAGTGATCGTCCTCAAATACGCGGCCATTTCAATTGCTGTTGCGGATATGTTTATCGCCTATGCCCACGACAAATCTATGCTCATCATAGCGGCAATACTATTCGGCATAGCTGTGGGTATGAACACTCCAACCCTCTATGCCTGGACAATAGACTTGGCCATCGACTCATTGCGTGGAAAAGCTTTGGCCACAATGTATATAGCACTCGAAATTGGCATTGGTGCCGGAGCATTTATATCAGGTTGGATTTATGCTGATGAAATCAATAATATCCGAGCCGTATTTTTCGTGTGTGCCATTCTCGCTATAATCGCCTTAGCTTATTTGAATTTTGGAGTAAATTGGATGAACAGACGTCAACAGAAACAGGTTATCAATGAAAATCTCTAGGCATTTATTTCCCTTATTTGCGGTCTCTCTAATACACCTTATCGGGCAAGGGTTCTTGATGGAGGGCATTACCATGGCCTCAAAGCCTTTGATTGTCCTTTCCTTGATCTACTATTATAAAAAGGAAGCCACCGCTTCACCCATTGATAAACTTGTGACTTTTGCCCTTGGCCTTTCATTGATTGGAGATACTGCCCTAATATTTCAAGATTCCAACGACTTGTTTTTTATAGTTGGGCTGGCAGCATTTCTACTGGCTCATATTGCATACACCTGGCTAAATTTTAACCTGGTCCATGATGAGGAAAGAAAGTTCAGAATCTCCTGGAAAGACCTGCCTATTATTATAGTGGGCTTTGGCATTTTTCTATTGATCAAGGATGGTCTGGATGATTTGAGGATTCCTGTTTTGAGCTACATCGTGGTTATTTCCATCATGGCCATTATGGCCCGCCAGCGATGGAAACGCACGGACAAAGAGAGTTTTTGGCTGATTATGTCCGGAGCGTTTTTCTTTATGCTAAGTGATAGTCTGTTAGCGCTGAATAAGTTTGTTGAGCCAATCGCCTTAAGTGGATTTTGGATTATGCTCACCTATATACTTGCACAGTTCCTTGTGGTTCAGGGTGTGATCCGATTTATACAAAAAATCCGGCCAGAAGCCGGATCTAATACCAAATCAAATATAACATGACGGATATAAATCATTTCTTACCGCTTGCTCTTTGTTGAAAAAATTAGCCATAGCGATGCTATGCCCTCATTTTTCGCCTTAATCAAGCGATAATAATTTAATTTCTATTCACGCCATCTCATAATTGAATTGGTATAATACCGTTGAGGATTAATATTAACGCAAGTTCTGAATAATTGATTAGCTAATTTTCAGAACATTAATAACCGCCAGTCATCCCGTCTTGCTTTCGCGAAGCTTCAGCGAAGCAAAGAGGGATCTTTTTCAGCAGTGAAAATCAGATTTACTTGTCACACGTGAAAAGATTTCTCCGTCCCTAGAACTCGGGACTGCGAAATGACCCCAGAATGACGATTCTTAATTAAGGGAGACTTCTTATCCCAAACTCAGGTTATTAATTGATTTTTCTTACACTTCCACTCCCTGATACGCTGGAATTCACACGAGTGGGTTTACCCATGTAGTATACTTTTCCACTTCCAGAAATTCTTGCATCCAAATCTCCATTAAGGTTGATAGAAACTCTACCCGATCCGCTCATACTTATTTGATAATCTCCGGCAACCAATTTTTCTGCGAAGTATTTACCGGATCCGGAGATCGACAGTTTGGCCTTCTCTGTTTGACCTTCTAATTCTATATTTCCTGAGCCTGAAATTTTGGAATTCACGTAGTCAGCTTCCAGATCGAGTTCAATATCACCTGAACCACTAATTGAAGCAGTGAAATCCCTTGCTTTGATTTGATTCTTCCCAATAATATCGCCTGAACCACTTACAAAAACTCCTTTTAAGTCCTTCACTGTAATGTATGCTGTTATTTTGGTGCTGTTATTACTCCAAAACCTCCAACTACGTTCCCTGCGATTTTTGATTACCAATCTGCCTCGACTCACTTCCGTAACAACGTCATCAATGTCATCCTGATCACCTTCCAGAATAACTTCATATTTATCTCCCTGAGTGATGTACACTTTCCCTCCTAGCCTCATCTGAATTTCATCGAAATCACCTACGTTCCGCGTGTCTTTATCCTGGGCCAAAGCAGACAGTTGAAATACTACTGCCATGCTAAATATTAAGAGTAATCGAAGCTGCTTCATCATATGTGTTTTAATGTTCCCTGTAAAGACTAAATAACATACGTATGGTTGCATTTGTCTGTACACTTAAACGATGTTTTTTTGAATAAATCTTTTTGAAAGTAACTTGAACCTGACAAATAGCAAAAGAGCTGCTATGGACAAACCTGTTAACAGTCCGTACCAAATGCCTTCAGGCCCCATATCTAATACGAAACCAAAGACATAACTAATAGGAATGGCCAGTCCCCAATAAGCTATCAAAGTGATTATTGTGGGCTTCTTTACGTCCGACATACCCCTCAAAGCTCCCAAACCAACCACTTGAATACCATCTGACAATTGAAATAACCCCGCTACTATAATGAGACTACTTGCCATTGCTATAACATTCGGTTCATCAATATAAAGTGTTGGTAAAGATTGGCTAAACAAGATGAACACCAAAGCACATGCACTCATTACCAAAATAGATATTCCAAAGCTGGAAACACCAGCCCGCCATAGATTCACACCATCTCCTTTGCCAAACTGATTCCCAACTCTTACTGTGGCCGCAGCCGCAACACCAGTGGCCATCATATAGCTTAGGGAAACTAGGCTTATCGCAATCTGATGAGCTGCCAATTGCACAACACCAAGTGAACCCATCATAATAGCAGCCACCGTAAATGCACCAACTTCAAACGTAAACTGTATGCCGCTTGGCAATCCTATTTTAAGCATGGGTTTGATGTAGGTAGCTTTAAACTTAGCCAGGTTAAAACCTTCCCTAAACGCTTTAAATCGAGGGTTTTTTAACACGAAAACGAGCATGGCAATTGCCATGAAAATCCGCGCTATCAAAGTTGCCCAACCAGCACCATTCAGGCCTAACTCCGGAAAACCAAACTTGCCATAAATGAGTAGATAGTTCAAGCCAACATTGATGAGGTTGGAAGCAATGGTGATAAACATGGTCTGCTTGGTGACCGACAGCCCCTCTGTGAATTGCTTGAAGTTTTGGAAAAACATCAATGGAATTATGGAAGTGGCAATGATCATAAAATAGGGTGTGCCCAATTCAATAACTGCCTCAGGCTGGCTCATCGCACCAAGAAAAAAACTGGTGATGAGCTGCCCACCAAATAGAATCAGTCCAGCCACGCTGCACATAATAATGCCGTTTCGGAGTATCCTGGTTATTTTGTTTTGATCTCCTTCTCCATCAGCCTGCGCGACTAACGGGGTTATCCCATAAGAAACGCCAATACCAAACATTAAGAATACATGGAAAATACTAACGGCAAAGGCTGATGCAGCCAAAGGCTCTGCTCCCAATCGCCCTACCATAATACTGTCTACAATTCCCACCATCACATGACCTATCTGACTGAGCATAACCGGATAAGCCAGCTTGAAAGTCTGAGCGTAATGGGTCTTATATGATAGTGGCTTTAGGGTCATAGGTTATTGATACGAGCATATTTCAGAATTCCTGCCACGCTTAGGCTATCGGTGATTTCACCATTCATAACCATCTTGAGCGCCTCTGAAAATGGGAGTTTTTTAACTTGAATGTCCTCAGTTTCGTCAAACTCAGTTTCTCCCTGAGTCAATCCCTTAGCTACAAAGACCATCCCGGCTTCATCCGTTACCGAGTTTGAGGTATGTATTTTGCATAAAAAGTCCAGCTTATCAGCTATCAGCCCTGTCTCTTCTTTCAATTCTCTCAGGGCGCCATCTTCATAGGTTTCTTTGGTCGGAACGGCACCCATAGGAATCTCCCAACTGTATTCATCAAGGGTATATCTGTATTGACCCACTAACCAGGTATTCTGTTCATCATCTATTGGAATAATCCCTACAGCAAGCCCTTTAAAGGACACTTTACCATAAATACCCTTTCCTCCTGTAGGATTGATTACTTCATGCTCATCAACCCTGATCCATTGGTTTTCATACACCAGTCTTTCGCTAAGCTTTTTCCAAGGGTTATCTTCCGTATGCATGCGGCAAAAATATGCAATCACTTTTAGTTTCGAGTTTTTAGTGACATGTTTATAAGCAAATGTTGCTCTCAAGTTTTACCCCAGACAAGATTGAGGTGGGCTGCGATGAAGCTGGCCGCGGACCTCTGGCCGGACCTGTTGTCGCTTCGGCAGTAATTTTCCCTAAAGATTACAAAAACAAGCTGTTGGATGATTCTAAGAAACTCACTAAGGCCAACAGAGAATTATTGGAAATGGAGGTCAAACGAGATGCCATTTGCTGGGCCGTTGCCGAAGTGTCTCACACGGAAATCGATAGCATCAACATTCTCAATGCTTCATTTTTAGCCATGCATAGGGCCATAGAAATGCTTAAAGAGATTCCTGAACTCATCTTGGTTGATGGCAACAGGTTCAAACCTTATCAGAAAATTCCTTATGAATGTATAGTTAAAGGAGACGGAAAATACCTGTCCATTGCAGGGGCATCCATTCTTGCTAAAACCTACAGGGATAACCTAATGGAAGAAGCGGCACTGAAATACCCGGGCTATGGCTGGGAAACCAATGCTGGCTATCCTACACAAAAACACAGAGATGCTATTAAGGCATTAGGACCCACTCCGCTGCATCGAATGTCGTTTAGGCTTTTGCCTGAGCAACTGGATATATTTTGATAGGAGTAGGAATCACCAAGTCACCTTGAGTAACAGTGTACGTGAGTCATCGGGTGACTTAAAGTCACCCGATGACTCAATCAATAGATCTTTTTTAGTCTAATAAGGTCAAACAAAAAACCACCATTCTATTAAAATGGTGGTCTAAAACTTGATTTTCGAATTTTCTTAATGCTTGTGGTACACCTTGGCCACTATTCTCCAACCACTCTCAAACTTCAGCAGGCTCAGGTAGTCAGTATAGACATGCTTACCTTGGTTGTGAAGTTCGATTTTCACTTGTGCCGCATCACCAGTCACATCCACGTTGGCAAACTTATGATTCCACTTGTTTTTGGCATCGCTAAAGTCATAGCCATTTGCTTTTCTCTTGGCTACCCCATCAGCCCAAACTTTGATTGGGTATTTGCTTATTGCTTCACCTTTGGGTGAGTAAATTGCAAAATCTTCATGGAACCCTTTTTTCATAGCTTCGGCATCAAGCTCGTTAAAAGCTCCATGAACGTAAGAAGTAAGCACTAAATTCTTGACCTCCTCCATTTCAGCTGCATTCTTGTCTTCTTTGAGTTTAAATCCTACAGCGGAGATACTGACTATACAGATCAGCGCCAGAATAATTTGACCTTTTTTCATTTCTTTAAGTTTTGATGATTTGATTAAATGAATTTAGGAGAAATTTAACCCAATAAAAAAGGGACGCCTTAAAAGCATCCCTTGAACAAATCATCGAACAACCTTATTCGTACCTGAGAGACTCCACAGGATTTCTTTTAGCCGCACCAACTACCTTTCCGGAAATTGACAAAAACGAGATGAGTAAGATTGAAAATACTGGTAGCACAATCGTTAAAAAGTTGACTTGCATATGGTAGGTCCATATCATTCCCATTAAAAGCCCTGTCAGCATATATGCCGCAACGGCTCCCAGCAAAGCGCTGATTCCTACTACTATCAGGAATGGTCTATTAATGATTCCCGTGATTTTTGGAATCGAAGCTCCCAAAACCTTTCTGATTCCAATCTCCTTGGTTCGACTTAAAATATTGATAGAAACTAAAGTAAACAACCCTACTGCCGAGAGGATAACGGCTATAATTGATAGAAATATAAAGATAGCAACGATGTTCTTGTTGACATCTCTTGCACCGCCCAATATATCTTGATTATGAATCAAAACATTGCTTGGGCGATCCGGAATTACTTCTGCCCAGACACCTTCTAAATAATCATCCATCTCTCCCAATTTGGAAGGGGCAACTTTGACCACAACTGTATTGACTTCATCATCATTACGAAGCCTCAGCATTGTTGGAACCATCTCGTCAAAAAGACCAAATACATAGAAATCTTTTACTACGCCAACCACATTATATCTGATTGTATCATAAAGTGTCACCTGTTTTCCGAGTGGATCATCCCATCCAAAGGCACCAGCCATTCGCTCATTAATAATTACGCCAGACTGTCTATCAGTCTCCCTGTTTTCAGCGCTAAATGATCGACCCTGCAGCATTCTCAATTCGGCCAGTTCTATATAGTCCATCCCAATATCCATAACAGTTACCTGGTTTTCGGTGTCCTCACTTTTAATCAACCCTGATGACGAACCCCAGCCAATATGATGTCTTGTTGAGGCGGTCATTTCAATGTTCGGGTTTTGAGCAATTTGAGCTTTAAATCTCTCAGCCTCTGACGGATCACTGGTTTGAACAATCAACATGCTTTCCTTGTCATATCCCTGATCAAGTTTCTCCTGATAAGTTGAGTTTTGAATAAATGCGAATCCGGAAATAAGTGCCAGAACAGAAATCATAAATTGGAATCCCAATAATACTTTTGATAGAATACTGGAGCTGTCCAATTTTAATGTTCCTCTTAAGATTGCAACTGGTTTGAATTTACTTACATATAATGCCGGATAGCCCCCCGCCACTAATGCTGTCCCTAACAGTACAGCCGATAGGAAAATGACCAATGGAGGATTTTCCTGTAGGCTCAGAATTACCGTCATATTTGGCCACATGTCGCTGTATTTTGGTACTAACCAGCTAGCAAACAATAGCCCAAATCCAAGGGCTAATAGGCAGAGTAAAAGATTCTCAGCCAAAAATTGAAATATCATTTGCGCACGGCTTCCTCCTACAGTTTTTCTTATACCAATCTCCTTAAGTCGTTTGTTGGACATAGCAATTGCGGTATTCGTAAAATTGAAACAGGCCAAAAGCAAAATAAGGAAGGCCATGATACCGGGTGCACTTATATGTGCTTTATTCAATGCCTCATTTCCCAAATTCGTGCCATTGTAATCTCTTTGTACGTTTGGTAGATTTGCCATTGGTACCATCCAAAAGTCGGTAACCAGAAAATCAGGTCTTACTGCGTTCTGGGCTGCAGTATGTTTCTTCAGCGCTTGGGGTACATTAAAAGCTGCGGTGGGATTATCGGTTTGAATGAATATACCATCAACCCATACCGTCCAATCACCTTTTTCAACGTCCCTAAACCGGTGAAAATTCTCAAAATGTGAGATTAATTGGAATTGAAGGGTACTTAGCTGATCTGGTTCTGTAAAAACGCCTCCGACTGTCAGCAGCAGGTTCGGTTTTCCGGAAACAATAACTTCCAGGGTTTCGCCCACCGCATCTTCTTTCCCAAATAATGATATGGCCGCGCGATCAGAGATCAATACCGTGGAGAGTTCTTTAAAACTATTCTTATCCCCATACTTGAGCGGAAAACTGAACATATCCAGAAAATCGTCATCAACAAATCCGAAAGTACGGTTGAATATATTGTTGTCCTTTTTGATAGTAACACCGGTTCTTTCGAATCTTGAATATCCCTTTAAACCTGGTACATCATTTTCAATCATTGGTCCCAGGGCCATTGGAGCCAGTCCATATTTTATTGAAGAACCTTGAAAATCGCGAATTGTCGAAACCATATAGATTTCATCATAATTCTCATGTTGCTCGTCATAGGACATCGCAAAATCGTAGTTCAGATAGGCCACGATACAGCAGGCGAGTGCCAGACCAAGTCCGATTATATTAATGAAGACAAATAGCTTGCTCTTCAGCAAACTCCTGAGTGTGACTTTAAAGAAATTCTTAAACATAGTTTTGACCTTTTGGTTTGAGTTATTGAATAATTGACGAAGGAAGCGACATCCCTCGTTACAGAGTTTCTTCACTTCTTCGTCAATCGTTATTTTGAGTTCTCTGGATAGTAGATGTTAAACGAATCTTCAAGGTTGCACTTTAACCGTTATTTTAATCAAATAAGACTTTATTGAAGTCCTCTTCAAATTTCCATGTATTTCAGGTCTGATTATTTAGCTCAATGTTTAGTTTTGTCAACGATTAAAAAAACACCCATGGATTTAAAGAAAGTAGCAATCAACGACATTCACGAGGGACTTGGCGCAAAGATGGTTCCTTTTGCAGGCTATAATATGCCTGTTAGATATTCTTCTGACATTGAAGAGCACCAAACTGTAAGGAATGGTGTGGGAGTCTTTGACGTCTCTCATATGGGTGAGTTTGTCCTTGAAGGACCAGAGGCCTTGGATTTAATCCAACGTGTTACCAGCAATGATGCCTCAACTTTGGTTGATGGGCAAGCACAATACTCTTGTCTCCCCAATGAGGATGGAGGAATTGTCGATGATCTTCTTGTCTATCGTTTGAAGGAAGACCAATATATGTTGGTCGTCAATGCCTCCAATATTGAGAAGGATTGGAATTGGATCTCTAAATACAATACCAAGGGGGTGAAGATGATGAATGTCTCTGACAGCCATTCCTTATTCGCAGTTCAAGGACCAAAGGCCATAGAAGCACTTCAGTCCTTAACTTCGGTTAACCTTTCCGAGGTTGGTTTTTACACTTTCGTGGTTGGTCCATTTGCTGGAGTTGATCATATTATCATTTCGGCCACCGGATATACCGGAGCTGGTGGTTTTGAGCTCTATGTCTCCAATGAACATGCAGAAAGTGTTTGGAAACAAATCTTTGAAGCTGGTAAGGAATACGATATCAAACCGATCGGTCTGGGTGCTCGCGACACTTTGAGGCTGGAAATGGGTTATTGCCTATACGGGAATGATATCGATGATACCACCTCTCCCCTAGAAGCAGGGCTTGGCTGGGTGACCAAGTTTACCAAAGAATTCACCAATTCAGCTAATCTGCTAAAACAAAAAGAAGAAGGCATTACCAAAAAATTGGTGGCCTTTAAAATGATCGATCGTGGCATTCCAAGAAGTCACTACGAAATATTAGACCTTGAGGAAAACAAGATTGGCGAAGTCACTTCAGGTACACAGTCTCCATCTCTTGGTTATGGTGTCGGCTTGGGTTATGTAACCAAGGCACAAAGCAAATTGGGTACTGAAATTCTGATCGCGGTTAGAAATCGAAAATTGAAGGCTGAAATTGTAAGACTCCCTTTCTATAAGGCATGAAGCAAGTAGACGTTTGTTTCTCCCCAGACTTAATTCATCAATATGATATTAGTGACCACAATGTAGTGGTCATTGATATTTTAAGAGCTACCTCTTGCATGGTAGCTGGCTTGGGTTCAGGTGTTCAGAGCATCACTCCTGTGGCTACCGTTGAAGAATGTGAGGCTCTTGGGGCCAAAGGCTATGTAATGGCGGGAGAACGAGGCGGTCAAAAGCTACCGCAATTTGATCTCGGCAATTCCCCTTTCGAGTACATGAAACCTGAATGGAAAGGCAAGAAAATTGCGACAACCACCACCAACGGCACCCGATGCATTGAGCTTTCCAAAGGAGCACCCGAAATAACTATTGGGGCATTCTTAAATCTGTCAGCACTTGTGGAACACCTTCAAACTAAAGAGGAGAATGTCCTTCTATTCTGTGCCGCCTGGAAGGGGAAATTCAATCTGGAAGACAGCCTGTTCGCAGGAGCAGTTTGTAGTCTCTTGAAAAAAGACTTTGAAATGGTGAGTGATGCAGCCAAAAGCGCTTTCTATCTCCACCAATCCATGTCAGAAGATATTGAATACTATATCAGTCGATCCAACCATGCTTCCAGACTATCTGGTTTTCAGGCACAGGAAGACATTGGTTATTGTGCTAAAATAGATGAGTTTGACATTGTACCTATGCTCAAGGGTGACGAGTTGGTCGTCTAATCAATTCGCGAAATTTAAGACTTCAGCTTATCATTGTTATGATGCCGATCTTTATCTCGGCTGCTTTTTCGGGCCATTCTCTGTTCCCAGGCCGCTTGTAAATCCACACCTGTTTGATTGGCCAGGCAAACCACCACAAACAAAACGTCTGCCAGCTCTTCCCCCAGATCTTTACTTTTGTCTGAGTCCTTCTCTGATTGTTCCCCATATCTGCGAGCCATAATCCTGGCCACTTCTCCCACTTCCTCAGTAAGTTGCGCCATATTCGTGAGCTCATTGAAATAACGCACACCGAACTCCTTAATCCAATCATCTACTTCAGATTGAACCCCTCTTAAGCCTTTGGTCTCTTCACTCATAATTCACTTTTTATCTTTTGTATCAATGATAATGGTAACCGGGCCATCGTTGATCAGGCTCACTTTCATATCTGCTCCAAACTCACCCGTTTGAACAGGTTTGCCTAAATCCTTGGATAATTGTTGCACGAAACCTTCGTACAATGGAATGGCAGTTTCAGGCCGTGCGGCTTTAATGTATGAAGGTCGATTGCCTTTTTTTGTACTGGCCTGCAAAGTAAACTGGCTTAATACCAAGGCTTCTCCATCAGCATCCAAAAGGCTCCTGTTCATTACCTCAGCTTCATCAGGGAAAATTCGCAGGTTGCAAATTTTTCTGCAAAGCCATTCGATGTCCTCTTGGCTATCGGCCTCCTCAATGCCCAGCAAAATCATAAGGCCATTGCCAATTGAAGATTTCACTTCTTGATTTATCGTCACTGAAGACTCCGAAACTCTTTGAATTACTGCAATCATAGCTGAGCAAAAAACCTGATTATTAATTTAGGATTCAAGTTAATTGTATAAATTGATTTCATGCGAATCCGCCTTTATTGGCTTGTTGTTTTTCTAATTATTACCGCGGGTGCCTTCATGGCATATCAACAATATCAGGCACCGCTCTCCTATCGTTTTGCCGAACAATTTGATGGAAATGACTACGAAGGTATTTATGATTTCTTCAATGGCAACTCGTCACAATATCATGTTTCAGCTCCGTTTCATTCCAGAATATTTGTTCCCTATCTCGCCTCTTTAGTAGGTTCTGAGCGAATCATAGAAGATTTTACGACTATCAATCTCATCTTCGTTTTGTTGTCAGTGGCTATGTTATTTCTTCTTTGGAGGGATTTGGGTTTTGACCTTAAGTGGTTTGTCTTTGGCCTTTTCTGGCTACTCTTCCATTGGACAGGGATTGTCCGTCTGAACATCTTTGATCCCATTACAGTAGATGTACCGCTGTATTTGTTTCAGGCTTTGTTCTTATGGCTAATTCTGAAACGAAGATTCATGTGGCTTCTCCTCCTGGGGCCTGTGGCCACTGCCCAAAAGGAGTCCTTCATAGCACTACTTTTTGTGCTCACCATTTATGGGTGGTACCACAACAGAAAACAACAGGATGGTTATTATGAGCTCAAATGGATTATCAGTGCCTTTATGCTTTCCTTACTCACCAAATGGGTTTTGAACTTTTATTTTCCGCCAATCGAAGCAGGCCGGGGAGCCATAATCACCATACTTTTTCATATGAGAGAATTGGTTTATCATCCATTCCAACTTGTCAGATGGATGGCAGCGTTCTTTATGGCTTTTGGCCCCATGCTTATTGCAGCCACCCTGGCACTTGGAAGGAAAAGGCACTATGATAATCGAAGGAACCTACTCGTACTCTTTTCTTTGGTGTATGCCTTCTTCGGTATCTTTGCCGGTGGTGATATGACCCGCATTATCTATCTGGGCTTTCCATTTATAATGACCCTTATTGCTTTTGCGCTTAAAGAATTGGAGACAAAACTGTTTTGGACTCTTGCCTTGCTTTCCGTTCCTCTTATGTTTTTGACCAAAAACATTCCTGACCCGGCATTTGAGTGGGAAAGCTGGACCAGTTGGTATCCAGAGTTTGCCCCATTGCAATTTGTACTTATTTACACGGGATACGCCTTGGTGTCTATCGCTATCATTTGGTCAATAAGAAAGAGAATCTGGCAATAATAGAATTCAGTTATTTACATAATATCCCTTAATTGCGGCCTGCATGGAAAAATCACTTTGTGAGGAGGAAGTATACAATCGGGTTTATCGACAAAACTTTGAGAAACTGAGGAACCTCATTTACTATAAATGTGGTGATCTGGACGAGGCCGGTGATATTGCTCAGGAGTCTTTCATCCGCCTGTGGGCAAAATGTGCCGATGTTATTCTGGAACAGGTTTCAGGTTATGTTTATACCATCGCCAACAGGCTCTTTCTCAGTAAAATGCGGTCGAACAAAGTCGCTCTCAAGTTCGAAAAATCCCAAGAGCTCCAGCATAATACAGAAGATCCACTCTTCCTGCTTAGAACTGATGAATTTAGGTCTCAAATAGAAACGGCCATCTCCGAACTTCCCGAAGGACAAAGAGAAGCCTTTATGTTAAACAGGATTGATAAGTATACTTATAAGGAAATTGCTGAAATGCTGGAGATCAGTCAAACAGCTGTGGAGAAGAGAATTACCAAGGCCTTAATCAAGCTTAGAGATAAAATTGAGGAATTTAGAGATTATAAAATATAAGGGGGTTGGGTATGCCTGATAGACAAACGTTGTATAAGCAGTGAGTGAGAATCTTGAAAATAATAACCTCCTGGCGCGCTGGCTCAATAATGATTTGAGTGAAGAAGAACGCGAACAACTTGCCAAAACCCAAGGACTGGATGACCTGAAAGCGGTTGTCGATGATATCAGTACCTGGAAGTTACCAGCAGTTGATATTGAAAAAGGGCTAGAAGAAGCGCGAAAATCTGCTGTTCCAGAAAAGAAGAGTACCATTAGCATCTCAATGCGCCCTTTAATGCGATATGCTGCTGCCATTATATTTTTAGCAGTGGCCTATTTCGGTGGCAAGCAACTGTTTGACCCCCAAAATATCTTGGTTGAAACTGGTCTTTCTCAGCACACTGTGCATGAATTACCAGATGGGTCACTCGTAACCTTGGGACCACAATCGAGACTGGAGTACAAAAAGAAGAACTGGGAAGAAAATAGAGCAACCAACCTGATCGGTCAGGGCTTTTTTGATGTCGAAAAGGGATCAACCTTTGCTGTTGCCACCAATCTGGGCACCATCACGGTTTTAGGAACCGAGTTTGATATTCTGGAAGCCGGAAACAAATTAGCAGTCAATTGTTTTGAAGGGCGAGTGCAGGTAAGTGTAGCCGGGAAGCAAGAAATCCTGAGTGCACTCCAAGGTCTGATCTTTAATCAAGGTGAGATCAAAAGAGATTCAATAACAATCAATAGGCCTACCTGGCTTTCTGGTCGAAGTACTTTTAGTAATGCTGCTCTCTCCAATGTAATAATCGAGCTGAAACGTTATTATGATGTTGATATGACCTTGCCGAATCAATACACAAGCTTACCTTTTAGTGGAAGTTTCCAGCATAACGACCTGGCCGCTGCCCTCCGCAGTATCTTGGTACCTTTGGAAATTACATATAGCTTGTCAGCCGAGGGAAAAGTTGTTTTTGACTAAATCCTCCTACATCTTTATACATGTTCAAACGCGCAAGAGGAGTTGTCAAAGTCTGGATCATTGTCGGTCTGATTTTCTTGTGCATTAAACCGGTTGCCGCCCAATCACCAAAAAAGGAAGTCCTTTCCATACTAAGAGCCATAGAGGAGAAACATCAGGTTACTTTTTCTTATAGCCCCAGATTGCTCAAAGGCCTCGTCATGTCCAATACTGACACGTCATTGTCACTAGAAGAACATCTGGAATATATAAGCAGGCAAGTACCCCTGAGCTTCGAAAAAGCGGGAGACAAAGCCATATTGGTAGTACCCATCCGATCCGATTTGACGTTCAAGGTTCAAGATTCGAAGGATGGTAGTGCGTTGGAATTAATTTACATCCTCAGTGCTGATTCCAAGCAGAGTCATTTGATTTCAAAAAATGGCAATTTCATCTTACCAAATGCTTTCCCCACGGATTCTCTACAGATAAGAACTTCTTTTTACCGGCCAGTTTGGCTCACAGTCAGTACCATAGAAGCTCAAAACAATCTAATTACCCTCGATCAGGAAATCACCGATTTGGGCGAAGTCACAGTGCTTTCCTATCTCACCACAGGTGTAAATTCCAAGTTGAGTGACCATAGTATGGAGGTGGATATGGACAACCTTGGGCTGATCGCTGGAGAAACAGATGGCGATATATTTCAAGTACTTCAGGCCATACCCGGGATACGCTCACCAAATGGAAAGCCCGGAACACTGAACCTTCGAGGCAGCCCTTTTGACCAGAACCTGACTTATTTCGACCAGATTCCCATCTATCACTCTGGCCACTTCTTTGGTACCATTTCGCCATACAACCCGAATATCGTGGACAAAGTTACGGTCCAGCGGGGCGTGTTACCTGCCAGGTATGGAGGTCGTGTTGGAGGGCTCATCAACCTTGAAACTAGTAACGAGATACCTGATTCCTTTAGTGGAAGCGTTTTGGGGAATAGCGTATTCGCTGGAGCACAATTTGAAATTCCAGTCATTCCAAAAAGGCTTTCATTGGCACTTTCGGCCAGGACTAACTATCAGTATGATCGTTTGTCGTCAAAGCTGGAGGCCTACTACGATTTGAATTTTCAGGGGAGTCAGATAGATCCAAATGTCACGAACAGTGGCGCCAATCTTGATTTTTTGAATCTGAGATTCAACGACATTAATGGGAAATTGATTTATGACATCAATGAAAAGCATCAGGCCAGTTTCAGCTTTCTGAATATTGGCAATACCTTCGAATATCGATTTAATACACCCAATCAAAATCGCGTGGATGCAGAAAGCTCAGAGCTCAACAATTGGGGTTTAACCGGGCAATGGTTCGGACAATTATCCGACAAGATTGACGCATCACTTTCATTTACCAAGTCCTCCTTAGAGATTTTTGAAGTCCGATCAACATTCAATTCCAATACCCTTTCAAATGAGGAGTCTATTAAAAACAGCATTGATGATGTCCGTTTTGCCTCCAGCCTCTCCTTTCAATTGAGCAATCAAACCAGTGCCCAAGTCGGTTATGAATTAACTGATCACGATTTAGTTTTCACTGACCTGAGAAGAACACCCAATCCCGAGCCACTTGATGAAAGAACATCGACCGGTCAAATCAACGCCTTCTATGCGAGCCTTGAACAGCGCATTAAAGACAGGTTTATTGCCAATATCGGTTTAAGGTCAGATTTTTACTCTATTCGCAGTCAGAGCTTTGTCGATCCACGGATTTCAATGACCTATATCGCGTCCAAGTCAGTTTTTCTTAAGGCTTCTGGTGGAAAGGCACATCAATATGTAAAGCAAAATTTGGCTAATGATTTTGATGATTTTCGAATTGCTACTGAATTCTGGATTCTTGCCGAAAATAATATTCCAGTGCTTGAATCCACCCAACTCATGCTCGGGGCTATGGTAGACAAATCTTCCTGGCTATTTGATTTAGAGCTTTATTCTAAAAAAATTGATAATGTGTCCCGGCCTGGAGGTAATCAGCAAAGCCCCAATAATTTTGGCTCTTTAAATATCATTGGTGCAGATTTGCTGGTGAAAAAAAGATGGAAAGCCGTTGAAACCTGGGCGAGTTATACCTTAGGACATACCAAAGCCTCCTTTCGGGAAGAGCAAGACGCACACTACGATCAGAGACATGTCTTGAACATCAAATTGATTGTTCCTCTCAACCGTTGGAACATTGCTGCTTCATGGGGATATATGTCTGGGTTGCCCGTTTATCTACCTGACCCTAATCAGGTTGATAACCCCCAGGCCTTGAATATTGCATATTCAGGTCGGTTTCCTGCTCAACACCAATTAGACCTTTCTACTACATTCCGCTTTTCAAATCCGGATGCCAAATGGAAAGGGGTTATTGGTTTGTCCATGTTGAACGTGTACGACAGAACCAATATCATTAACGCCTTCCAGCAGAATGTTAGGTCCAACAATGCCATCCGTTACGGGCTGGGCTTCTCCCCTAATCTGCAGGTCAAAATTTCTTTCTAAAAAGTATCCTCCTTAAGGGGTTGGGTAAATCTTTAAGCTCCCCGTTGTAACAGCGACTAACGGAAATTTAAATCGGGTTAAACCTCGAAGTACTCAACAATGAAAAAGCTATTTACCCTGGCGGGAGCGTTACTCCTGTTTCAATTTGCATCGGCTTTTAATGGTGATCATGAACATGCCCATAACAACGGACATACTCATCATGCCTATGATGCTAAATTGGCAAGAACCTGGCGTTTTGAAGACAAAAGCGTTGCAGCATTAGGCACCTTTCTAATGACGAAGGAAGGCAAAGTATATATTGAAAAAGAAAAGGAACTGGTTTCATTCACCATCACCGAGTTATCGTGGATTGACCAGAAATACATTAAGCGTAAGATTCAGGAGATCAGTAAGATCAATGCTCCCCTAAAAATCAGCATCCCTCTTTCTACGAAAAAATCACAGTCCATAAACCCAATGAATATTGCGATTGCAGCAGTTTTGTTATTGGCAGTGCTGGCATTGATTTATGATCTGAAAAAAAGGCGATTGAGGCGCACCATGAAAGTATTGGTAGCCAGTACTGGAGCTATGAGTTTCTTTTTACTCGTCATGGTAAGTTGTGGAGGTTCTGATGATACTCCTTATGGAACCAATATTGGCACTTCGTTTACTTCAAATCCAGCCACCATGGATTTGGCCTTTGCTCCTTACAAACCCAACGTAACTACTAGCTGGGACAACGATTATTTTTATGTGGGATCAAATGGAATGGCAACGCACCAAATGATGGTAGGCATCACTGCCTGGATCGCTCAGGTGCCTATTCCGCAAGAGTACTTTGATGACAACGCCTGGTCTATTCCCCTAAACACGAGCTATGCAGATAATCCCGTAAGCATTCAGGATAATTTGCGAAGAGGTGCTATAGGCATTGCAGCAAACGGTATTCCTATTTTCAACCCCATCAATGCCTCCGGATTGATATCCAAAGAAATCGGTGAACTCGATGAATTTGGCGGACATTCCGGTCGTGGTGATGATTATCATTATCATACGGCTCCCCTTCACCTGGAAAGCACGTCAGTATTACAACCAATCGCCTATGCCCTAGATGGCTTCGCAGTGTATGGCTCTAAAGAACCCGATGGAAACATGATGGAGGCTCTGGATGAGTATCATGGTCATGAGTGGGAAACAGAATACCACTATCACGGCACTGAAACCTATCCATATATGCTTTCGGCATTGAGAGGTGAAGTCACCTTGGGTGGCTCTGCACCTGAAACACAGGTTGAACCTCAGCCACAAGCTTCCGCATTGCGAGGTGACCCCCACCCCATTAATAGCGACAATTTGATCATCACTGCATTGGAAGAAAATGGTTCAGGAAATGGCTACATCCTTACCTATACCATCGGAGGTGTCGAAGGCTCGGTGGATTACAGCTGGGATGCCAATGACCTGTTCACCTTCATATTCAATGATGTAGATGGCACCAGGACTGTTGAACAATTTCAACGATAAACTCCAAACAATTCTCTCAAAACTTGACTTTAGAAAACATGAAAAAATATTTTCTCTTAATTATTCTGCCTGTACTGTTTAGCTGTGGCTCTGAAGATGATAGCACCCCAGAACTCGGAGAATTCACGCTAGCAAGCATAGCCATTTCGAATGGTGAACTTCTGGACGCTTACAAATGTGAAACAAAAACAAATGACATAGAGAACTCCATCCCACTGTCTTGGGAAAACGTACCTGAAGGCACAGGCGCATTGGCACTTATAATGCATCACTTCCCCAACCCTAATGACCAAACTCAGGCTAATTCCTACTTGCTTCTCTGGAACATAGACCCCTCTGTGACTGAAATTCCCTATGGTACAGCAGATGATGGCGCATGGTATATGGGAGCTAACAAGGATGGAACAGCTATTTCCTATACATCTCCATGTTCTCCAAGTGCAGGAACTCATGAATATACCATTACGCTCTACGCCTTATCATCAACGCCAGCGTCCTTGCCAAGTCAAAGCTCGGTGAGCGTTGATTATGCCACATTGAAAGCGGCCATTGCCACTGTAAGCACTATTGACATAGCAGAACTCACATTCAATGATGTTAATTAAGAGCTATAAAGTGATTGTAAGAAAAACTATACGATAGTATCAAATCGTGTTTTGTTTGTCGAAAAGGCAGGTATGGATGGTACCTGCCTTTATTTTTTTCGCTTTCTATATTGATCCGATCACAAAAGGGTCATTCCTGACCCCTATTGTAAATTTTCAATTCGTAATTCTCAATTAAGCACTACATCTTCCGCATAATCTCAGACTGATAGAAGTAGCAGCCCTTATCTTCTTGCTGCGCCACTTTCATCATTGAATCAGCCACCTTATCCGCATGAATTGGATGATATTTTTTCCATGGTCCAAAGAATGGGATAATCGTTGTAATCGCCTTAGCAAAACTTTCTCCAGGCCTACTTTCCCCCCTTTTACCTCTAAGCAAGGCCGGTTTGAAAATGTAAATGGTGCGATAGTTCAGGAACGAAATTTTGTCTTCAAGTTCGCCCTTTACACGATTATAAAAATAACGCGACTTCAACTTGGCTCCCATAGCCGAGACCAAAAAAAAGCGATCCGCTCCTGCACTAAGTGCCGCTTTCGCTAACTCGTAAGGGTAAGTAAAATCAACTTTGTAAAAGGCCTCTTTAGACCCCGCCTTTTTCATTGTAGACCCTAGGCAACAGAAAATGTCGTCACCCTTAGGGAAATCCTGAATATTCTCTAGACCATCGAAGTCGACTGTGACTTCGGAAAGTTTATCGTGCTGAAGCCCCATTGGCTTCCTGACCAGTGCAATAACTTGACCATAGTCATTGCTTTTTAAAAGTTGTTGAGTTAATGACCGGCCAATCAAACCGCTAGCACCGGCAATGATTGCTGTTTTAGTTTCCATGCATCTAAAATAGCCAAAAATTCATTTTGTAGGGTCATCCCTTTGTCTCTGGCATACCACAAATGCATTTCTTCATTCAGTTCCTGGTAAGTTTTTTCTTTTGAAATCTTATTCTCGATTGCCAATTTCTGCATTGGAGCGGGTCTTGGGCCCCATGTTCCCAAAACTTCCAGTGTATCTGAATCCAAAGTAATCAGCTTAGGTATGGACCTGCCTCCACCGGTTAAAAACTCATCCATCACGTCCAGATGCTCATCTCGAAGAATAAATTTCAAGTCTATATGCTCGTTGAGCTCAGCCATTTTGGCAATAAAGGGCAAGTTTTGTGCAGCATCACCACACCAGCCTTCTGTTAGGACCAACCAGGTAATGGGTTGTTTCAAATCCAAAAGTTTTTCATTGAGCTCTGGGGTGATTTTTCCAATCTTCTCCCACTTCTTCATCCTCTTTTGATTCAATAAGCCATAGTTGACCATTGATTCCGACTGGTTAGGACCAGTTGTTTTTCCTTCAACTAATAATTGATCTATCATCTCGCGATACTCAGTGTATGACATCGCTTTGGAAAGTAATTCTTGTGTAATCTGTTTCATATCAAAGTTACTTTTATTTGTAACTTTATATGTAACAGTAAGCTATTCAGAATAGTTCTTCTCTTCCCAAATTTTATAATTGGCTATATCTTCCCGGAAACATTTGCCAATCCACACCAAAACTGTGGCATCGTCAATCAGACCTCCGATGGGGATGAAATCAGGGATTGCGTCAATTGGAGTGATAAAGTAGAGCAATCCAGCAACGAGCATAACAACTGTTTGCCAAGGAGTATCGTTGTAGGCACCTTTCAGATAATTGCTGATCATTCTAGACAATAGCTTCAGGTATTCCATCATCTTTTGCATTAGAGAATCATCTTTTTGTGCTCCCTCCATCTTAATTCTCGCCTGCTCCAAGACTTTGCGAAGGGCATCATGATCAGTAACGATCTTTTCAGCCCGCGCCTTCATTTTACCTAAGGTTTTCTTTTCTCTTTCTGAAATATCCTTTTCCTTCATCTATTTAAAAAAATTGTCTGATTTCGGTTTTGATCACCCTCAGTGATTCTATTACAGGATCCTTTTCATTCTTCATCATGTTTTCAAAAATCGCTTTTGCCAAGTCGATGGAGGCATTTTCCTCAGTCAGTCCCTGTGATGAGTTATTGATCAAAACTGTTACTTCCTCTACAGCCATTTTAGTGCTTTCCCATGCCAAGTCAGATACATAAACCTGCTGTGACAGATTATGATTCATTTCTTCCCTAATTTCCTTCAATAGTACCTGCTGAAACTCTTTGGCATTATAGGCCGGATCATTTAGCCTTACCAATAAATTGTTGGGCGTGATCCTTTCCAACAACAAGCAAATGCGCTCGTAAGCCTGAAGCCTGATTGGCAGCACCGTTTCATTATTCTGAATCTTTATATCGATCAGTCGCTTGTCATACTCCTTTTGCAAAAAGGACTTGACCACTAGGTAAACTGCATAAAGCACCAGAAGACCGGGAACTAATATTTGCAGAAAATCGGTTAAGTATTCCATAAGAGAACCAGTTTATGGTGAGCTGAAATTACAAAGATTAAATCGTCAAGATAAGATTAGTCTTTTAATTTTGCATCACAATAATCTTAACGGCATCAAGCCGAAAATATGATTGAACCTGTTACTATTTCGGAAAAGGCAGCTACAGAAATTAAGCACCTCATGGAACACAAGAATATTCCAGATGGGTACGGATTGAGGATAGGCGTCAAAGGGGGGGGTGGCTGTGGCGGTATGGGCTTTATGCTGGGGTTTGATAAGCCAAAAGATGGAGACATCTCTTATCTACACCATGGGATTCAGATTCATGTGGAGAAGAGACAAACCATGTATCTTGTTGGTTTAGAAGTTGACTTCCACGATGGTGCTGATGCACGCGGATTTACCTTTATCAATCCCCAACAGCCGGATTCTTAGCTTCACCGTTCAGTAAGTGTAACCCATCTCCCATTATCGTAGTCCCATTTTACCAAGAGTAATGCAATCGGTTTACGAATGATTACAACTAATTTATTAGTCGATATCTTTTATGAACCTTCAAAGTTCATTATCTTCAACGATACCTTTAGTTATGATCTCAACAAACCTGCGCTTCACACTTCGTTTTCTCTGGAAGAACAAATTCTTTTCTGGTCTCAATATCTTCGGATTAACATTAGGCCTGGCAGCTTCCATTTGGTTGTTGCTCTACTTAAAAAGTGAACTGACCTATGACCAACATTATACGCACCACGAAACAGTTTACCGCATAAGTGGTGTTTTTGAGGCTCCGGGTGTTAAGTTCAATACAGCCGCGTCATCGAGTGAGCTTGCTCCGATGCTGGCCAATGAATACCCTGAAATCAAAGCTTATACCCGATTTATTCAGGCTCAAATTCCCAAAATAAAAATAGACAATCAGGTTTTCACCGAGCAATCCATCTTTTATACGGACCAGTCTGTTTTTGAAGTTTTCGCACATAATTTTCTGATTGGCGACCCCGCTACTGCACTTAATTCACCTGGCACCGCTGTAATTACAACCTCTATCAACCGCAAATTATTCGGGGACGAATCGGGAATAAATCAAATAGTGAATATTGATGGGCAAGACTTTAAAATCACCGGAGTAATCGAAGATTTACCAAAGAATACGCACTTTCAATATTCCGTGCTCTTGGCTGGAATAAGAAGTCGCCTCTTGGATATGCCTGATGGCAAGTTTACATCAGAGGTCTTGTGGAACCCTGATGGCTTTAGTTACCTGAGATTTGTTGATGGTTTCGAGCGAGAAGCCTTCCTTGAAAAATTTGCGGCATTCAATGAAAAGTATTTTATGCCTTTTGGCAATCAAATTCAGGGTACCCATCGGGTACGTCTACAAAATCTGGCTTCCATTCACTATGACTCTGAACTAATCGATGACGACCTTGCTAAAGGCAACCCTTCAAATCTGATCGTCTTTTCGGCCATTGGTCTTGCCATTCTTCTCCTAGCTTGCATTAATTATGTGAATCTTGCCACCGCAAGGGCCGGACTGAGGGCAAAGGAAATTGGAATTAGAAAGGTCCTTGGTTCGGATGCCGGTAAACTCCGTCTCTCTTTGATGTTGGAGTCCATGGTACAGGTCTCACTTGCACTACTCTTTGCCATTGCATTGATCTGGGCAGTGATTGTCAAAACACCATTCCAATCATGGTTGGGAGTGAACTTCGAATTCACATTGTTTCAACAGCCAGACCTTTTAGTTGGCGTTATTGTACTTGTGCTGCTGACGGGGCTGTTCTCGGGCCTATATCCGTCAATCTATCTATCAGGAATAACACCAGTAAAGGCACTCAAAGGAACCTGGGTTGCTGGTAAAAAGGGTAATTGGCTAAGGCAATCGCTGGTTCTTTTTCAATTTGTGATTTCGATTGGTGTACTGACCACTACACTGCTCATGAAGGATCAGGTCAGCTTTCTCCAAAATCAAAACCTGGGCTTTAAAAAAGACCAGGTGATGGTGATTAATATTCAGGACAGCGTAGTTCGTGCCAATGCCAAAGTACTCAAAGAGGCACTTGCACAACAGCCTCTGATACAAGCCGTTTCTTCGTCTAATTTCGCCCCGGGAATAAATATCGGACAGATGGTATTCACGGTAGATAAAGGAGGAGAAATGAAACAACAAGAATTCAAGTTCATCCATGCCGAAGCCAATTATTTGGAAACGTTGGGGATAGAATTGGTCGAAGGCAATTTCTTTAGAGGTGATGAAACACGGGGTAACCAGTATTTCGTAATCAATGAAGCAGCTGCCAGATTATTGGAATGGGAAAATCCGGTAGGTAAAAAACTGGCCTTTTTCCATCAGACCGATCCAGGTCAGGTTATCGGGGTTGTTAAAGATTTCAATTTTCATTCTCTACACAATCCCATTCAGCCTTTGGTATTTGTTTTCAATCCCAATCCTGGAAGCAATTTATTGATAAGCTATTTGCCGAATGTGGAGGCCCAGGTGATCAAATCTGTGGAATCTACTTGGAATGAGATTCTGCCCAACTATCCATTTGAATACTCTTTTCTTAACGATAGGCTAAGAGCGCAATATGCGGCTGATCAAAGCCAGAATCAACTCATAAGCATCATGGCGGTCCTTTGTGTAATTATCTCCTTAATAGGCCTTTCCGGTTTAACGGCATTTAATGTAAATCAAAAAACTAAGGAAATCGGAATTCGAAAAGTCTTGGGTGCCATGACACAGCAAATCGTTTTACTCACATTTTCCGGAACGTTACGGCTGGTTATTCTAGCCGCCATTATTGCTGGCCCGATTACCTATTTGATTATTGACCGCTGGTTAGACAATTTTGCCTATCGCACACCATTCAATTTTGGTCTTCTCACCTTGGCCATTGCCCTGGCAGTCACATTGACCTTTGTCATTGTCTGTGCCCATGTGCTTCAAACGGCCAGAAGGAACCCCACTCAGACGCTCAGGCAGGAATAATTCCAATTCTTGTTTAATGAATAGCCTATTTTCTGCAAAACGAACCGAATTCTAAAGATCAAAGTACTCGCAGGTTCTCCGAACCTGCGAGAGCCATTCTTAATCAGAATTTTGACCCTATTTCTTTTGGCGAAATTAGCTGAAAGCGTTACGTTCACATCTAGCTATGCCAGATTACGATATCACCATTTTAACAAATGACGAATACATCAACAACCCAAAGAGCTATGCAGCCATGGAAGACCAAGTTCTGTGTGATGCATTATTGAATAAAGGGTTTCGCGTAGCTCGAAAATCATGGACTAACCCAAGCTTCGATTGGTCGAGTACAGCAAGGGCAATATTCCGAACTACCTGGGATTACTTTCATCGACCTAAGGAATGGCAGTTATTTTTAGATCACATTTCTGAGAAAACGGAACTAATCAATCCCATGGAAATGGTGCGCTGGAATATGGATAAACATTACCTGGGCGACCTTAGCGAACGAGGCATACAAGTTCCGGAAACACGCTATTTGGAAATTGGTGAATCACGATCTCTGGCTCAACTTCAGAAAGAAACCAGCTGGAAGGACATGATTTTAAAGCCGTGTTTTGCCGGAACAGCACGACATACCTATCGGCTGAATCCGGAAAACCTGGAAAGTCACGAAGCGCTTTATGCCAAATTGATCAAAGAAGAGGCTTTTATGCTGCAACCCTTCTTGAAGAATGTAGTGACGCAAGGAGAAGTGTCTATGGTAATTATCGGAGGGCAGTATAGCCATGCGGTAATTAAAAAAGCCAAAGCAGGTGACTTTCGGGTACAGGGAGATTTTGGCGGCTCCGTAGCACTTTACGAATCCACAACCGAAGAAATTGACTTTGCCTTAAACACAGTTTTGCAATGTGATACGCTGCCAGTATATGCGAGAGTAGACATTGTCAAAGACAATGAACAGCAACTCTCATTGATTGAACTGGAGGTGATTGAGCCCGAATTATGGTTTAGGCTCAAACCTGAAGCCGCAGACATGTTGGCCGAAATGATTTAAGAAAACAACTCTCCCATTAATGTGGAAGATCTGGCACCAGCAGCTTCGGAAAGATAATTTTTCGGTTGAATTCCTGTAAAACCTTTGAAGGTCTTTGTGAAATGGGCCTGATCAAAAAACCCTGCCTCCAATGCCACTTGAGTCAAATTGGTATTCCTGCGGTTCATTAATTCCACCGCTTTTTGAAATCTCGCCTTTCTTCTGAATTCTGAGAGCGTTAAGCCAAACACTTCCTTAAACTTGATTTGTAAAGATCTTACAGAATTACCCCAGTGTTTTTCAGCCACTTCCTGAATGGACATCTCATTTTCCGTCAGAAGACACGTTGAAATTGAACGCAAACTGGCATGATTTTGCTTTCCATAGGTGGTGATCTCTCTTATAAAGAAAGCATCCATCTTGTTGACAAGCCTCTGTTTTTCACAGGGCTCCTGGACCAGGTCTATCAGTTCATTGAATCTGTTTGGATCAAGCGCATCCAGTTCCACCAGTTGTCCTGTAAATTTTATCGATGGATTATCGAAAAGCACCTCAGAAGCCCATGGGTAAATGGACACTCCAACCAATGCCGTCTTTTTTCCTGGTCTTTTGTATTGATAAGTCATATACTGGCCTTCCACAAAAGCCATTGGTTCAACTGACATTTTAAAATCAGAACTCAGGGCCATAGGGGTTCCCCGATGAATCACCAAGTCCAAAGCACCGAAGGGCATGATCTTTTTAAAATCCAAACCTTCAGACTCGCCTTCTAAGAACCAGTAGAATCTAATCATACCAGCCAACCTGGAATCCGGTGAAAACTTGGTCAATCTCATCTCAAATTATTTCCATCCACTTAAATCTGGGTGATGCAGTAGGCTTTCTATTGTGGCCTATATCACATAAACAGGGGAGACATGTCCCCTCGCACTGAAGTAACAAAGCAAACAGCTAAAACACTTATTCGCCCCTGTACAATTTCCTTGCTTGATAGATTCATACTTTATGCGGTCACTATAGAAATACGATGAGCATTTTCAAAAACCCAACTTCTGTTTTATGCATATTGACCGCAGCCATACTGGTATCAAGTTGTGGCGGTGGCGATTCTGTACCTACTCCAGATAATCCTGTTGTTCTAAATACTACAGCCTCCGGCTTCTCTTTTTCATGGAATGACAACGGTGTCCCGCTCCTGATCCAGTTGAGTGAGCAAGAAGATTTTGGTCTCATTGCCTTTGAAGAACTCTTTGAAAGTTCGCCCAGCGAAATGTCAGGCTTAAAAAGTGGCACAACCTATTTTCTCAGGGCTCAACACCCAAGTGCATCTACACCCTTCTCAAGTACTCAACAAGTTGCTACAAACGCGCTTACATCTCCAACGGGTTTTACCATCAGTGAGATTTTTGGTGACTCCTTCACTGTATCATGGGCTGCCGTTGCCGGAGCTAGTTATGCTATTGATGTGTCTCTCGACAATGCATTCACCTCCATTTTAGACGATTACAACGGATTGTCAATTGATGATAGTCAAATTACGGTATTTGTTCCTCAGGTTGAAACAACTTACTTTTTTCGGTTAAAATCTGTCAACGGTGCAGAAAGCTCTGACTATTCTCAGACAGGCATGGCAACCACTGATAGTCGTTTGATTTTTAGATTTACCAGTGACGCTTTCCAAGATGGTGGAAAAATACCTTTAAAATATTCTTGCCAAGGCCCTTCGACCCCATTGAGCTGGAGAACACCTCCCCAAGGCACTCAAAGTTACGCGTTGATTATGAAGGACCTGGATTTTAGGAACGGTTATAACCATTGGGTGATATTCAATATGGACCCCTCAAGTCGGGGCCTGATCGAAGGAGCTTCTGCAGGGACTAAACCTCCTGGCAGTATTCAGGGCACCAATGATCTTGGCAGAGTTGGATATTTTGGTCCCTGCCCACCAGCCGGTGAATCACATCGCTATGAGTATATACTATACGCATTGGACGCAGTATTAAATTTAGACTCATCGGCCACCGAAACTTCATTATTGGCTGCCATGAATGGCCATATTTTGGCCCAAAAAACTTTGACAGGTTTATTCAACTAGCTCAAAGGCACTACGATAGCCTCCTATTTCTTGAGCATAGTCAATCAGGGCATTGTAAAAAGGGTCTTTGCCCAAAGTAGCGGAGTCACCAACCATCACCAATTTGGATTTGGCCCTGGTCATGGCAACATTCATTCTTCGGTGTTCTTTAAGAAAACCAATTTCTCCTTTTGTATTAGAGCGTGTCAGGCTAATATAAATCACATCACGCTCCTGTCCCTGAAAGGAATCTACCGTGTTCACTGTAATGTCCTCTCTAATATCATCGAGACTTTCGGACTGCTGTATTAAATCGGTCAAAAGCAGAATTTGTGCTTTGTAGGGAGCGATAACACCAACTTTCTGATTCGGCCTTGCTTCAATGCCTAAATGTTTGACCAAAAGTTTGGCCTCCTCCTCATTGAATGTGCTTAAGGTTTCGGGATTTACTTTTTCATCAAAACCACAGCCGGCAGTATCAATAAATTGAAGCCTAATCTCATCGTCACCCAGCTCCCTAGCCAATACCTCATCTGCCACCTTCAACCCATTTTCGTAGAAATAGGTACTCGAAAACTTCATGATTTGCGGATGCATCCGGTATTGGGTTTCGAGCATCACTGCTGTATTGGTATTTCTAATGGCTTTTTCAAAAAGTGTCTCTTGCAAACCATCTTTGGCCGCCTTAAATGATTTTACGGTTGGCGGAAGTTGTAAATGATCTCCAGCCATAATTACCCTATGGCTTTTCAAAATAGGAATCCAGCAGGCGGGCTCCAGGGCCTGAGAGGCCTCATCAATAAATACAGACTTAAATACCCTTTCCTTCAGCAGGTAGTGTGTTGAACCCACCAACGTGCACGCGATCACCTGGGCTCTGTCCATCAAGTCTTCACAAATTTCGGATTCAACCCTGTCGGCATCTTCTCTCAGCATTCGCGACTCTTTCATGATCAGGTTGCGCTGCAGGCGTTCTTCTTTGCCGAATTGTCGCTTGTACTTTTGTCCCATCCGCTTGTATTCATCGGATCGTTTCCTGATTTCTTTAAGCTCTTTGAAAAAGTTGTGCTTCGTAATCTTTACGTCCAAACTGTTCTCAATCACCTGTGGTGTAAGCCTGGCCGGATGCCCGATCCTTAGCACATTCAACCCCATCTCATCGAGCTTCTCAACCACCAAGTCGACTGCCGCGTTGCTCTGCGCACAAACCAGCACTTGGCGTTCCGTTTTGATCACTTCCTTAATTGCATTGACTAGCGTGGTCGTCTTTCCAGTGCCCGGAGGGCCATGAATGATGGCAACATCCCTGGCATTAAATATATTAGTGAGTGCCCTGTTTTGGACATCATTTAAATGCACTGACTGATAATCAAAACCGGATTTGAACTCAGCCTCCTTTTCTCCGTATAGAATTTCTCTCAATTCGGATGTCCTTCCGCGTTCAGCCCCAATCACCTGCTTGAGGGCTCTATTCATTTCACGATAGGCACCTTCGTCAAAAAGCAAGTTCACTCCGAGCTTGCCTTCTCTGATCCAATCAGGTAGCTCAGTGCCATTGAGCACTACACGCATTTTCTTATCCTTCACGTAGCTAATAACTCCTGAAACCGCTTCTGCCTCCTCTCCGTGTCCTGCAAAAACGCTTGCCACAGCCCCAACCTGAAAAGCATGATTTTGATCGAAGTCGTTGGTCTTATCTAATTCCAGGGTATACCTCTCTCCTGTACTTATGTATCTATTTGCTAACAGAACCGGATACCAGGTAACCCCTTTTTGTCTCCTTTCCTTGATGGAGGCATGAAGCATTTTGCGCTCGTATTGAGCATAGTCTTCATCCTTCTCAATCTTGAGCAGTGCAATAAGATGTTGAAGAACCTCTTGTGCTTTTGTGAGCATTTATAAGGATGTATTAGTTTAAAGTTTCAAGTTTCAAGTGTGTATGTTCCTTATATGGGTTGACCACAAATGTTAATCAATGAAAACAAGCTGCGACAAAGAAATTGTCGAGAAGTTTATCTCGCACAGTCGTAATGAGTCAATTAATAGGACTTAGAACCATCTTTTGGAGTGACAATGATAAAATCCGCCAGTGCTTTATTGTCTTCGGATATCTTTGAAATATCCTCTTGGTTGGCACTGGCTATGGTCATTACTTTCAGGCTTGCATTGCCCTTGGCGAGGTAGTAATAAATACCCTCAAAGTTGTTTGAATGAAAGGAGCCATGGTAATGGATGTATTTTTTGCCTGCCTCGAAATTTTTTAAAATGAAGTGAGCCATAGTAGCATCTTTGCTAGCTTGGCTTCTGGCAATGTTCGCAGGTTCACCTCCTGAATGCTGGCCCATTGTTTCGATCATCCATTTATAACCTGCCTGTTCCAAATCCACTTCAATAGGTAGTGGCGCAATCCAGGTTTTGGCTTCCTCTGCTAATTCATCCAGTGCCCCCAAGCCTTTGCGATTCACCAAACTGGCATATCGCCTTGGAATATTAGTGGCTATAAATCTCAGGTTATTGGTTTTGGCAAAGTCCAACACCGGTTTGTAATCTGTTTTATAGTTCTTCCACATTTTCCCTTCAGTGGTGAAATGGCTTTCGGTAATCACACCATTCAGGTATTCATCCATCAACACCTGATCGTCAGCTTCAAACATTTCAGCTCCAAGAACTAAGGGGTATTTTTCATGTACTGATTTTGTCACTTGCAATTGCAGCCAATGAAGCACGGCATCGTTATGCTGTTCTCCGAAGAGAATAATGTCAGCATCAGTCAGCTCTTTCATCATTTTACCAAAGTTGATCTTTTTACCCTTTTTATTAAAAATCTGGTAGGTTGGGTTTTCCTGTGCTCTAACTTGTACCAAGCAAAAAAGCACCAGGATCAGCATGACATAAATCTTTCTCATTTTCTTTTTTGTTTGAGGGTTACCCGGGATCTTTCACAAATCCCTCCTATTGGGGGATTGTGTTTGGAGACAGAAACCTCTATTTCCATTACTTCCAATAAATTATCCAGGATGGAATTTATGATTTTTTGCCCAACGGACTCCAATAATTTATTTGGAATTTCCATCTGTTCCTTCACGAGTTTGTAAAGGGTTTCGTAATTGACGGTCCCAAGAAGTTCGTCTTGCTCCGCACCTTGCGTGAAGTCGGTTCTTATTCTGACGTCAACGGAGTATTTGTTGCCAATTTTTCTTTCCTCCTCATAGAACCCATGATAGGCATAGAATTCCATGCCTTCGAGGGCAACGATTCCTTCAGGCATGTCTGTTAGTCAAATTGATCGAAAAAAGATTCTTCTTCCTCGGTTTTGGACTTCGGTTTTGCAGCATCCTCCTCCGGCTCCTCTTCATCCACGTCCTCTTCTGTTTCCTCTTCTTCCACTTCCTCCTCGTCTTCTTCCGCAACCATTTCAGGTTCTTCTACTTCATCAGGCTCCGCACTTGCTTCTTCTGTCTCAACAGGTGTTTCCTCGCTATTTTCTTCATTTTCCAGCTCATCCACTACCTCTTCTGCAACCTCCTCAAGAACTTCGTCATTGGCAGAGAGTATGGAATCGACAGCCTCATCCTGAATATTGCTTTCATTGACTTCTCTGGCTAATGCTTTGCCTTTTTTGACATGCTGTTTAATGTCTGCAGGAAAATCGTTATGCCGGTTTAACTTATCGATAATATCATTGGCTAAAACTTTAAGATCACCCATTAGAGATGTCTTATTGGCATCAAGACTTCTGAACACTTGCTCCAATTCACGGATTTCATCTTCCATATCTGCAACAATGTTCCTTGCCCTGGCTTCGGCATCCTCAATGATAGACTTGGCTCTGGATTTAGCTTCGCTCATTAGCGCATCAGCGTTCATCTCAGTTTCCTTCATATGGAGTTCGGCAGTCTTAGTGGCTTGTTCCACCATATTGGCTCCCGTATCTTCGGCAGTTTTCAAGGTTTTGAATAATGAGTTTTCCACCTCGCGAAGTTTTTGAACTTCCTTTTCGGCAGTTTCCAACTTATACTTGAACTCCTTATTCTGATCGTTAAGTTTTTCCCATTCTATGGACATAGAATTGAGGAAGGCACTTACCTCATCCTTATCATATCCCCGAAAAGCCTTTTCAAATACCTTCTGCCTGATTTCTAAAGGTGTAATATTCATTCTTAGAAAAAATTAAAATGTGATATCCCAGATTGATATACTGCGGTCATCACTGCCCGATATTAATAGATTGTTGTAGTTACTCCAGAGGAGAGTGTTTACGGAAGTTCCATGTCCTGCATGCCTGGCTTTGTCAATCACTTTCAACAATTTCAAAGCCTCTGCATCCCAGACTTTTATGGACTTGTCCATGCTACAAGTTACAAAATGTTTGCCATCAGCACTATAGTCGATATGGTTAATTGCGTACATGTGTGCTACAATAGATTCCTTTAACTCGTATCCACTGAATATGTCCCAAATCTTCAAATGTGCATCTCGGCTCCCACTAAGAAGATAACGTCCATCTGGCGAATACCTTACAGCAAAGACCGATATTTTATGCGCTTCAATTTCTTGAACCAATTTCCAATCAGAAAGCGCATAAATTCGGATGTGGTTATCACTATAGCCAACTGCCAAATGTCCAAGTTCTTCGTGAATTGCCAGGGCCCTGGCACTTGATTCCGAATCCCTGAATTTGTGCTCCAGCTCTAATGTGGTCAGATTAATAATTTGTACTTCTCCATCACCGAGCGCAACAATAATTCTGTCCTTAACTACTTTGATGTCAAAAATTGCCGTAGTGCCCGTTTTTATCGACCCAACTTCTTTTTTTGTTTCGAGGTCGATTAGGTGTATGCCTTCGAAATTCTGGCCAACAATAAGCACATTACGAGGTTGGTAATAGTGGAGCGCATATACAGAACTCGGCACTTTCGCTATCATACGACCATTCTCAGGATCATTCAGATCCCATTTGGCCACAACCCCATCTCCTGCTGAAGAAAAGAAAGTGTTGGTATCGGGTCCCTTTTCCAGAACGTATACACAATCTTGGTGACCGGCTATCGTGTGCAGTTTTTTTATTTCAACTTTTGACATGGGTCTGAAAAAGAGCTTATCTTTCGAAGTGAGCAAAATTACTCATTCAACGCGGGTCAGCAACCAATAATTCATGCCAATTCTTGAAATCGTAAAAATCAATCCATCTGTTTCCTGGGCCATCTGGCAAATCGAAGAAGACATAAATGAATTGATGAGGTTGTATGAACCACAGGGCAAAGAGCTGTGCGAGCTTGAAACCATCAAAGTAGACGGCCGAAAAATCGAATCAATCGCGGCCAGATTGGCGCTCAAGACATTGTTGTCGAAGCATGGTCTTGATTCCGGTGAAGTCTACAAAGATGAGTTTGGCAAACCACACGTCAAGCAGAATGGGGTCGAAATCTCTATCAGTCATGCCAAAGGTTTTGGTGCTGCAGCTATCAACCTTGATGGTCCGGTAGGTATTGACATTGAGCATGCCCGAGATCAAATTCTTAGAATTTCAAGAAAATTTCTGCACCCCTCGGAGCAAGTCTGGGCAAAGGACGACATTGGCAAGCTCACCAAAATATGGTGTGCAAAAGAGGCCTTATACAAGCTCCATGGCCGTACTCAGCTTATTTTTTCGGAGCAACTGATAGTAAATAAAAACTTAGGACAGATTTTGGAGTCGGATTCAATTCAGGAATATGATCTTCACTTTTCCGATCGGGTTGATTTTTTGACAGCCCTGGCTTATTGATCCCATTCCAAAATACTTAGGGAAGTTAACCCTCAAAATTCAATCCTCGACAACTAATTAGAAGCCAGAATAAATCGAAACTCTTTCTGCGCGAAAAGAAGAGTCTAAGTTCCCAGGAGCTAACTGAGCACCATCTTCGACAAAAGCATACTTGTATCTGATTATGGCTTCAAAGGCTGTTACATTATTTGGATAACTAACTTCTAAAAGATGTGATTTTCTTTCATCTAGGTTAATGCCTGAGAAAACCATTCTATTGCCCGTTGTAGACATAAGGTCCACGTCACTAATAATATGTGATTGAAAGGACGACCCCTTTTCTTTACCCACCTGCCATATTTGCTTTACTGTCATCTCAGTCTCATTAACCTGGTATTCGACAGCTCGGCTGTACGTCCCTCTTGGAGGACCATAATTTCTTCCAAACCCATTATCGTAAACCAATAGGTTTCCATTCTCTAAAATCATTGGCGCGTGTTGTCCCCATACCCATTCGAAATCATCGATTGCAATATTGCCAAGCTGAATTTCTTCTTCGTACGGCATTCCATCTTCATCCACAGCTGTCAGCAAAAACTGATTGGTATCATGCCCACTACCATCGACACCTGCATTTCCCCAGCCCTTATGCGGAGCCAATATCCAGATTAATTCATTAGTATTGCTTACTTTCACCAAGCCCTGGCGCTGACCTGAAAAAATCGTTGCATCTTCCTTCTCATCATACCAAATAGCATTCATATGGAACCAGTCGACTTGATTATCGATAATGGCATCTCTGTCCGTGTCTAATATTTCTCTCAAATCCCATCTATTTACTTCCTCTCCAGTATTACGGTCTATCTCTATTGCAATATCCTCAACAGTCTCAAGGTTAGAATCATCTACAGCAACTATAAAGTTACCATTTGGTTTTTCAACAATATCATGATGAAATGAGTAGTTGTCAGCCAAATTCCATCTATTCAACTCAAAACCAAGCATGTTATACTCACGAACTGTCTTTTGGTTGGCACAAATCATATTACCATTATCCAAAGGCTCAAAAGGTCCACAAACCCCCACGGGTAGAATACTCCTAAAATCTAAATACCATCGTATATCACCATCCTGATCAAAAATCACCGGACTAGTAAAACTATTTGGAGCACCCAATCCTATGTTCATGCTTAGTAAATTCCAGCCTTCTTCCATCAACTCTTCTTTCTTTTCTACTATTTCGATGTCTGGCATGTACTCAGGAAGCTCTCCAGTCTCAATAGAAACCACATCAACAGATGAATTTCCTGAATCATCAGATAATTGAACGACAACAATGTTTGTTGTATTTGCATAAAGCCCTAAAACAGGTATTTCATGAACTCGGTTAAGATCAGAAAATTCTTTGATTAAGGGTTTTTTACCCGGAATGATCAATGTCACTCTGGCTGACTTAGAAGTCTCAAAATTTAGTAGTGCAGTGAGGGGAGCAATTCCACTAGGATTTACCTGTACCTCAATTTCTGAAATTCCTATTTCTCCAATTTGATCATCATTGGTACAAGATGAAATAAGAAAAAAGGGTATTGCTATTCCTATACCCAATAAGGACTTTTTAAAACTCTTAAACATATGAATACGGTATAACTATTTTGCTAATTGGTAAAAATGGAAAGAATAAAAAAGGTTTTAACTTAAAAAGAATCGTGCAACCAGGTACTGCAAGTTAACTTCTATTGCCTTGGATCGATAAACATATCCATTAACTGCTTGATTTCATTGACTTTTTCAGAATGCCCCAGTTTTTCATGTGAAGCCATCAGATTTCTTAATACACGGGCTATGATGTCTACATTATTGCAGGGTTGATAGTAACTATCATTGGGTGACAGCTTCAAATGGGATATGTAATTATCGATCTCCTTTCTGGAGAAAATAAGACCTCGATTAAATGGATTAATGTAGAACTGGTGCTCTCCCTTTTTGAATGTCAGTATAAATAGATTTGGAAGGTTCACTCCAAAAATGGGCAGCTTAAGCTTTTGAGCAACCATCATATAAATAATGCATAATGCTATTGGATTGCCTTTACGTGTTTGCAACACGACATTCATCATTGAGTTTCCCGGAGAGTGAAAGTTCTTGGTGTTAGCACCAAACTTCAGCTTATTGAAAATGACACTATTCAGAATTCGAATCTGATCCACCGGTCTGATGTCAGTCTTAAACTCAAGCCAGGCTTCATAATAAAGCTGCTCTAGTTCCTTTTTCAAATCAGAATACTCCAAGTCGGGGTACTGGTAAGTATTTACCAACCATATACCTTCAAGTAAATCTTCACCACCTTTCTCACCCCATTCCTTCAGTTTATCCTTTAACAATTCAAATTGAAGAGAATGGACCAGTTCTTCTATCCGCTTTTGTACTACTGGATTAAAACTATTCTCCCATTCGAATTCCAGATAAGGTATTATGTGTGTTCCCAAGGACTTTATTTTGCCTTCCACGTGCTCCACCACTTCAACATCTTCATCATCCAAAAGGGTGACAAGCGCTTTAAGCTCTTTATTATTTAGATTCCCCTCGTCCATATCAGGTCTGTATCACCCCCACATTAAATTTTTCCGTGATTGGCGCATGGTTGGCCATGGCAATGCCTTTAGAAATAATATCTCTGGTATCAAGCGGATCAATGATACCATCTACCCACAACCTTGAAGCCGCATAGTAGGGGCTCAGTTGTTTTTCGTAGCGATTGGTAATTTCTTCCAAGAATTTCTTTTCTGCTTCAGGAGTGATCTCCTCTCCCTTAGCCTTTAGCCCAGCAACTTTTATTTGCAGTAGGGTTTTTGACGCAGCACCTCCGCTCATCACCGCCATTTGAGCAGTCGGCCATGCATATATTAAGCGTGGATCATAGGCTTTTCCGCACATGGCATAATTGCCTGCACCATAGGAGTTGCCGATTATGAAAGTGAACTTGGGCACTACAGAATTCGCCATCGCATTCACCATTTTGGCACCGTCCTTTATGATACCTCCCTGTTCGGCTCGGCTACCGACCATAAAACCACTGACATCCTGCAAAAACACCAGCGGGATTTTTCTTTGATTGCAGTTCATAATGAATCTGGCCGACTTATCAGCAGAATCGGAGTAGATCACGCCCCCCATCTGCATTTCTCCCTTCTTCGACTTTACAACTTTACGTTGATTGGCCACAATACCGACAGCCCAGCCATCGATACGGGCATAACCACAAATGATGGACTGGCCATAGAGTTCTTTGTATTCATCAAATTCCGAATCGTCTACCAAACGCTTAATTACTTCACGCGTGTCATATGGTTTCACCCTGTCTTCTGGAATTATACCATATAACTCTTCAGGGCTTTCTTTTGGAAGTTTAGGTTCTGACCTATCAAAACCGGCCTTATCATAATCTCCCAGTTTATCGAATATGCGCTTGATGTAGTCCAAACAAGCCTCATCACTTTCAAACTTATTATCAGTTACTCCGGAAATCTCGCTGTGTGTGGTGGCTCCTCCCAAAGTTTCATTGTCTATATCTTCTCCAATAGCCGCTTTCACCAAATAAGAGCCGGCTAGGAAAATAGATCCGGTTTTATCAACAATCATGGCCTCATCGCTCATAATAGGCAAATAAGCACCTCCGGCCACGCAGCTACCCATGATGGCCGCCACTTGCACTATCCCCATAGACGACATTTTCGCATTGTTGCGAAACTGTCTTCCAAAATGTTCTTTGTCAGGAAAAATTTCATCTTGCATAGGTAAGAACACACCAGCACTATCTACCAGATAAATGATTGGGAGCCTGTTTTCCATGGCTATTTCCTGAGCCCGCATGTTTTTCTTGGCTGTGATCGGAAACCACGCCCCGGCTTTAACGGTTGCATCATTGGCGACAATAACACAATCCCTTCCGCTTACCTTACCAATACCAACCACTACACCCCCGGAAGGGCAGCCACCAACGTCTTCATACATGCCTTCACCGGCAAAAGCGGCTACTTCCAGAAAATGTGAATCTTCATCCTTAAGATACTCTATGCGTTCCCTGGCTGTTAATTTTCCCTTCTTGTGCTGTGAAGCTATTTTTTTCTCACCTCCACCCAATTTTACATTTGCCAGATTTTTATTCAACTGAAAAATCAGTTGTTTCATTACGTCTTCATTCTTATTGAAATCAATATCCATCTCAGCTTTTTAAACGGTCTTATTTTAACAGGTAGAAAACAGGAAGAATTCCATTGGGTAATCTAAATTAATCTAGTTCGGGACAAGAAATCTCCCATGTTTTAAGAATCGTCATCCTTTGGTCATTTCGCAGTCCCGAGTTTTAGGGACGGAGAAATCTTTTCACGTTTAATAAGTAAATCTAACTTTTACTGCTAAAAAAGATCCCTACGGGATGACCGATAATTGTTACTGTCTTAAAACCAGTTCATTAATAAATCAATTATCCCTAACTGACGTTCAATTCGATTCAATCTTCCGAATACAAAATTCAAATGTTGATGGAAGTACCGAATCCGGAACCTGATCTACTTCTTCTTTTTAGGGCGTTTGTCCTTTCTTCCAAACAGGGAAAAATGAACATAACGTTTTGGATTGTTCTCCATGTCAATAAACAAACTATCCAGATTGGTCATCATACTGTTCAGACTATGGTATAAAGAATCGTTGGTCAGCAATTGACCAATTGTACCTTCGCCAGAATTAATCTTAGCGGCAATCTCATTGAATGATGTAAGCGTCTCGTCCATCTTTAACAATCTGCTCTTAATATCTATGGTTCTCAGACTATCACCAAGCGCCTTAAAAGTATCAGTGGCGGCATGCAAACTGCCTAACACCACAGCGATAGAATCGGAAAGGTACTCGGCTCTTAATTCTAATTGCTCTATCGTACCTCCCATCTGATCACTAAGACCTTTCCACTTTTCGGTGATCTCCTTCACATTGGCAAAAGAAGCACGGATATCATCTGCTCCATCCACGAGTGGCTGCAATGCCGTGTTAATCTTATTTACAGTAGAAGTTAAACTATTCGCTGCCGAGAGGCCCTCTTCAGTTAGAAGTTCAGTAATACTTCGGTCAACCTCAGAAATCAGTAAATCACCACTCTCAAGCACCGGGCCTGTGTTGCTCATGATAAGCTCAATGGCCTTGGACCCCAAAACATCGGTTTGAACCAGCTTAGCAATTGTTCCTTCTCTCAAGGCAATATCCTTATTGACAGCCAGCTGAACCAATATTCTCTCGTAGTTGCCTGTATCCAGTGCAATAGACGAAACTCTCCCTACCTGAAAGCCATTGATGATTATTCGATCTGAAGGAAGTAGACCGTTGATATTGGTGTATTCGGCAACATAAACCCTGTCAGGTGAGAATATATCCAGCCCTTTCAGGTAGTTAAATCCAAAATACAGGATACCTGCAGCCATAACTGCCAAAATCCCAACCTTTATTTCCTTGTACTTATTCAATGCTACTTTGTTGAATCTAAAAATTCCTTATACTCTTTGATTCCCCTATAAATGGCCGAGGCCAAATAGTCCTGAATCTGAGCATTATTGAGTTCTTTTTCCTCTTTTGAATTGGTAAGATAACCCAATTCCACCAATACACTAGGCATTGAGGTGTTCCAAAGTACCCAAAGGCTGGATTGCTTTACCCCGAGGCTTCTCCTTCCTGCACGTTTAGAAAACTGATCCTCAATGTTTTGAGCTAATAAAATGCTGTTTTCCTGATAAGCTTCTTGCATAATGGAAAACATGATATTCGAAACAGGTGCCTTGGGATCGAAGCCCTTGTACTTCTCTTCATAGTTCTCCTCAAGCAGGATTACGGAGTTTTCACGCTTGGCTACCTCAAAGTTTCTACCCGTGTTTTTCAAGCCCATGACAAAGGTCTCGGTTCCATAAATGTGTCCATTTCCTGGCGGCATGGCATTAGCATGTATGGAAACAAAAAGGTCGGCCTCCAGGTTATTTGCCATTATGGCACGTTCATTGAGGTCTACATACACATCTTTCGTCCGTGTATAAACAACTTCTATGCCCTCGACATTCTCTTTTAAGTATGTACCCACTTTAAGGGCGACCTTTAAAACGATATCTTTTTCTTTGGTGTATTTGCCAGAAGTACCAGGATGTCTTCCACCATGGCCAGGGTCAATGACAACCTTAAATGTCTTTTTATCAGAAGGTGCTTTACCCTGGAACCCATACAGGTTGGGTATCATCAACATGGTCAACAGATAGATGAGGACAATATTTTTTACATTAATGCACATGAATCCTGTTATTGGGATAACTTTACGCAAAATTCTGAATTTTTGCGAAAAAGCGAAAAATCCTGTGCAAATCAAAAGGTTCTTATACTTCACTATTCTTACTTTAATGACCTTTGCTCTGAGCGCTCAACAACGTGGCGTCAGTGCTGATTCTACAAATACCAGACCAGCCGCTTCTGATTCTATTAAAGTAACTGATTCAAATGGAATAGAAACCACGATAAAGTATTTCGCCCAAGACTCCATCATTACTAAGACCGCTACAAATGTAACGTACCTTTATGGAAATGCTTATATCGAATATGGTGACATCAGGCTTGATGCTGCACGCATTACACTTGACCGAGGCAAAAGCGAATTGACAGCATTCGGAATCCAGGATTCAACCGGTAGCTGGATTGGACTACCCATATTTAAGGATGGTGCAGACACCTATGAGACCAGAGAAATCAGGTACAACTTTCAATCAAACAGGGCTAAAATTAAAGGCGTGGCCACAGAACAACCGGATGGTTTTCTGGCTGGTGAGGAGGTTAAAAGAAATGAAGACGGCAGTGCTTATATTCTGGACGGAAAATTTGTTCCTTGTGCTGACCCGCTGGCTTCCACATATATCAGGTCTAAGAAGATTAAGATCATTCCAGGTAAGAGTGTTGTTACCGGGCCTTTTTTGCTTTATGTAGGTGGCATTCCTACTTTTTTGGGGCTACCCTTTGGCCTTTTTCCTGATACTCAGGAAAGCTCATCCGGAATTATCTTTCCAAAATATGGTACGGAAAAGCTTCGAGGTATCTTTTTGAGAGAAGGAGGCTACTACTTTGCCTTTAATGACTACATACATACTGCTATAACTGGTGACATATATTCCAAAGGGAGTCGGGGTTTAAAGATTCAAACCTCTTATAGAAAGCGGTACCGTTATTCCGGTAATTTTAATTTCACTTTCAACAGAAACAAGTCTTCGGAAATTGACGAAACCCCACTGAATTCAAAAGATTTCTGGGTTTCATGGAGCCACACTCCACAGTCCAGAGGAAGAGGTCGGTTTTCAGCCAGTGTAAATGCCGGTAGCTCTACATTCAATAGTAATAACATTTCAACAACCAACTTCAATCGTAATGTTCGATCAGAATTCAGGTCAAACATCTCCTATTCATCGAGCATAGCTGGCACCCCATTTAGCTACTCCATCAATGCCAGGCACAACCAAAACGTACAAACCGGCATTCTGGATATTTCTCTTCCAGAGATGTCTGTAAATATGAACAGGGTATACCCGTTCAAAGGCTCAAAGGCAGATTTATTAAAGAAGTTGACGGTAGGTTGGTCGTTTAATATTAACAATAGAGTGAGTAACCTGGTGAGGCCAGCATCGGCCGGTTTTGACATTGCCAATGGCTCTACGGAAGCTGATACCATTGCGGTTACCTTTGGAAACATCAGCGAGCTGCTAGCCAATGCCAAAAGTGGTGCAAGGCACACTATACCTATTTCAACCTCCTTTTCCCTGTTGAACCATTTGAATGTTACACCCTCAGTTACCTTCAACGACTTGTGGTACCTGGAAAAGCTTAAGTATACGTATGATAGTGATGCCGAGGCCGTTCAAATTGATACGCTCAAGGGATTTTCGCGTGCCGCAACTTACAGTACCAGTGTTGGATTGTCGACTACTGTTTATGGTATCTACCGGTTCAAACCCGGAAAAAAAGTCGAGGCCATCCGACATATTATGAGGCCCAGTCTTAGTTTTAGCTATAGACCGGATTTTAGTCAGGAGAAATTTGGGTATTTCCAGGAAGTTCAGGTGGATGCTGCCGGAACTATGAGAACATTGTCTATCTATGACGGGTTTATTTTTGGTTCTCCTCAGCTTGGACAGTCGGCCTCTATGGGTATTAGCCTTAACAATAATGTGGAGATGAAAGTGAAAAGCGACACGGCTCAATCAAAGAAAGTACCCATCCTTGAAAATTTGTCGTTCAGTACATCCTATAACTTCCTGGCGGACTCCTTTAATCTTTCCAGAGTCAATATTACCGGAAGAACTTCGCTATTCAACAAAAAACTGTCCGTCAACTTTGGAGCCACTATAGACCCTTATACCTACCTAGAGACTTTTAATTCTGAAACGAATACAACCACTACAGTACGTACTCCCACTTTGGCGTGGAAAGGCGGACAGGGGCTTGGCCGACTTACGTCTGCTCGTTTGTCACTTTCAACAAGCTTAAATTCCAAAGCCTCGGGACCACCGAATCAAAATAATCGCAACCAAAATGATCCCAATGAGCTTGGTAGTGGCTTTTTGGATGAACAGCAGGGCACATTTGGCTCCATTAATGATGGCGACCAAAATTTCTCCCCCTCGCCAACCTACGCTTTTGATCCTAACGGCTATATAGACCTTTCTATTCCCTGGAACCTGAGACTATCATATGATTACAATTACAGTCGGGGGCTGACCTCCACCACAACACGGCAATCTATCAAAGCCTATGGACAGATTAGTCTAACTCCTAAATGGAGAGTCACCTTTAACAGTGGTTATGACATAGATATGAAAGAGTTTACCCAGACTTCTATAGGTATCTATCGAGACCTGGGTTGCTGGGAAATGCGCGGAAACTGGATTCCTTTCGGAAGATTTACTTCATACAATATTGATATTCAAATCAAGGCCTCTTCCCTCAAGGACCTGAAGATTAGTCGCAGAAGAAGCTTTTTTGATTCAACGTCTAACTAAGACAGCCAGCCTACTATTTCGTCTATTGTAGCAGCCTTCACATCGTTTAGCTTGAGCTTCTTTCTCATGCCTCCCATATCGTTCAACAGCTTTGTCGCCTTTTGTTCCTTAAGTTGATCAATGGTCAGCAGATTCAAATTTCTAAGAATTGGAATCAGTTCTTGCCTCACTCCTGCTTCGATATAGTCGGCATCAGTAGCTGCCAACACCTGCTTTTCAGGTTTCATTTGCGGGAAGAAAAGGACATCCTGGATAGAATTGGAATTGGTCATGATCATGGAAAGCCTGTCGATGCCGACACCTAAACCAGCGGTCGGAGGCATGCCATATTCCAGTGCTCTGAGAAAGTCTTCATCCAAAACCATCGCCTCATCATCACCTCTCTTACCAAGCTCAAGTTGCTCTTCGAAACGTTGCCGTTGGTCTATCGGATCATTTAATTCAGAGAAAGCATTACAAATTTCTTTTCCATTGCAAATCGCCTCAAAGCGTTCGACCAGTCCTTCTTTGGTTCTGTGTTTTTTAGCCAATGGAGACATCTCCACAGGATAGTCGGTTATATAGGTTGGCTGAATAAGTTTCGCCTCACAATGCTCTCCAAAAATCTCATCAATCAGCTTTCCTTTGCCCATTGAATCATCAGTTTCAACCTTCAGGTCTTTGGCCGTATTCCTCAATGTGCTCTCATCCATTTCAGAGATGTCAATGCCTGTAAAATGTTCAATGGCCTCGAACATGGTAAATCTCTTCCAAGGTCTTTTGAAATCAATGACATTCTCTCCCACTTGAACCTTAGTGGTTCCATGAAGGTCCAGAGCCACTTTTTCAACCATCTCCTCCACCAGGTTCATCATCCAATCGTAATCCTTGTAGGCCACATAGAGCTCCACCTGTGTGAACTCGGGATTGTGGAACCTGGACATGCCCTCATTTCTAAAGTCTTTCGAAAACTCAAATACGCCATCGAAACCACCGACAATTAACCTTTTGAGATACAGCTCATTTGCAATTCGCAAATAGAGTGTCATGTCAAGGGTATTGTGGTGTGTCTTAAAAGGTCTTGCGGCAGCGCCACCATAAAGTGGCTGAAGAATAGGCGTCTCTACTTCCAGATAACCCCTATCTGCCAGGAAATTACGCATAGAGTTCACCATATGCGTCCTTTTAATAAAGGCCTCTTTGACATCCGGATTAACCACCAGGTCAACATAGCGTTGACGGTATCTTTGTTCAGGGTCTGTGAATGCATCATGCACCACCCCGTCTGTATCCGTTTTTGGAAGTGGTAGCGGTTTGAGTGATTTGGTCAAGACCGTCAACTTGGTCACATGGATCGAAATTTCTCCAACTTGAGTTGTGAACACATAACCCTCCAGGCCTATAATATCTCCAATGCCCAATACCTTTTTGAAAACTGTATTGTACATGGTCTTGTCCTCATCAGGACAGAGGTCATCTCTTCTCAGGTAAATTTGAATACGCCCTTGAGAATCCTGAAGTTCAGCAAAGGAGGCTGAACCCATGATTCTGCGGCTCATCATTCTGCCTGCAATTTTTACCTGTTTATAGCCCTCAGGATCTTTGTCAAAGTTCGCCTTAATTTCTTCCGTTGTAGTGTTTATCTCAAACGTTTCTGACGGATAAGGATTGATGCCCAAACGTTGCAACTCTTCCCTTTCTTTTCTGCGATTAATCTCCTGTTCGCTCAATATTTGCATGTGCAGATTTTTAAGTGCGCAAAGTTATACCAAATCAAATATAATATGCCTAAAATAAACCATTTCTTACAGCTTGCTCTTCGTTGAGAAAATCAGCAATAACTCTGCTATGTCTTCATTTCTCGCCTTAATCAAGCAGTAATAATCTGATTTCTATTTAAGCCATCTCATAATTGAATTGGTATTAATGATTCAACACTATTTAATGAAGGATTGAAGAAATAGGTTGCACCTATTTTCCCTTTCTGCGTTCCATTTCCCTCTTAACCAAAGACAGTTCTCTGCTGCTTTGCCCTTTTACGGAGGTGTTCTCTTCGGCTCTTCTGAATAAGTAAGGCATACTGGCCTTGATTGGCCCATAAGGGAGGTATTTAGCTACTCTAAACCCAGCATCGGCAAGGTTAAAGGAAATATTATCGCTCATGCCATAAAGCTGAGCAAAATAAATTCTCTCATCCTCTCTGGAAAGGTCGCAGTCTTCAATTAGGTGGCACAGTTTATAATTGCTCTGCTCATTGTGTGATCCACAGAACAAAGCGATTTTATCAATATTCCAGACACAGTATTCCATCGCCAGATCAAAATCCTTATCACATGATTCCTTATCTGGCTGAATGGGGCTTGAATAGCCTAAGTCCTTGGCGCGTTCTCTCTCCTTTTCCATATAGGCTCCTCGCACCAGCTTGGCCCCAAGAAAATACTCTTTACGAAGTGCTACCTGATGCGCATTTTTCAACTCGCCAAGTGCGTGTTTCCGATACATCTGAAACGTATTGTAAACAATGGTTGTGTCTGTGTTGTACTTCTCCATCATCTCATATGCCAAGCCATCTATCGGCTCCTGTATCCAGGTCTCCTCAGCATCTATCAACACCTTTACACCAAGTTCATGTGCTTTGCCGCAGATTTTATCTACTCTCTCTCTTATTCTCTGAAACGCGGAGGTTTCTTTGCCTGATAATAATTTTTGGGCATGTACCCTAGCCAAAAGATCAAAGGAACCTACACCGGTTACCTTAAAAGCACCAAAGGGAATATGGGCCGATTTACCAGCTTTTTCAATGGTTCTTAGAATTTCTGCTGTTGTGGCTTCAAAGCCAGCTTCTGACTTCTCTCCTTCTACAGAATAATCCAGAATAGCCCCGATATTGAATTTAGACATCTGCTCAGCAGTGCGCTGGCATTCTTCGATATCTTCACCTCCACAAAAAATGTCAAAAATCGTCCTCTTAATGACCCCCTTTACGGGCAGACCTGATTTTAATGCTAATTTTGTAAGCGCAGTACCGGTTTTTACCATGGCACTACTGCCCATACTTGAAAATACGAAATGGATTCTTTTTAGGGTTTTGTCATTTTTTGAAGCGAAAGCCACTTCTAAATTGTCAAAATCAACGTACTTTTTAATATCCATAGGCTGTGGAACTGTGGCAAATATAGTAACAAACTGAATGTCTGAAACTATTGTTAATAAGACATCATAAACATAAATGAATGCAGGTTGAGAAACTTGAGAGTTGGGTGAAGGAACACAAAAAGCCTCTGATCATTTCGGGGCCTTGTAGTGTTGAGACAAAAGAGCAGTTTTTCACCACCATTGAACAGTTGGCAGGCACAGGTGTGCATTTTATTCGGGGTGGTATCTGGAAGCCAAGGACAAGACCTGGAACCTTTGAAGGCATTGGGAAAAGCGGTCTATCTTGGATAAAAGAGGCCAAAGCACTGTACCAGGTGGAAATTGCCACGGAAGTGGCCTCGCCAAAACATGCGGAACTGGCATTGGAAGCGGGCATCGGTCTTTTATGGATTGGAGCCAGAACCACAGTAAACCCTTTTCACGTTCAGGAGATTGCAGAATCACTTAAGGGTATAGACATTCCCGTATTCATCAAGAACCCTATCAATCCAGATCTTTCATTGTGGAAAGGAGCGCTCGAGCGTTTTTCCAAGGCAGGCATAAAGAAGTTAGGCGCCATTCATCGAGGTTTTGACTCTTTTCAAAAGACCAAATTTCGCAATGTACCTTTATGGCAAATCCCTATCGAACTCAAAAGTGAGTTCCCAAATTTACCGCTGATTTGTGATCCCAGTCATATTGCTGGAAGAAGTGATTTAATCCATGAAATTTCTCAAAAAGCCCTCGATTTAAACTACGATGGGCTTATGATTGAAAGTCATTGCAGCCCTGAAACTGCCCTGAGCGATGCCAAACAACAGGTGACCCCGAAGGACTTGGCAGATATTCTTGGCAGGTTAGAGCCAAGGGATGCTACCAAGTCTGATACAGCTTTCATTAACCACTTAGAGATAATTCGAGAACAAATTGACCAGGCTGATCGTGAAATACTGGAGGCGATTGCCACCAGAATGAATCTGGTTGAAAAAATTGGTGAGTACAAAAAAGAAAATAACGTTGCCATTTTTCAGTTGAGTAGGTGGAAAGAGATTTTTCGTACTAGGCCTGAATGGGCCAAAGCGCTAAATCTGGATGCAGATTTTATTAAAGAACTCTATCGATTTATCCATCAGCAGTCGGTGCAAAAGCAAACGGGAATTTATAAAGAAGAAGATCAAGAAGTGGATTTAGATTAATGGCAGACTTAGGCATACTCGGACCAAGATATACTTATCATGATTTAGCAAGAGAGAAATTTCTGCCCGATCAAAGCTATGCCTTCTATGCTTCTTTTGAGGACATTTTCTCTGCTCTAAAAAAAGGAAAGATCAGAAGGGCACTAGTTGCAATCACCAATAATTCATCGGGCAAAGTCTCAGACAATCTGGAAAGGATCAAGAAGGAAGGTTTTAAGTTGATCAAGCAATTCGATTTGCCTATACACCTTTATCTGGGCAGCAAAAAGCAAACTACGATCGAGCGGATTCGAAAAATTTATTCTCACCCCATGGCTATTAAGGAAACCCGAAGGTTTTTCTCTAAATACAGCCACATCACTTTTGTGGCCAGTTCCAGTACTTCGGGAGCCATTGACGAACTGAAGTTTAACAGAAAAGACGCTGCCGCGGTAATCTCAAGCAAGGAGGCCATTATGATGAATGATCTGACGGTGATTACCGAGAATATTGAGGATTACGCTGATAACACAACCACATTCTCACTAATAGAGATGGAAAATCAATAAAAACCGAGTCTGTGTTTTGACTTTTAAATTAGATGGTTATGTTTGACCATGATTAAGGCACAAGCACGATTTTATTTCTTCTTTTACTTTAGCTGGATGGATAGAGTCGGATCGGTGCTTAACTAGAAAAAAGAAAAAATTATATAAAGCCTGATTCGATAAGAGTCAGGCTTTTTTTATGCAAAAAGTCTAAAAATGAACATTACAGACATTGAAGATTGGGGGCTGGGATTAGAAAAGCACCTATTGATTGCGGGGCCGTGCAGCGCGGAAAGCCCGGAACAAATTGACGAGATTTCGAAAGGCCTGAAAAGCAGTCAGGTACAGCTGTTCAGAGCTGGAGTATGGAAACCAAGAACCAGACCCGGTTCGTTTGAAGGCAAGGGCGAGGAGGCTTTAGGCTGGATGGAAATTGCCAGAGAGAATCTTGGTGTGCCCATCACCGTGGAAGTGGCCAATGCAGAACATGTGGAGCAAGCGCTTAAAGCTAGTGTAGATGTTTTATGGATTGGAGCCAGAACATCCGTCAACCCGTTTTCGGTTCAGGAAATTAGCGATGCACTACAGGGTGTTGATATACCGGTAATGGTGAAAAACCCAATCAATCCGGACCTACAGCTATGGCTGGGGGCATTCGAGCGACTGAACAAGGCAGGGATTCATAAAATGGCCGCCATCCATCGTGGTTTTGCAGACCCTTACGAAAAAAGGTACAGGAACAAACCCGAATGGAGCATGCCGATCCACTTAAAAAGGACGATTCCCGGCCTGTCCGTGATTTGCGACCCAAGTCATATTGCAGGAACCAGAGAGATTATTGCCTCCATTTCGCAACGAGCTCTCAATTTTGGGCTTGATGGGTTAATGATAGAGACACATCATGATCCGGACAATGCACTGAGTGATGCCAAGCAACAGGTAACCCCGGATGTGCTCAACATCATTTATGAAAGTCTAATTTTCAGAGATACTATGGATGAACATCCCGAGGCTATTTCCGAATTGGACAAGTTTAGGGACAATGTGGATTTACTCGATAGCCAGTTGCTTGAACTGCTTGCTGAAAGGTTTGAGATAATCAAAAATATTGGAGAGTACAAAATGGAACATAACCTGGCAGTTTATCAACCAGACCGATGGCAAAATGTAATGGAATCTCGCATTAAAGCCGGAATGCAAAAAAACCTGACCGAAAAGTTTATGAAAAACCTTTTATTTGCCATCCACGAGGAGTCAGTCAAGAAGCAAGAGGCACAATTAAAAGAAACCCGAAGCAAACAGAGCGTATGAGCGAAATTGTGATCGATAGGATAACATCATCTTTGCCAGATTTTTTGGCAAAGCAAGAGTTCTCGAAGATCGCAGTATTGGTCGATGAGCACACAAAAGAGCTATGCCTTCCTCTTATTTCAGAACATCTGCCCCCTCACAGTCTTATTGAAATTCCCAGTGGGGAAGTCAATAAGACCTTGGATACCTGCCAATCGATTTGGTCTGAACTGACCAATCAAGGTGTTGATAGAAAGGGACTACTTATCAATCTTGGAGGTGGAGTAATTGGCGATATGGGTGGTTTCTGTGCAGCTACCTATAAAAGAGGAATCGCCTTTATCAATATTCCTACTACGCTACTTGCTGCCGTTGACGCAAGTGCCGGGGGGAAACTTGGCATCGATTTCAATGGATTTAAGAATCATATTGGTTTGTTTCAAGAACCTGCGGCCGTCTTGATCGACCCGCTATTTTTACAAACCCTTCCTGAAAGGGAATTACGTTCCGGCTTCTCGGAAGTAATAAAACATGGTTTGATTGCTGACAAGGACTACTTCCATCAGGTAACTGCCGAACAGCTAAATCAAAGTAATTGGAATGCGGTAATTGCACACTCTGTGCATATCAAGAATGAGGTGGTGAAAAATGATCCCAGGGAATCAGGCCTTAGAAAAATTCTCAACTTTGGCCATACCATCGGCCATGGTATTGAAACTCATTTTCTTGGAACCGATAAGCACTTGCTGCATGGCGAAGCCATTGCGATAGGGATGATCTGCGAAGGTTTCCTTTCAAAAAAGCTTTGCGGCCTCTCAGAGGATGAATTGAATGAACTGGTTTCCATTATAAAAGGAATCTATGGCAAAGTAGAAATTGCCAAAAGTGATTTTGTGCCGATCATTAAGAACATGTACCAAGACAAAAAGAGCACTAATGGCCTACTGAATCATTCGTTGCTCAAATCTATTGGTGAGGCTACCTATGATATTGCCGTTGACGAGAAAGATGTACTGGACGCGCTCTTTTACTACAATCAATTACCAGATTGATGGAAACCATTCACCTAAAACACTGCCCGGAACTTAAGGAAATTAACGTACAGCTGCCCGCCTCAAAAAGCGAGAGCAATCGGGCATTAATCATCAATGCTCTGTGTGGCAATCAAGGTGAGGTATACAACCTCTCAGCAGCGCGAGACACACAGACCATGATGAATCTGCTCCAAAGCAGTGAAGAGGTATTGGATGTATTGGATGCTGGCACAACCATGCGCTTTCTGACAGCCTATATGGCCATCGGTTCAGAAACCAAAGTGCTCACCGGAACCAGTAGGATGCAAGAGCGGCCGATTGGCATATTGGTAGATGCCCTTAAAAAACTTGGAGCCGAAATTAGCTATGAGCAAAAAAATGGGTTTCCTCCTTTGAGAATCGAGGCGTTCAAACGGCAACAGGCTAACGGCTTGTCTGTGCGCGGAGATCAAAGTAGCCAGTTCATTTCAGCACTGCTGATGATTGCCCCCGCTTTGCCTGAAGGTTTAGAACTAAAGTTGGAAGGACACATAGCCAGCAAACCATATATTCAAATGACACTGGATGTAATGACCGCCTTTGGCGTTCATTATGACTGGACGGGCGATCTTATTAGTGTTTCCCACCAACCTTATAAACCAACGACCTACCACGTGGAGTCTGACTGGTCAGGTGCCAGTTATTGGTATGGACTGGTGGCTTTATCCTCGAAAGCTAAAATTAAATTACTCGGTCTTCGTCAGGATTCGTTGCAAGGAGATATCACTATTGTGAATATCATGAACCAGTTGGGTGTGATGAGCACTTTTGAAGATGATGGCGTACTCCTTCAAAAAATTCCGGACAGCGATAGTGTTGAATTTGATTTCAGCAATTGCCCGGACCTTGCCCAGACCGTTGCCGTTGTCTGTGCGGCAAAACACATCCGTTGCAAAATGACTGGTCTGGAAAGCCTGAAAATTAAGGAAACGGATAGGATCAAGGCACTGAAGAAGGAATTAAAAAAGCTGAAAGCAAAGTTTAGGGAGATTGAAGAAGGGGTTTGGGAAGTAAAGTCCAAATATGAGCCAGGTGAATCCGAATTGTGCATCGAAACTTATGACGATCATCGCATGGCTATGGCCTTCGCTCCACTGGTTGCTCTGCAAGATATCAGCGTAGAAAACCCGGAAGTTGTGAATAAGTCTTATCCAGGGTTTTGGAGTGACCTGCAACAATCAGGGATAAAAACAAGGTAGGCGTCAGATGGACAATTTTGTCACACTTTAACAGTCATTCCCAAAATTAGGTAGTGCTGGTCATGTAATATCAACGCATGCTACATCAAACAGTATCAAATAAAATTTGAATTTTTTCGATTTTGTTCCTTCTGCTCATCAATGAAATATTGAGTTTAACGCCTTTATAAAATACCCCCTTCGAAGAGTAGATGGCAGCTTTCAATTCTCGCGTTTCCTTATCAATCAATTTCTTGACAGAACTTCGAGGGACTATATCCTGGACTCTGGCTTTGTCATTAAGATGAACCGTTCCAATTTTAATTGAACTCGACTCCTTGGGGTAAAGCGTAATACTGCTAATTTGAACATAGCCATTTTGATTAACATACTCCAATTGGATGTTAGAGTAGGTATAGGCCCAAGATTCATAGGCAATATGATCCCTGTAATTTACACGCAGGGGTTCCCCAAGAGATTCAAGAGACTTAAAATCCTTACCTGGTCTATATAAATTCCTCAATTTTAGTTGATCATTCACCGCGATGTTTCCCAAATCATCATAATTCATGCGAAGTTCATCTTGAACGAACTTCAGTTGTTGTGCCTGTACACAAGACATAAGCAAAATTCCAAGCAGTAGTAGTATTGTCTTCTCCATTTTAATCACAAGTTACATCCCAATTGGGATTTTCTTGGTGCATGAAATAGATTAGGGTCGATAACCAAAATATCTTCGTCAATTGTTGAATCATTGCTTTGACTATTTGGTTAGTTTCGTTGCGGAAACATTTTCATCATGGCAGAAAAAGACAAAAAGAAAAACAACATCACGTTTGCCCAGGTTTTTAAAACAATTATGCTTCCCAGGAAGTACTTACTGCTTTTTGGGCTGTTTCTCATTCTCCTTCGCAGTGCCTCAAACTTTGTGGTTCCCAGAGCATTAAAATTCCTTATTGATGATGTAATTCCAAATAAGGACGAGACATTATTATGGCAAATCGTGCTGGCCTCTGTAGGTGCTATCATTGTTCAGGCCAGTACTTCATTTGTATTAACCAGGCTGTTAAGTGTTCAAGCACAGCACCTTATTGCCGAATTGCGTGTCCAGGTCCAAAAGAAAATCCTTTCTCTCCCCATCAATTATTTTGACAATAATAAGTCAGGCGCATTAGTATCCAGAATTATGACTGATGTGGAGGGTGTAAGAAATATTGTGGGCACCGGTTTGGTTCAATTGGTTGGAGGGTCATTAACTGCTATAGGTGTGATTGTCTTTTTGATTAATCTCAACTGGCAACTCACTGTCTTTACTTTGATCCCAATTGGAGTGTTCGGTTTTATCGCCATGAAGGCCTTTGGCTATCTTCGGCCAATTTTCCGCAAACGTGGTCAAATCAATGCAGAGGTGACAGGACGACTTACTGAAACGCTTAATGGCGTAAGGGTAATTAAGGGTTTTGGGGCAGAGCAGCAGGAGATCAAGACTTTCGAAAATGGGGTAAACGAACTTTACCAAAATGTAAAGAAAACATTGACAGCCTCTGCTCTTGTGACAAGCTCAGCAACCTTTCTTCTGGCCGGAGTCGCAGCAGTCGGAATTATGGGTATTGGTGGCTACAAGGCGATTAACGGTGAAATGACAGCTGGAGATTTAATGTTCTTTATGACATTGCTGGCCGTGGTAGTTGCTCCCATAGTACAGATGTCAAATATAGGAAGCCAACTCACCGAAGCCTTTGCCGGGTTGGACCGGACTGAGGAAATCATGAACATGACACCTGAAGATGAAGACGAAAACAGGGTGAACACACTTGGAAAGATTGTAGGAGATGTAAAATTTGACAACGTTTCTTTTGCTTATGAAGAGAACAAAGAAGTTCTGAATAATATCTCCTTTGAAGCACCGTCAGGCTCAGTCACTGCGCTGGTAGGAACATCAGGTTCTGGTAAATCAACTATAGCTGGATTGGCTGCTTCATTTCTTCAGGCAGATTCTGGTATGATCACTGTGGATGGTGTTGATCTGGCCTCTGCCAAATTGCATTCTTTCAGGCGTCAACTTGGTGTAGTCTTACAGGATGACTTTCTATTTGAAGGTACGATTCGAGAAAATATTCTATTTCCAAGGCCTGATTCTTCAGAAGAGCAACTCGATGCGGCTGTGAAAGCCGCGCATGTCAATGAATTCACAGATAGGTTTGAAGAGGGACTTGAAACCATCATTGGTGAACGAGGAGTTAAGCTTTCTGGTGGACAGCGGCAACGCATCGCCATAGCACGGGCGGTATTAGCAGACCCTAGAATTTTAATCCTTGACGAAGCCACTTCGAATCTGGATACTGAAAGTGAAACCTATATTCAAAGAAGTTTGGCTGAACTGATGAAAGGCCGGACCACCTTTGTAATTGCGCACAGGCTTAGTACCATAAGGCAGGCCAATCAAATTCTAGTAATTGAAAATGGCCAGATAGAAGAGCGCGGTACCCATGATGAACTGATAGAAAAGCAAGGCCGCTATTACCAATTGTATACCTACCAGGCGAGAATCTAAAACAACCAGACCTTAAACAGATGTCAGATGTCAGATGTCAGATGTCAGATGTCAGATGTCAGATGTCAGATGTCAGATGTCAGATGTCAGATGTCAGAATTTATGGATTAGGAATCAGATGGTCTGTGCTTTAGGCATAATCCTTAACACCCCACCATGTCACTAACCCTCTGAGCATGTGGTCTATCATAATTTAATTGAGGCTTAAGAATCAGCACCTATTTTTAACCCGGATAATACAATAGACTTTCTATTACGGACGTAACTCACTTCGAATCAGACGCTTTGCT
>JAJCYM010000049.1 GCA_029262895.1 Roseivirga sp.
GGGCTGTTTTGGAACTTAGGCGGCTGATAGTTCGGGTCATGCAGCCAGGGGCAACGGGTACAGTTTATTCTTGGGTCATAGATGCGGAAACCGTAATCGAAAGAAGTCTTTGCCGTGTCCTGGGCTTGTGAAAAGCCCACAGCTGGAAGTAGCAGCAATAAGACAACCGCTATTTTACTTGCCTGTAGCAAATGCCTGTTTGGTTTTAAAGTTCTGAATGTAGGTATCAATCAGGTTGAAAAGCACAGACCTTGTATTATCATCCATCTTTTGAATGTTCTCCAAACGGGCTAAGGTCTCCTTGTCGTAGCTGGCAAAATCGCCCTCACCGAGCAGAAAATCTACCGTAATATCGAAAGCCTTTGCAATTTTTAGAGCCATCTCAATAGAGGGTTGGTTCTCGTTGCGTTCGTACTTGCCGATGATAGACATGGACGCGCTCACCTTCCCGGCCAGCTCTTCCCCATCGCTGGTGCGAGCGTCCTCGCTCGTACCCACCATGAACACGAGCGTCCACGCTCCTGAAACATCAAAATAACAAAAAACTTCCAAAGCGAATATTGAACCAAACCCACCGCTTATTTGAAAACACCATCGGATAACAAATCCCTATTGCAACAACTCAAATCAAGCAATAAATAAATGCAACGGATGATCCGCAGGAAAGCCGAAGAGAGTGGCTGCTATGGATGATGGAAAGAGCCGGTAAGAACAATCCAAATATTACAAACAGGCAGTTCTGGCAACAAGACAATCACCCTATCGAGTTATGGAGTCCGCGGGTGATCGATCAGAAGATTGATTATATTCACAATAATCCGGTAGAAGCCGGATTTGTAACCGAAGCTCATTTTTGGAAATATAGCAGCGCTGCTGATTTTTGTGGGATGAAGGGCTTGATCGATCCGGATGTTCTATAGATGAAACCGAGCGTGGACGCCATAGCCATCAGGTTAAGAGATTATAGAAAGGATCATCATAGGAGTTAATCTACTTTTTCTAGATTGTTTTAGGCAGTGATTTCCGAAAATATAGTTAATCTGTTTCCAAAGCCCATACGTATCCTGTGTACGATAGCATATATTCTTCTTAATGCTATGCAATATTGATCTCAAGGCTTTGAATGATTTATATTCACTCAGCTCCAGATTCTTTTTATTCCAAAAGTAAATTTTGAACAAGCCATATAATTTAGTTAGCATGATTGCCAAAATAAGCCGCCCTATTATAATTGCCTCAAGTCTTTGGATCTTGAAGGGCTTAACCTTGTTTAGATCAAAAATGGATTTAAAACACTTGAAAATGATTTCTATCTGCCATCTTAATGAATACAATTTTAGGACAGACTGTGCCGTGAGCATATTTTCGGGAACATTAGTAATAAAAGCAGCTACATCACAAAATGATAATCGTTCTTTGCTGACCTGGCCTCTTTTATGTTGTTTTAATTTCCTTCGTTTTTCATCAGCTATTTTTTGTGGCACTTTTTGTAAAACTAGCCTGACTGAAAATTTCTCCTTTTGCTGCCCTAACCATACACTCAACGATTTGATTTGACCTGTCCGCATTTTAGCGATTGTCTTTAACAGGTCTAGTCTTTGAAAACCTTTATCTGTTTGTTGGTAAACAGTAGTACTGAATTTATGCCTGGATATAAAATATCCGCCAGCACTATGGATTTTTGCGAAACGGGAAATTTTATAATATCCCAAATCTTGCAAGATCAAATCTGTTTTGACAATATTGGGTAGATTGCCAACCAAATCTGTTTGGCTACCTGAGTGAATGTCTAATGCCACTGTTTGGCTACTTTTCAAATCGTAGCTATACTGGATTTTCATTGCTGAGGCCGTACTACTTCCTCCAAAGCCTTTGAAAACCACTTTGAATCTATCAGGTAATTGAAAGGTAGTGGAATCCGTTATTAATATCCGGTTGAATAAGGATGTTTCATTGCTCAGTATATCTGGTATTTGTACTTGAAGGGACACCAACTTATTTAAAACCTGTTTTAACAGGTTGACTCCTGATTGATTAAACCGTTCATTCAGACTTTGGGCTTTTATTTTGATACCGCAATGCCATAACTGAAGACAGTGTTGATTTAAACTGGAAATCTTAAACTGAGAATTATCAAATACGCATAATAAAACGAATTCAAAGCCATTGAGTTTGCCCTTTCTCTTGATGAATCCTACTTCTTTGGCAATGTGTTCTATTTGATTCTCACTAAACAGGTCTTGCAAACATTGTGTTAGTTCCTTAATTTTGAAAAAGTCTTGAGGGAGTCTCATTTTTAAGTTGTTTTGTTGAACTACTTATTTAATGAGATTCCCTTTCTTGTCCTAAACAGGGCCCTTTTTTATATTAACAATAAATCATTGACTGTCAGTATTTTAGACACTATTTTTATTTCTTAACCTGATGGCTATGGCGTCCACGCTCGAGTTGCACAAAAAAAGAGCGATCCCTCTTCTCAGTAGATCGAAGCCTCCAGGCTTCAATCAATCTAGAATGTAGCCTCTGGCTACAAAGCATCAACATCTCTTAGTCCATGCCTTGCTTTGGACCCGACTTTCAAGTATTCGACTTAAAATTGTAGCCGAAAGCAGGAGCCTTCGATGTACTGTTGGATTAAAAATCATTTAGATTTGTTGCTATATTATATTATGGAGATCAGCAATTACTCATATCCAATTGTTGTAAGCCATTAAAAAAAAGTCCAAGATAGAGTATGAAAGATGTTGAAGACTATTGTCCTTATGACAAAAAAGACTGGAGAAAATGGCTCGAATTGAACCATAATAAAAAAGAGGCAGTTTGGCTCATTTTTTTTAGGCAAAAATCTCCGAACCATAACCTAGGTTGGAGTGAATCAGTTGATGAAGCACTTTGTTTTGGTTGGATTGATAGCACCAAAAGGACAATAGACAGTGAGAAATACAAACAGTATTTCAGCAAACGAAAAGCAAAAAGTAATTGGTCTAAGATAAATAAGGAAAAAGTGAAAACCTTAATTGACCAAGGACTTATGGAAGAAGAAGGTTACAAAAGCATTGAAATTGCAAAAGAAAATGGTTCTTGGACAATTTTGGATGGAGTTGAAGCACTTATAATTCCAGAGGATTTGAAAGAAGAATTCGCAAATTACAAAGGCTCAATAGAATACTTTGGCAGTCTAAGTAAGTCTGTTAAAAAGGTTTTATTGCACTGGGTCGTTTCTGCTAAAAGAAAAGAAACAAGACAAAAGAGAATTTTAGAAGTCGTAGAAAATGCAAGTAATAATTTGAAACCAAAACAATTTAGATAGAATAAAAAACGGCTTACAATCGAGTAGACCGCCCCGCCAGAGGTAACTGACGGGGAGGGCCTCTCACACCACCGTACGTACGGTTCTCGTATACGGCGGTTCATCGAATCTGAGGTTGCGTTTTTAGGTAGTAGGAAAGCATGGATTCATAACCTGTTCGTCTGAGTCTGCTCAAGGTAATAGTCGTTCCGAGTATAGGACTTTGGGCTACTGCCCATCCCCCCATTCTACTCCGACTCCAGGCATATGCCTGCCCCTGGTTAATTCCCAATCGTATCAGGTTTTTCCTCTTTCTCTCAGGCTTTTTCCAGTCATGCCAAATACAGTATCTCAGTCGATTTCTTAACCACTCATCAAGGGTTTTAAGTTTGGCATGAATACTTGCCAATCGGTAGTTGTTCACCCAACCTTTCCACACCTGCGATAGCCTTTGAAGTCGTTCCCTGAAACCATAGGGTTTGGTTTTCTTGGTAATGGCCTTAAGTTTGCGTTTTAAGGATTCCCAGCTGCTTTTCTTTACTACAAGCTGATACTGTCCCTTTATTCCTTTCTTGTAGATCGGAACAAATCCGTGTCCTAAGAGCTCGAAGCTTGAGGGCCTGCGGATGCCACTCTTTTCCCGGTTGATCGGTAACCGCAATTTATCTCGTAAAAAGATAAATATCGCATTACCTATCTTCCGGGCTTCCGACTTTGATTTCGTATAGATACTGAAATCGTCGGCATAACGTACATACCGCAGTCCTTTGCTTGATAGCTCCTTGTCCAATTCATCCAGTAGAATGTTGGACAATAGTGGACTAAGTGGACTTCCCTGCGGCACTCCCTTGCGGCGTTTGTACAGTTTCCCTTCCTTTTGGATGGGGGCACGTAGCCACTTTCGGATAAGCCGTAAGGTGTAAGGGCATTTTACCTTCTTGTAGATAAGCTGTAGTAGGATACAGTGGTCTACTTCATCAAAGAACCCTTGCAAGTCAATATCGACAATATCCTGATAGCCATCATTGATGTATTTCAGGGCTTGTGATACGCCTTGATGGATGTTCTTGTTGGGACGGAAACCAAAGCTGGACGATTCGAAGTTGAATTCGAATTTTGTGTTCAGGCTTTGACTCACGGCCTGTTGCAGCCATCTGTCTACTACGGTCGGAATACCCAGCAATCGAGTTTTTCCATTGCTTTTTGGTATCCTTACTCCTAAGATAGGTTGGGGTACATAAGTGCTCTTGAGGATAGTCGTAATGATCTGGTTACGGTTGTCTTCCAAGTAGGTAAACAACTCGTGGACCGTCATGTGGTCTACCCCAGACGCCCCTTTATTTTGGACTACCTGTCGGTAGGCCCTATAAAGGTTCTTGCGCTTTAATACCTGCTCTATCATAAAACTTTCCTTGTCCTCTTATGATTAGGCTAGCTTTGCCTCCTAATCGAATTTGGACATGATTCAATGTTCAGTCCTTCCCTATTTGTGAGTCCTCAGTGGTTTACACTGCTCGTTTCCCGTAGGTACTATGACCTCTGCTGACTTCTCAATCTGTAACGCGTACACTTCGAGATCTCCCTCGGTAAGATGAATATCCTTGTATCTATGCCTGCTACATCTACTATTTCGGTACCGGCCTCTTGCGAGGAATGGGACTTCGGCAGCATGTGATACCTCATCCGACCTAATAGCCTCGGTATGTAGTTCCTGTTCGTCAGTACAGATACTGCAGTCTGGCTTACTTCAGTGCTTGGATCACTCCAAACCACCTTGCCACTTGCTTAGCTTCCGGGAACCAACCCAGCGCTTATGGGACTTTCACCCTTTGGAACACTCTTATTAAAGAACTATATTCATCATTCAAGGCACACACAAAAAATAAACGCCATTAAAACGGGCGTTTATTCGAGACGTTAGCTACAATTTCATAAAATATGGCAAGCGATAAAACACAAGCCAATAAACACATGAGCAAACTATGCATGGAAATAGATAACAGGTGTGTTGGAAGTTCCGGAAACCGTATTGCAAGCAATTATTTTAAAGATCAGTTAGTAGAAAATGGGTGGGAAATTGAAAGTCAGCAGTTTGAAGCATTTGACTGGAACGCGGAAAATGCAACATTAGAAATCGATGACACTAATCTCGAGGTAAACATAAGCCCCTATTCCCTGGGCTGTGATGTTAAAGGGGAATTGATTATTGTATCATCTATTGATGAACTTGAAAAGGTTGATGGTTCTGGTAATATTCTTTGTTTAAGGGACGAACTTACCAAAGAGTCCTTAATGCCAAAGAGTTTTGTTTTCTACAATCCAGACCATCATAAAACGCTTGTTTCCCTATTGGAAAATAGCGGAGCCAAGGCTATCGTATTTATTGTAAATGAAAAAGGTGTGCACGAAGGAGGTGAGTACCCATTCCCAATCATAGAAGATGGAGATTTTAATATACCGTCTGTATTTATTGAAGAACAAAAGGGAAATGATCTACTTAAATATGATGGACATGAAGTTCGACT
>JAJCYM010000050.1 GCA_029262895.1 Roseivirga sp.
ACGAAACAGAGGAAATCAATTTCAACCCTGTAGTCAGGTTTACCGATCCGGGTAATACAAACGCCTCATATATTGAAACCAGCCCCTTTTCAACCCCCGGTGAAGAACTAACTCTGATATCAGTATTTAAATCGGATCAAGATCAGGGATCAAACAACTTTATCAACACTCCTGCCTTAATCGGAGGAAATGTTAACAGTACAAACAGAGACTATGGCATGGGTTTCTTTGAGGGAGCAGTAGCAGTGAATACAAGCTCTGGCACCACTTTTTCTGCCACCACTCCGAAGATATACAATGATAATCGGCCCCATATCGCCTTAGCAACCAGGGAACGATTCGGTCGAACCGTTACAATTTTTATGGAGGGCCAAAGGGCTGCCAGAAGAGACGGACAAAATCATAACTACAATGGAGCACCCAGCCTGGGTATTGGTAATCACAGCCAAGGCAATGTAAATGCCCAATTCGATGGTGATATTGCTGAAACTATGGTCTTTTCCAGGATTCTCACCGGTGAAGAGCAATCTAGAGTAGAGTCTTATCTGGCACTTAAATATGGGTTAACCCTTTCGCCCAATCGGGATAACGATGGCAATACAAACGAACTTATTTCAGGGGCCATCAATGAAGGAGACTATGTGGCCGGAGATCGCGGCATTATCTGGGACTATGCTGATCAGGGAGCCACTTATTACAATGACATCTTCGGAATTGGAAGAGACGATATCTCCTGTTTTAACCAGACCCGGTCTAAAAGTGAAAGCATAGATGCAATTGTCACTTTCAATAGTCCTTCTGCCTTTTCAACGGACGATTCCTGGCTAATTTCAGGAAATGACAATGCTGTTATTGAGGCTGTGGGTAATAAAGAGCGTCCGGCAAGTATCAATAGTAGATTGAATAGGGAATGGCGCGTGCAGGAAACAGGCACTGTTGGTCAAATTGAGCTTACCTACGACCTTTCTGCCATTACCGGCACTCCATTTGGAAACAACAACTTAAATCTGCTCAAGTTAATGGTAGATGATGATGGTGATTTCAGTACTGGGGTCACCCTTATCGATCCTTCGTCTATTGACATAGGCGCACAAACAGCAACTTTCCTTGTTGATTTTTCCGATGGACAGTACTATACCCTGGGATCTCTGGAAGTAAATGCCTTACCCATAACTTTGATTTCCTTTGACACCAAAGCCACTTCTGATAACAAGGTGAAAGTGTTTTGGGCCACAGCACAAGAAATCAACAATTCATTCTTCACCATTGAGAGAAGCCGTGATGCGGAAAATTTTGAGGCTGTTGGTTTTGTAGAGGGCGCAGGCAATAGTGATGACATCATCGATTATAGCTTTTTTGATAAGGAACCATTGGACGGTGTGTCTTACTACCGTCTAAAACAAACAGATTTTAATGGAGAATTCGAGTATTCAGAGGTTTCAAGGATCAAACTTGACTTAGCCCAAAGCAGTGTGCATCAAGTAGTGCCTAACCCAGTGAATCAAGGTGAAAACTTTAGAATTGCCTACCCTGTTCAAACGGAAAAGGAAGTCCGGATTTCAATCGCCACGGCCAATGGAATGGTCGCCCTGAACAAAGTCCTAAGTATAAAGGCAGAGGATGGGGAAATACAGATCAGCACCCAAGGCTTAAGCAAGGGCTTATATCTTATTAGAATCCTGGATAAACATAACTACCAGATAACCCTCAAGTTTATAGTTAAATAATTAGTCGCTCCCATTCCCAATTAATACGATTTCCCTTAATGGAATAAAGCTACGCTTCGTCATCGCTTATTTACGGTTCAACCACATTTTCCCTCAGAGCAAACCAAATTTGACAATTTCATGGCTCAGCTTCTGCCATGACTGAATATCAAGCCTGAAATCATTGAGTTGAACAGGTCAAAATTGGGGTTTCAAATAAATTCCAATCAATAAAAGACTTGGCAGAAGACAATTCTGAAAAGAATTTCGATGCCTAAACATAAACTATTTCTTTGTTCCAAGCTTGCACGCTATGCACTGGTATTGGCCGTTTTGAGTCATTGTGCATTGCCCCTTGTTGCGCAGAATAAGAAGAGTACTATAGCTGCGGATACGACAAAAACAACCACAAGCAGTCCTTCTAGAAGCTCCAAATTAAATTCTTATGCTGGTCAGGATGCTATAGTAGCCGATGCTGATGAGCTAGTGGTGTCTGCCGGCCCCGGTGGTTTTCAGTCAGCATTGACTACCTGGCTAAAGGCCAACGTAGGAATCACCACTGCTACTGACGGTAGCAATGTTACATTATGGCAAGATCAGGCACTAGGCGGGCACGATGCTCAAACCTCTCTTTTCGGTGAGGCAAACCCCATTTACCGGAACACAAACAGCACTATCAATTTCAATCCTACTGTCGATTTTGGATCTGCTTCCGGGTCCGCACTACGTATTGCGGATAATAGTGATTTTAACACCAACAATAGCTTCTTTGAGCGAAAAGGAATCAATATTGCATTTCGAACCGGAGGCAACACTACTTCAAAACAGGTAGTTTATGAGCAAGGGGGTAATGGAAGAGGTCTCAATATCTATATCCAGGATGGATCTCTCTTTTATTCAGCCTGGAATCTAAATAATGATGGCTTCGGTGCTCCTTGGGGCTTTGATTTTGTCAGCACCAGCATATCAGCAGATACGGAATATATACTCTCATTCGAATATGATGGAGACGATGATCTAACGGATGATTTAAGTGGTGTTATACGATGTTATCTCAATGGCCAGCTCGTTGGATCAATAACCAACGTAGGATTATTATATAATCACGGAAATGATATTGGCATTGGAGATGAAGTTAATAACACGCTTTTTAGCAATGGCATGGGAGGTACAGAGACAGTGCAACCCACCAATTCATTTGACGGAGAAATATCCGAATTTATTTATTGCAATGAGCCAGCCAGTTTTCCCCTGGCTAGCAGAAACAAGATTGAAAGCTACCTGGCTATAAAATATGGCATTACACTGGATCAGAGTTCACCCTATAACTATGTAAATTCTAATGGTGACGTCATTTTCAATACTACAGATGCCGCTTCCTTGGGGGGTTACCTTGAATACAACAATGACATAACCGGTATTGGTAGAGACGATGACGCTGAACTCACTCAACTCAAATCAAAAAGTGAAAATTCGGGCAGTATTGTAACCATAGAAAGGGCCATAAGCATAGATAATGATGACAATTGGCTCATTTGGGGTAATGATGCCTCTTCAACTGCAAAAACAGCACTACTTACTATGCCAAACACCATAGCCATGCGCCTGACCAGAGTATGGCGAGTTGCAGAAGAAAATGAAATAGGTGTCACGGCTGTTTCCTTTGATTTGACAGAACTGGGGCTTAGCACCAACAATGTTTCTGACTATACTTTGCTAGTTGCAGGCAACAGTACCAATGCTGACTTTAGTAGCGCCACTGTTTTAACGGGGGGCACAATCAACAGTGGTGTCATTACATTTACTGGGGTGGATTTAGAAGATGGTGAATATTTCACTTTAGGCACTGATTTTCCTATCTGTTCACCGGGTGGAGTAAGCGCAGGTTTACTTTTATCATTGAAAGCAGATGCTGGTACAACCGGAACATCGAATGTTACTGCCTGGGCCGATCAAAGTTTCAGCAACTTCTCTGCAGCGGCTACTATCGGTCCGGAATTAATTAGCAACGGAATCAATTATAATCCAAGCCTTCAATTTAATGGCACTAACGAAACTATGGCCATCACCAATGGCATTCTTGGTACATCAACGCCCAATGACCTGGTTGTGTTTGCTGTGACTGAAGTAGCTACTGTACAAAACAGTTGGTTGTTTTATGAAGCACTTGCAAGTAGCGGAAGGTTTAGCAGCCATCTCCCTTGGGGGACTTCTACTGCTTATTATGACTATCCAAATGCAACTCCAGCCAGCGGTCGAGTAAGTGGGGCTTGGGGAGGTACAACCGGAAATGCCAACCTATGGACCTTGTTTTCCAGCACCTCATCATTTACAACCGCATCAGGAAATATCAACAAAGGCATATTTAGAGATGGCAGTTTAATTGCTTCCAACACATCAAGTATTACAGGAACAGGTAATAACAGCAACTTCAACATTGCTTCTGATGGAACCAATTTTTATGATGCCGATATTGCCGAAATCTTAATTTATTCAACTGCACCCACCACCCAGGAGCTCGAGCAGATTCAAACTTATTTGGCCATTAAGTATGGCATCTTCAAGAACAGCCCCGACATCGGCAGTACAGGATCGGTAGACGAACGTGATTATTTCAGGTCGGATGCCACCGTTATTTGGGATCAATCAGTAAACTCAGCTTACCATCAGGACGTAGCAGGAATTGGCAGGGATGACGCTTCATGTTTGAATCAAAAACAATCTGCAAGCGAAGCAACTGATGATATTGTAGCCATCGGACTGGGCAGCATTACTACCGATAATGCATCAAATGTAAATTCGTTCACTTCTGATGGGGACTTTATGGTTTGGGGTAATGATGGAGGGGCAACAGCACAAGCTGGTGCTAATACATCAGATGTGCCGGGAATTGTTACAGAGCGAATGACCAGGATTTGGAGAGTAGATGAAACGGGAACCGTAGGTAATACCGAGATTCAATTTGACCTGACGGGCTTAGGATATAGTTCTACAGCTTCTGATTTCCAATTAATTATTTCAGGTACCAGCACCATGGCCGATGGCAACACATTTGCAGGGGGTACTTTTAATGGTAATCTACTGTCCTTCTCTGGAATTGACCTGACTGATGGACAGTACTTCACTTTGGCTACTGCACTGGAGACTTGTGGCCCTGGAGGTGTTACCACCAACCTCGAACTTTGGCTGAGAGCGGATGCAGGTACCAGCACAACCGTAGATGGCGTAGACCTTACCGGAGCCACGGCCTGGGAAGATCAGAGCACCAATGCCCGTCATGGAGGTGAGTCCAATCTGGGTGGAGGAGCACTGGTGGAACCCACTTACGAAACAGAAGAAATCAATTTCAACCCTGTGATCAGGTTTACCGACCCCGGCAATACAAACGCCTCATATATTGAAACCAGTCCTTTTTCCACCCCTGGTGAGGACCTAACCCTGATATCTGTATTTAAATCGGATCAAAATCAGGGAACATCCGATGACATTGTCAACACTCCGGCCCTAATTGGAGGAAATGATAACGGCAGCAACAGGGATTACGGTCTGGGATTCTTTGGGGGAGCAGTAGTAATGAATGCGAGAAGTGGTAACGCCTTTACTGCTTCCACGGCTTCAACATATAACGATAATCAGCCTCATATCTCCTTGACAACCAGGGAACGAACCTCTCGATCCGTTGAAATTTTTATGGAGGGTCAAAGCGCTGCTACAGGAACCGGACAAAATCACAACTACAATGGAGCCCCAAGCCTGGGTATTGGTAACCATAGCGATGGCAATGTAAATGCCCAATTCGATGGTGATATTGCTGAAAATATGGTCTTTTCCAGAATTCTGACTGATGAAGAACAATCCAGAGTAGAGTCTTATCTGGCACTTAAATATGGATTGACACTTTCGGCCAATCGGGATGGTGATGGCAATTTGAACGAACTTATTTCGGGTGCCATCAATGAAGGAGATTATGTAGCCGGAGATGGTGATGTGATTTGGGATTACGCAGATCAAGGGGCCACCTACTACAATGACATCTTCGGAATTGGAAGAGACGATATCTCCTGCTTTAACCAGACCCGATCAAAAAGTGAAAGCACAGATGCCATTGTTACATTCAATAATCCTTCTGCCTTTTCAATGGACGATTCCTGGCTAATCTCAGGAAATGACAATGCTCCTATTGAGGCAATCAACAATCCAGAACGCCCTGCCAGCATAAAGAGTAGATTAAATAGGGAATGGAGAATACAAGAAACAGGCACAGTGAGTCAAATTGAGCTTACCTACGATCTTTCTGCCGTTACGGGCACTCCATTGGGGAACAACGACTTAAACCTGCTTAAGTTAATGGTAGATGCTGATGGTGATTTCAGTACTGGAGTCACCCTTATCGATCCTTCATCTATCGATCTAGGTGCACAAACAGTAACTTTCCTTGTTGATTTTTCCAATGGGGAGTACTATACCCTAGGCTCTCTGGAGGTAGACGCTTTACCTATAACTTTGATTTCCTTTGACACCAAAGTCACTTCTGATAACAAGGCAAAAGTGTTTTGGACCACCGCACAGGAAATCAACAATTCCTTCTTCACCATTGAAAGAAGTCGTGACGCGGAGACCTTCGAGACTGTTGGTTTTGTAGAGGGCGCAGGCAATAGTGATGACATCATCAATTATAGTTTTATTGATACGGAACCATTGGATGGTATAGCCTACTATCGCCTCAAGCAAACAGATTTTAATGGGGATTTCGAGTATTCAGATGTTTCAAGGATCAAACTTGACTTAACCCAAAGCACCGTGCATCAAGTAGTACCAAACCCTGTTACTATGGGGGACAGTTTCAAGGTGAATTATCCAGTCAAAACAAATCAAGATGTGCGTATTTATGTTACCAATGTCAATGGTGTCATCGCTCAAAGTAAGATTGTAAGTGTTACCCCTGAAGTTGGCGAAATTGAAATGAGTACGGTTGGTTTGTCAAAAGGGCTTTATCTGATAAGAATTGTTGATCAGCACCTGAACAATATCACACTCAAATTCATTGTGCGATAGACTGATACACTCTCGAGAATATCATTCCATTATGGAATTTTTCCTCACTAATTAATTCGAACTTCAACACTATAAAGTAGGAATGGAAATCTAATAACTTTCTTGATTCCAGTCTGCTAACCACTCCAAAGAAAAAGTGCATAAGCCCAATTAACAATTGATGGCGCCACTTTTCTGTTTTCTGAAAATCGGCACAGAACCATAATCCACCAGGCCTTAGATGAGCACTCAAAATGTGCATGATATCTTTCAATTTTTCTGGTTGAAACATATCCAAAAAGAAATTTGTGATTATAACATCATATTGCTGTTTCGGAATTTCACCTTCCGTTCCGTGGATCAAACTAACATTCTCAATATCCCCTACTCGCGCTTTACATTGAGCAAGCATCTTCACGGATGCCTCCACATAATCTATTTGCAGAGCCGGACGCAGTCTTATGACTTCCTCCAAAATCCATCCCGATCCACCTCCTATGATTAGCAGTTTTCCTTTTGCCGGCAATTGCTCTAAAAAATGGGTTTGAGCACTCTGAATTTGATCACCAAAAACCAGTCGAGCCAGTTTATCATACCAGGGTGCGATCTGATCAAAGTTGTTTGTCTTCATAAGAGTGAAAGGGCTGGAATAAAGAATATACCATCCCCAAGAATGCGATAAAGTCCTCTTTTCTTAAAGGTATCTGGCCAAAATGCCAAGCCAGCCAAAACCACTACCATGGCCATAAGCAGGTACTGCGCTCGAAACCAGTAATTCAAAGACCAGAATTCACCAAACATTAGAAATCCAATCATCAACATAACAAACGATAGTGCGAAAAAGAAATGAATCATTCGCCTTACCCTCTGTTCACCAAGAGATATGGCTATAGAATCCATGCTATCCTGCCTATCACTTTCAATCTCATAAAGAGGGAAAATGAACAGATTAAGCAATACAATAATAAAAAATTGAACAAACAGAAATGCTGTGGTCGTACTAATCTCATGCGTCATGCTGAGTGGCCCTGCAAAAACACCGAAACCATAGATCATAGCTGCGCTCACCTCCTTGTGCAACAGTGATTTCCTTTGGGCCATCCTGATCGTGAAAAAATAGACTCCCACACAGAAGATCAGGATTCCACCAAACTTGATGGTCTCCATTCTGAGAAAGGAAATATTCCAAAGGCCAAGCAGAAAAGCTCCAACAGCCAGGGCAACCAGAATTTTGAAATTTCTCTGATGAAATGCGTGCCTTGGATTCTTTGCCGGCCCTTTTATAGCATTAGCATCCATAAGATGATCCACGGTGTAGATAAGCCAAATGGCAATCCCCAAGCCAATTAATATTGGACTATCAATGCGGACTCCGATCGTTCTGGACACAAAAAGAGATGAGATAACCGCACCGGCCACCACATCCAAACTGAGGAACTGTATGTATTTCCAAATAGTAGACATAAAAAATCCTGACGTGGCAAGCCAGTCAGGATCAAATATAGGTGTATAAATCTTCCTTAACCATCAGCAGCCAAGGCCTCAGCACCACCAACAATCTCAAGGATCTCTTTGGTAATTGCAGCCTGACGAGTTCTGTTATAAGTCAGTTTCAGTTCTTTTAATAGCTCTCCAGCGTTATCGGTCGCCTTACCCATGGCAGTCATACGAGCACCATGTTCAGAAGCATTCGAGTCCAATACGGCTTTGTAAAACTGAATCTTTAAAGATTTTGGAATTAAGTCCTCAATAATAAAATCCTTTGAAGGCTGAAAAATATAGTCACTATTTACACTCGCCTCAGCTTCGTCACTTTCATTCGGAAGAACAGGCAACAGTTGCTCGGTACGTATAATTTGCGTAGCCACATTCTTGAATTCATTATAAACAAGGATTACGCGATCGTAAGTACCTTCTTCAAATCCTTCCATAGCATATTCAGCGGCTGTCTTGACTACATCAAAATTCAGGTCGCCAAATACGTTCCAAAAAGAATCAACCAATTTGTGATCACTCTTCTTAAAAACATCGAATGATTTCTTGCCAATTGGCATAATCTCGATATTGGCACTGGCATATTCCTCTTGGGCCAACAGGGCTCTTACTCCTTTGAAAACATTGGAGTTAAACGCTCCACAAAGGCCTCTATCTGAAGTAACGGGAACAATCAGCACATTCCTCAGTTCGCGCTCCTCTCCATAAGTGCTCATGGATTCTTCATCGCTTCCAGAAGAAACATTAGAAAGAATGGCAGATAGTTTTTCGGAATACGGTCGCATTTGGACAATGCGATCCTGTGCTCTTCTCAACTTAGCAGCGGCTACCATTTTCATGGCACGCGTAATCTGCTGTGTCGAGCTCACCGACTTAATCCTCTCCTTTACTTCTTTTAAGTTCGCCATAGTATTGACTAAAAGGGAGCCAAGCTCCCATTATAACTTATTAATATCTGCTTGTAAGATCTTTTGCAACTGACTCTAAAATGGCAGTGGCTTCCGGATCAAGTTTTCCAGCTTTAAAAGTGTTCAAGGTATCAGCATGCTGAGTCCTCAATAGGGTCAGAAATTCATTTTCAAATTCCTTTACTTTCTCAACAGGCACCTTATCCATTAAGCCCTTTGTCGAAGCGTAAATAATGGCCACTTGCTCTTCCACTGGTGAAGGAGAAAACTGTGCCTGCTTCAATATTTCCTGGTTTCTTCTACCTCGATCAATAGTCAATTGAGTAGCTGCATCCAAATCAGATCCAAACTTCGCAAAAGCTTCTAGTTCACGAAACTGTGCCTGGTCAAGCTTCAATGTACCTGAAACCTTCTTCATTGATTTGATTTGAGCATTACCTCCTACACGTGATACCGAAATACCTACGTTAATGGCAGGTCTTACACCTGAGTTAAAGAGGTTGGTTTCCAGGAATATCTGACCATCGGTAATTGAGATAACGTTGGTAGGAATATATGCTGAAACGTCACCTGCCTGAGTTTCAATGATCGGAAGGGCAGTCAATGAACCACCACCTTTTACTTTTCCTTTCAAAGACTCCGGAAGATCATTCATTGCAGATGCAATTTCATCTGAATCATTCACCTTGGCAGCTCTTTCTAATAATCTTGAGTGCAAATAGAATACATCACCAGGATATGCTTCACGTCCCGGAGGTCTTCTCAATAGTAGAGAAACTTCACGGTAAGCAACGGCTTGCTTAGAAAGGTCATCATAAATCACCAATGCCGGACGGCCAGTATCTCTGAAATACTCTCCTATCGCAGCACCGGTAAATGGAGCAAAGAACTGCATTGGTGCTGGATCAGCAGCAGATGCAGATACGATGGTGGTATAGTCCATCGCGCCACCTTTTTCCAAAGCAGCAACAATACCGGCTACAGTAGAAGCCTTCTGGCCAATGGCCACATAAATACAGAATACTGGTTCTCCAGCATCATAAAATTCTCTTTGGTTCAGAATAGTATCGATAACCACAGCAGTCTTACCTGTTTGACGGTCACCAATTACCAATTCTCGTTGGCCCCTTCCGATAGGAATCATAGAGTCAATCGCCTTGATACCGGTTTGAAGCGGCTCGTTAACCGGCTGTCTATAGATTACACCCGGTGCCTTTCTTTCAAGAGGCATTTCAAAGGTCTCACCTTCTATTGGTCCTTTTCCATCAATGGGCTGGCCCAAGGTGTCAACCACACGGCCAACAACTCCTTCTCCAACATTGACCGAAGCAATTTGACCAGTTCGTTTTACGGTATCGCCTTCTTTAATTCCAGCCGAATCTCCCAACAATACAGCACCTACATTGTCCTCTTCCAAGTTCAATACCAATGCTCTCAATCCATTTTCAAATTGAAGAAGTTCTCCAGACTGTGCTTTAGACAATCCATAGATTCTGGCTACACCATCACCTACTTGAAGCACGGTACCTACTTCTTCTAGTTCAGCTTCTGATTTAAAATTCGAGAGTTGCTCTCTCAAAATTGCTGAAACCTCATCAGGTCTTACATCTGCCATTATTGATACTTTATTAATTAAATATTTTAAAAATCCTTAACGTAAGGGTTTTGACTAAACTTCAATCTTAGTGCCCTCAATCGAGCACTGATGGAATCATCTATTTGACGATCCCCAACTTTCAATACGAATCCCCCAATAAGGTCCTCATCTATTTTTTCTGTAAGCTCAACTCCCTTTCCGGAAATCTTCGCTACTACAGATTCAAATTCTTTTCTTAAATCATCATCCAATTGGAATGTAGTGGTGACTGCCGCCTCCTCAATTCCCTTATTGACATTGTATTGGTGATGAAATTCCCTAGCAATAGCAGGTAAATATCCCTCCCTGTTTTTCCGAGTTAAAATTTCGAAAATCCTCAATGTGAGATCGTGGACATTACCAACAAAAACCTTTCTCAGGATGACCAGCTTTTGAGCATGAGTTACGATTGGGCTTTTCAATAAAAGCTCAAAGTCCCTGTTCTCTTCCACAAGGTCAGAGAACATTAACATATCCTGATGTACATCCTCCAACGCTCCTTGTTCGTCTGCTAGTTGAAGCAGCGACTTAGCATATCGGGAGGCAATTCTGAATTCAGACATTGATTGACTTAATTAAGGTTCAAATCCTTTACGTATTCCTCAACAAGTTCCTTCTGTGCTCCGGCTTCACCCAATTGTTTTCTAACCAATTTTTCGGTGATTTCTAAAGACAAAGTAGCTACCATGTTTTTGACATCTGTCAATGCAGCTTTCTTCTCATTTTCAATGGAAGCTCTTGCATCCTCAATCATTTTAGCTGCGATAGAAGAAGTTTCTTCTTTAGCATCTTCCTTAATCTTATTTGCAGTGGAGATAGCCTCTTTCAACATGGAGTCTCTTTCCATCCTGGCTTCGGCCATAAGTTTTTCGTTGTCAGAAGACAGCTTCTCCATTTCATTTTTCGCTTGTTGTGCAGCGAGTAATGAACCTTCAATGTCCTGCTCACGATCCTTAAGCGCTTGAATGATCGGCTTCCAAGCCAATTTTTTCAAGATTAGGATCAAAGCCAAAAATATAATGGCTTGCCAAATAATGAGACCTGATCCGGGAGTTAGTAATTCCATAATCTATAATTCTTAGAAATAAATTCAATTAAAAACTTGCTGGATGCCTAATGCAACCAGCAAGCTTTAGAGAAATGCTTATGACTTAAAAGAAACAAGCAAACAAATTACAAGACCAAAAAGAGCAGCAACCTCAACCAAAGCAGCGATTACTAACATCACTCCCTGGATTTTACCTGCAGCCTCTGGCTGACGTGCAATACCTTCAACAGCAGAAGCACCAATTCTACCAATACCAATTCCAGCGCCTATCGCGGCTAGTCCGGCACCAATAGCTGCTCCCATGTGGGCGATACTGATATCCATTAACATAGAAAATAACATAGTGATTGTATTTATTAATTAAACATATGTTTCAATACTAATGATGTTCTGTCTTCGCAGTGGCCATACCAATGTAAAGTGCTGAGAACAACGTAAAAACGTAGGCCTGAATAAAGGCCACTAATACCTCAATCAAACTGATAAACAGCACGATTAAGGATGAAGCACCACCTACGGCAATACTTCCGAATATAAATGCTAGCGATATCAAGCTGAGCATAACAATGTGCCCTGCTGTAATCGCTACGAAAAGTCGTATGGTTAATGAAATTGGCTTTGTAAAAACACCAATGATTTCGATCAAAATTATTAAAGGTTTCAACCACCCAGGGACTCCTGGAGGATTAAAAACATGACCCCAATATCCCTTATTCCCACTTACATTTGTGATTACAAACGTAAATAGTGCGAGTACCAAAGTCACCGCGATGTTACCTGATAGGTTGGCGGCTCCGGGAATCAATCCCATGATGTTTCCAAAAAGGATAAAGAAAAAGAGCGTTAATAGATATGGGAAGAACTTCTCATAATGGTCACCAATGTTTGGCTTAACGACCTCATCTCTAAGATAAACAATCACCGGTTCGAAAAGAGCTTGAACACCTTTAGGTGCCTTACCAGCATTTCTCTTATATCCATTGGCCACAGCTCTAAAAACCCAAACCAAGATTACTGCGATAATTAAGAGGGTCAAGACATTTTTAGTGATTGACAAATCCAAAACCGATGCTTCATGGTTATCGACTAATGAAAGTCCATGTTCCAGAGAGTAGCCTTTATACTCTACCAAATTATGGTGATCATCATAGAAATTCTTTGACGAGAACATTTCAAGACCTCTCTCGCTTGAATAGGCTATTATTGGAAGGTATAAGGTGCCGTAGTGGCCATCAAAAAAGTGCCAGATATGATCGTCCAATACGTGGTGAACAATGGTTTCACCTGGGTTAAATTCCTCTGTTTCTCCATGTTCCTCCTGGGCATCAGCAGAATGGTCATCCTGAGCGCTGAGCACGGATAAATTCATGAAGAAAAAAACTACTGCTAAAAAGCTTGTGATCAGTAATTTGGAAGTGTTATTCCTAGATAGTTCAATCATTGTTCTCACCCTCATTCGAAATGGCGCGCAAGTTAGATATAATGCTATATATTTCAAACACTAAATAGAATAAATAGACAGCGAAAAAATCAGCTATCCAGACTATCTGGTTTTCCAGTCCTTGAAAGAAAATTATGGTGATAAAAATGATGCTCGCAAGCATTCTAAAAAGGGTTGTTCCCATAAAAACTGCTACCAGATTTATTTGGACCTTGCCCTTCACAAAGTACATGTTTACCAATGCCACACCTAAACCCACGAGTGATGAGAAAATTATAATACCCCAAATTCCAGAGTGCACAAGATTTTCAGCTCCCAGTAGCTGAACCAACAAGACCAGCCCGACAATAACGGCAGTGAGCAAAGCTAACTTTATCGCCTTTTGAAGAAACATTTTCATGCCGCAAAAGTAATGAATGGCTTTTACACCTCATTGGATTTATCCTCAATTACTTGCTCTCCGTTTTAGAGGCTTTAAGCCAATCTCAACTCTGGCATTATTAGTCAGTTCATAATCTTCTGGAACGGACTCCGATATTTTACCATCCCTTCCAATAAATAGAAGCGTATTATAAAGGGCAGGTTTTTTGTTTCGGATCAGGTATTTATCATACATGTTTGCGAGCATCAAGGGTTTCATACGACCGGATTTTGCTTCGTCCTTCAGAATTGGATACATCTCTTTGATCCAATCATCTTGCATGTGAAGTAAGATTTTTGCCAAATGCCCCGTAAGTTTTTTATTAACCACAGGCCAGCCGGATGTTTTGATCATTGATTTGAGGTCAATTGCATTTAGCGAATCACTTTTCCATTGAAGCGACTTATATTGAGTCAGAAGGGCATCATATTTTAAGGAATCGCTGTTTATTCCCTGAGTATAAGCGTTTATTTTTTTCAAAGACAGTCTGCGAATAGAGTCAACTTTCTTTTTATCGGATGTCCCAAAGCCTATAAATGGTCTGTATTTCTGATCACTTAGACCCATTTCAATTATTTTTTCCTTTATCTCTTTATCTGCTTTGCCAGATTTCCGTTGAGCATGTAGCTCTGGGCATTGGATAAAAAGGGCTAAGATTAAAAGAGTGAATGATATTAGTTTATCCTTCATTTGAAGTGGTTGAAGCTGGCCCAATTAGGTAATGTTTTTTGAACAACGTCTTTGACAGGTCATTCCTTATTCACCGTTCTAAAAAACTGATAAAAGCCACCTATTATTCCAATGAAGATCATGATGATGACAAAGAGTGGAGAAGAGTCGTTCCACCATTGATCCATCTTATAACCAAACCAGGCAAATAAGCCAATGGTCAAAAAGAGTTGAAGACCAAGACTTGAGTATTTAAGGTATGATTTATTGTTAGGCTCCTTGGGCAATTTGTTGCGGTCGATGAGTGTCAGGTTGAGCAATATCTATGTCCTTGGCCAAATGCCCCATTTTACAGCCACCATTGAAAGTAGCCCCGGGCTCAACCACAAGCTTGTTAGTCAGAATGTCTCCCTGAATAATAGCACTAGGTTTAAGAATCAATAGCTCCGAAACAGTAATGTTTCCATTGACCTTGCCGGCAACCTCTGCATTTCTTGCCACCACATTTCCATCTACGATAGCATCCGAGCCCATAACAAATTTGGCTTTCGCCTTGGTATCCCCGTGCACCTTGCCTTCCACACGAATATTGCCAACAGACTCGATACTGCCTTCCAGGAGGGTATTTCGCCCAATTATGTTACTAATATTACTCAGCTCCTCGTTCGTCTTTTTATCTTCTTTTGCAAACATAACGTTATGTTCTTGTGCTAGAATGAAATAAATTCTTCAGGATTTACGGCATTTCCATTATACCATAACTCCAAATGGAGATGAGGACCACTTGTGAGCTCACCTGTATTGCCTATGATCGCAATGATATCTCCAGCACTAACAAAATTACCAACATTTTTCATTAATGCCGAATTGTGCTTGTACACTGAAATCAGATTACCCTGATGCTGCACCGCGATTACATTACCCGCGTCCTGTGTCCATGAAGAAAAAATAACCGTCCCATCAGCCACGCATTTCACTGGCTCATCTTTCTTCGAAACCACATCGATTCCAAAATGATCATTTTGAGGGTCGAAAGCTGCTGAAATAAATCCTGAAAGTGGAGCAAAGAAAAATAACTGCCCAAGTGTTTCATTGTCCATGGAAGCCCCCAGCAAAAAGTCTCCTCCTCGCTCAAATTCAGACTTAAATAAGGAGTCCACAGTGTCTGAGGATTCACTTTGTTCCAACTGAACTGCGGCAGTGGAAGGTTCTTGAGAAGTGGGTATTTCATCAGGATTGCCTCCGGAAAGCACAGCTCCAATATTTTGAATATACTGATCGCGTTTTCCAAGCTCCTGCTCCAGTGAATCGAGGGAAAGTGCCATGGTCACCAAATCCTTTCTGGTTTCCCTTTCTGCATAAGTGGGGTCAAACCATTGGGCCAGTGCAGTATTCACCAGATAGAAACTCAATGCCAGTATCAACAAAAAACCAATGAACCCAAAAAACACCAACCGTGCATAAGTGAAATTATAGGTTGCCTTTTCAGAAAAATCCTCCTCATTCTGAATAATCAGCCTGTGGCGGTTATTGAGCCAATTAGAGAGTGTTTTTTTTATGCGCACCTATTTGACGATTAAGGGACAACAAAAATATAGATTTATGTACAATCCTCTCGCTATAATTGTATTATTTAGGCCTTATTTTCGTTGCCCTATTGGGTTCATTACAAATTGAGATTCAACCGTTTACATATCAAGCGATTTTTGGGCGCCCTGATACTTTCAGTGGTGTTTGTTGCCTGCAATTCAAAAGGCTACCAAAACCTCACGGCCAAATTTAACGGCCATTTCTATGCTAATTTAAGATTAGACGAGGTAAACCAGGCACTCAATGATGCCTACCAGTACAACTATAATGACATTCTGAAAATATACCCTGATATAGACTCAGGGGTGGTGAAAAGCAACAAAGCTAAACTGGATGATGCTTTCAAAAAGGCCTCCCAGCTTGTTGATTGGCACAGTGCAAGTGATTACGTAGATGATGGCTATCTAATTGTAGGAAAGGTTCGCCACTTGAGGGGTCAGTTTCAGGAAGCTGTTCAAACGCTTCAATATGTAAATCAGACCAGCGAAGATGACAACGCAAAGCATGCGGCATTGGTCACCCTGATGCGCACTTATATGGATATGGGTGAAATGGACAGGGCAGAACAAGTAGCCAACTATCTGGAATCCGCTGAACTCACCACTGAAAATCTAAGCGACTTTAGATTGACCATGGCCTACTTTCATCAACGCCAAAACAACCTTCAAGGCATTGCTCAAAATCTTAATGAAGTCAGTGATATTATCAAAAATAAAGATGAGAGGTCACGCTCAAAATTCATCTTGGGCCAAATTTATCAGAAACTTGGTTTTAATCAGGAAGCTTATGATTTCTATAAGGCATCCCTGGCCGGGACTCCTCCCTACGAACTAACCTTTTATGCCAAACTGAACATGCAGCAAGTGGATGACATTGGCAATGCTGGAGATATTGAAAAAATTAGAAAGTACTATCAAACACTTTTGAAAGACGGAAAAAATCTGGAGTACAAAGGGAAGATTTACTATGAAATGGGTGAATTCGAAAACAAGCAATCTAATTATGACTTGGCTCTGGAAAACTACCTGCTTTCCGTGGCGGTCGAAAATCCTGAACCTCGGCAACAAGGTCTTTCCTTTTTGAGAGCCGGTCAGCTCTACTTCGAGCAGTACGAGAAATTCGAACTAGCCAAACTATACTACGATAGCACAGTTGCTGTACTTCCACAGGATGAGCTAGGCTTTGACGGCATCAAGAAACGGCAAGGCATTCTTACAGAATTTGTAACTCAAATCAATGTCATACAAAAAAATGACAGTTTGCTTTCGCTATCTGAAATGAACCCGGTTTCTCTTGATGCCTACCTCGACAATTATCTAATTGCTCAAGAGAAGAAGGAGAAGGCAGCGGCCAAAGAGGCCAAGAAAACCCAAGCTAATGCTGGTGTAGACAAGGTGGACAAATCGGCTCCGAACATTAGTTCCGACAATGCCGGCACCTGGTATTTCTACAATTCACCTGCTTTGGATCAGGGTCAGCAAGAATTTGAGAGAACATGGGGAAATCGACCTCTTGAAGACAACTGGAGACGATCTCAAAAAGAGAGAGTTCAAACGGAAGATGACCCCTCTACTACCGCTAATACCGATTTGATAGCTGAAGCTCCAGTAGGTCAGCTTATTGAACCTGAAGGGCGCGATGCCGAGAAGCAAAAACTGTTGGCCACGGTGCCACAATCTGCCGAAGACAAAGAACGGCTCCATCTGGAAATGCAGGAAGCCTATTTCAGGTTAGGTGATGTATACCAATACGGACTGGAAAAACTTGACAAGGCCATAAATGCCTATCAGACTTTAGTTGATAGGTACGTAAAATCAGAGTTCAGACCTCAGGCACTATTTGCCTTATATGTGATCTTCAAGGATTCAGATGCAAACCGGGCCGAAGGATATAAAAGTCAGATCATTGCCGACTATCCTGAAACGCTAATGGCCAAAGTACTTATCAACCCGAACTATGTTCGTGAGAAAGAGCTGCGAAATCAGCAATTACAACTTATCTATTCAAATGCCTATGCCCAATTTGAGGCTGGTAACTACAGACAGGCGGAGTTAACCCTAAGCAATGCACTGAACACCATTGAAGATGTCGATTTTCTGCCCAATGCTGAATTGTTATCAGCCATTATGAAAGCTAAAACGGAAAATCTCTTTTCATATGAAAAGGCTTTGAATGAATTTGTAGCTAAATATCCTGAAGGTGAACTTCATGACTACGCCAGGAACTTACTGGAAACTGTTAACCCTGCCAAAACCAAAATAATAAGAAGAGATGATTTCGAGTATAGCGAAGACTTTGAGCAACTTCATGTTGTATCGTTTCTCTTCTCCAAGGATCAAATCAATGCCGACAGTTTAGAGTCTTCTATCAAGGTTTTTAATAGCTTCCTGCATGGAGATAAAAACCTGACTTTGGGAAGCCTTGACTTTGAGGAAGAAGGGAATCAAATCTTGCTCTTCATAAACTCTTTTGGCACCAAGGAACTGGCTATGTCATATTTCCAATCTCTTGAGCAGGCTGCCAAAAAATTCAATTCGACAAAGGGCAAAGAATTTGATCATTTTGTGATATCAAGAGATAATTTCCAAATGCTGTATCAAAGCAAAAAGGTGGAAGAATATAAAACCTTTTATAAACGCTTTTACAAATAAATCATGGCTGAAAAAAAGGACATAGATCAATTAAAGGCAAAGAGGCTTAAAAAGCTAACCCGAGTGCTTTGGGTGATGTTTATTTTGATTTTTGGAGGTGTCCCGGCTTACATTTGGTCAGTAAGCGCCAATCTTGCCAACCTCTATGGAGAACTGCCGAGCTATAGCCAATTAGAAAATCCAGAACAGAACCTCAGTTCCATATTATATAGTGCTGATGGGGTGCAACTGGGAAGCTATTTTCGAAATAACAGAAACCCGGTTACTTATGATGAGTTGGGAGATAACCTGATCAATGCTCTTCTTGCGGCAGAGGATGCACGCTTCGAAAAGCATTCAGGTATTGATCTACCAAGTATGTTCCGTGTAGCCTTCGGAGTTCTTACTTTCAATAGACAAGGCGGTGGAAGTACGGTAACACAGCAGCTCGCCAAACAGCTTTTCTCTACCCGAATCCCCAGACCTGAAGAGTCCGGTAGCCTCCAGGGGATTAGTGGCAAACTGGACGAGCTCATCTACAAAACTAAAGAGTGGATTTTAGCAGTGCGTATTGAGCGGTCATACACCAAAGAAGAAATCATGGCCATGTATTTAAATCAGGTTGAATTTGGCAGTAATACGTATGGCATACAATCCGCAGCAAAGACCTATTTCAATAAGAATCCGAATGAACTAAATGTTGAGGAAGCGGCTGTATTAGTTGGTTTGCAAAAGGCAGTAACGGCATACAATCCCTACACCAATCCGGAAAATTCGAAAAGACGGAGAAATGTAGTGTTGAACCAAATGGTGAAGTATGGCTTTCTTGATTCCGAAACCTATGATTCACTCAAAATTGAAGACATAGACCTGGATTACAAGGTGCAAAATCAAAACCAGGGTTTGGCACAATACTTCAGGGCTGAAATAGCCAAGGATTTGCGTGCGCTGGGTTCGGAGTACAACTTTGACCTCTATGCAGATGGTATCAAAATCTATACAACCATTGACAGCCGTATACAGGGGCATGCTGAGGCAGCAATGGATACGGCCATGCATGCTCTCCAGAAAAAGTTTTTCAAATCACTTCAAGATCCTGATGACAGCACCAAACTCGTTGAACCCTGGCTAGACGACAATGGCCGCATTATCCCGGATTTCTTTGAAGAATCTGCACTACCGCGAATTCCCAAATACAGAAATTTGGTCAAAAAATATGGTGAAGATTCCGATTCTGTAGATTTCTATCTTAACAAACCAAACCCTATGAAAATTTTTACATGGGGTGGTGAACTTGATACTTTGATGAGTACAGTAGATTCGCTTCGTCACTATAAGTATTTTCTTCAAGCTGGTTTTATGGCGGTTGATCCCCACTTGGGGGAAATCAAAGCCTGGGTTGGAGGGATTAACTATAAGTACTTTAAGTACGATCATGTAAGGTTAGGTAAAAGGCAACCCGGATCTCTATTTAAGCCTTTTGTATATGCGAAAGCAGTGGAAAATGGTTGGTCTCCTTGTCAACCTTTCCGCGATGTGGCATATACAGTAGACTTACCGGGCTATGAAACCTGGAGCCCAAAAAACTCAGACAGATCAGGATTTACAGGTGAAATGATGCCATTAAAGCGTGCATTGGCAAAATCAGTTAACTCTATCAGCGCGCAAGTGATAGACAAAGTAAAACCGAACAATGCGGTGGATATGGTCAAAAGGTTGGGTATTAAAAGTAAGATTGAACCATATCCTTCAATGGTTCTTGGCACTCAAGATGTATCACTTCATGAGATCGTTTCTGCTTATGGTACTTTTGTCAACAAAGGCGTACATATTGAACCGCATTTTATTACCCGAATTGAAGATCGTTTTGGCAATGTCATTTACTCTAAGGTGCCTCGGCAACAGAAAGGTATCAGTGAGCAAACTGCCTACGTCATGTTAAACATGTTACAGGAAACTGTAAATGTGGGTTCTGGCCAGCGCCTGAAATGGGAATATCAATTACTTACTCCAAATGACAGCAATGAAGTAGGTGCCAAAACTGGAACTACCCAAAATGCCTCCGATGGGTGGTTTGTAGCTGTGACCAAAGATTTAGTGGCCGGTACCTGGGTAGGTGCTGATGACCGGTCTATCCACTTCAAAGATTGGGTACAAGGACAAGGTGCTCGAACCGCATTGCCCATAGTAGGGGGTTTCTTTAAAAGAGTCTACGCGGATACACTATTGGGTTTGACCCGCGGTCCATTTCCAAAACCTGAAAACCTGGAGATCGTGATTGATTGTCAGGAATACAAAAACCTACTCAGCCCTCAAGACTCTATCGCTGACGAGGAGATTTATTAATTTTCCATCATGGAAGCTACTCACATAAAACCGGAAGACCTTGTGCATGGCCAGCAAACTGGCTATGTTATATTTCGAATCTCTGAATCAAGCTGCCAAAAAATTCAATTCGACAAAGGGCAAAGAATTTGATAATTTTGTGATATCGAAAGATAATTTCCAAATGCGTTATCAAAGCAAGAAAGTGGAAGAATATAAAACCTTTTATCAACGCTTGTACAAATAGATCATGGCTGAAAAAAAGGACGAAGATCAATTAAAGACCAGAAGGCTGAAAAAGCTAACCCGAGTGTTTTGGGTAATGTTTATTTTGGTTTTTGGGGGTGTCCCTGCCTACATCTGGTCGGTCAGTGCTAATCTTGGCAACCTCTATGGAGAACTCCCGAGCTATAGCCAATTAGAAAACCCAGAACAGAACCTCAGTTCCATATTATATAGTGCCGATGGAGTACAGCTGGGTAGCTATTTTCGAAACGACAGAAACCCGGTTACTTATGATGAGTTAGGAGAGAACCTGATAAATGCCCTTGTGGCCACAGAAGATATTCGCTTTGAAAAACATTCAGGCATCGACTTGGGAAGTATGTTTCGGGCAGCTTTTGGAGTAATTACTTTTAACAGCAGAGGAGGCGGAAGTACAGTCACTCAACAATTGGCCAAACAACTGTTCGACACCCGTGTTTCCAGGCCAGAGGAATCAGGCAGCCTTCAAGGCATAAATGGTAAACTTGACCAACTCATTTACAAAACCAAAGAATGGATATTGGCCGTGCGTATAGAACGGTCATACACTAAGGAAGAAATCATGGCCATGTATTTCAACCAAGTTGAATTTGGTAGTAATACCTATGGTATTCAGTCTGCAGCAAAAACATTTTTCAACAAGAAGCCTAATGAACTAAACGTTGAAGAGGCAGCGGTGTTGGTTGGTCTGCAAAAAGCAGTAACAGCCTTCAACCCATACTATAATCCAAAGGATTCCAAGAGCAGAAGAAATGTTGTGATGAACCAAATGGCGAAATATGGTTTTCTGGACCGTGAAGTCTATGATTCATTAAAGGTGGAGGACATTGTGCTGGACTATCGGGTGCAAAATCAAAACCAGGGTTTGGCGCAATACTTTAGGGCTGAGATAGCCAAGGATTTGCGTGCTTTGGGTTCAGAATATGACTTTGACCTTTACGCAGATGGTATCAAAATCTACACAACTATCGACAGCCGTATGCAGGCACATGCTGAAGCAGCAATGGATACCGCCATGAGTGCATTACAGGCCAAGTTCCTAAGATTGCTTCGCGATCCTAAGGACAGCACTAAGCTCAAAGAGCCCTGGTTGGATGATGATGGCCGGATCATTCCAGATTTTATTGAAGACAATGCATTGCCCAGAACAGAACGCTATAAAAGCCTAAAACGAAAGTATGGTGATGATAAGGACTCGATTGATTATTATCTCAATAAGCCCATACAAATGAAAATCTTCTCTTGGGCAGGAGAAATAGATACACTGATGAGCCCAATGGACTCACTTATCTATTATAAACACTTCCTCCAAAGTGGCTTTACCGCCATTGACCCTCATAATGGTGAAATCAAGGCCTGGGTTGGTGGAATCAACTACAAGTATTTCAAGTATGACCATGTTCGTCAAGGAAAACGGCAACCCGGATCCTTATTCAAACCACTGGTCTATGCCAAGGCAGTTGAAAATAATTATTCCCCCTGCCACCCTTTTATGGACCAAGCGGTGGTCATACAATTACCAAATCGTGATACCTGGTCACCTCAGAATTCGGATGGTAAATTTTCTGGTGAAATGATGACCATGGAACATGCACTGGCCACCTCTACCAATTCCGTGAGCGCCCGACTTATAGACATCATTAAACCTACCAATGCTGCAGACATGGTGCAGCGCCTGGGCGTACAAAGTCGCATAAGGCCCTTTCATTCTATGGTTCTTGGAACACAAGAGGTTTCACTCAATGAGATCGTCTCGGCCTATGGCACCTTTGTTAATCAAGGAGTACATATAGAACCGCACTATGTCTCCAGGATTGAAGATCGTTTTGGCAACGTGATCTATTCTAAGGTTCCCCAGAAAAAGACAGCCATCAGCAAGGATGTCGCCTATGTAATGCTAGATATGCTAATGGGCGCAGCTGATCCAGGTAGACCAAGAGGTTTTGGAGGCAGACTTAGATGGACATATGGATTAATCGACCCAGCTGACAGCATGGAAATGGGTGGCAAAACAGGTACCACCCAAAATGCCTCTGATGGATGGTTTATGGGTGTTACCAAAGACCTTGTTGCCGGAGCCTGGGTGGGTGGAGATGATCGTGCCATACATTTTGAAAGTTGGCCCGAGGGTCAAGGATCAAGAACTGCTTTGCCAATTGTTGGTGGCTTTTTTCAAAGGGTATATGAGGATACCTTGTTGAACCTCAAGCGGGGTCCATTTATCAAACCAGAAGGTTTCAGTAGAGAAATTGATTGTGACCTGTTCAAAGTGAACAATCCACAGGACACCGTTAGTACGGATACCATTCGTGACGAGGATATTTTCTAAGCTGAATTTTCTGCAAAATCCTCACTTAGGAGCGGAAGATCGAAATATATTTGGTATAAATTGGCATAATGCAAGACACCCGTATCACTCCTGAAGAGGTTGCCAAACTTCCTGATAGTCCTGGAGTATACCGGTATTTCAACAAGGAAGACGAGCTCATTTATGTAGGCAAGGCCAAGTCTCTTAGAAAAAGGGTGGCCAGCTATTTCAATAAAGCCGCTGGCATAAACCGCAAGACCCTGCGCATGGCCAGCGAAATCCGTCAGATCGAAGTAACGTTGGTCAATTCGGAATTTGATGCCTTGCTGCTGGAGAACAATCTGATCAAGCAGAATCAACCAAAATACAACATACTTCTTAAAGACGACAAGACTTTCCCCTACATCTGCGTGAGTAAGGAGCGCTTCCCGAGAATTTATAGCACTCGCAAATACATTCCTTCTTTAGGCACATATTTTGGACCTTACACTAGCGTAAAGGCCATGAATAATGTGATTAGGTTAATCAATAACATATTTACCCTACGCACCTGCCGTTTTGATCTTTCTGCCAATAACATTGAAAAGGGCAAGTTCAAGGTGTGTCTTGAATTCCATATTGGCAATTGTCAAGGCCCCTGCGAAGGCTTGCAGGATGAGCAAGATTACCAGAAAGACATTGAGCAGGCTGTTAATATTCTGAAGGGCAATTTGAGTTTGCCTAAAAATTACTTCAAAAGTAATATGACTTCAGCCGCAGCACTTCTCGATTTTGAGAAGGCACAGCACTTCAAGGAGAAGCTGGAATTGATGGAGAAATTCCAGGCAAATTCCATTATCGTTAGCCCCAAAATTTCAGATGTAGATGTTTTCAGCATTACCTCTGATGATAAGTATGCCTTTGTCAACTACCTAAGGATCAAAAACGGCACGATCAACCTTTCCAAAACCACAGAAATCAAAAAGAAACTCAACGAATCAGATGAAAACATTCTGAGCCTGATTCTGGTAGAAATGCGAGATCAATATCAAAGCTCTGCCAAAGAGATTGTGGCTAACAAAGCCCTTGAGTTGGAAACCGATCAATTCCAGATTAATGTTCCCCAAAGAGGGGACAAACGAAAATTGGTAGAGTTGTCACTAAAAAATGCTTTGTTCGCCAAAAAGGAAAAATACGCGTCTTTGGAAAACGTGAAGGACAAGGGAAATCGGGTGCTCAGGCAACTACAATCTGACCTACAGTTAAAAGAATTGCCTACTCACATAGAGTGTTTTGACAACTCAAATATTCAAGGCACCAACCCGGTCGCTTCCATGGTGTGTTTCAAAATGGGGCGCCCCTCTAAGAAGGATTACCGGCACTATAAAATCAAAACGGTTGAAGGTCCTGATGACTTTGCTTCTATGAAAGAAGTGGTAGGCCGTAGGTACAAAAGGCTCGTGGAAGAAAATGCGCCATTACCGAAGCTGGTCATTGTTGATGGCGGCAAAGGGCAATTGAGTTCCGGGGTTGAAGCACTACAGGAACTTGGCCTTTATGGTGAAATTCCGATTATTGGAGTGGCCAAAAGGCTTGAAGAAATCTATTATCCAGGAGATAGCTTTCCATTACACATCGATAAAAAATCTGAGTCCTTGAGGCTTATTCAGAAATTAAGAGATGAAGCCCATCGTTTTGCCATAATCTTTCATCGCGACCTTAGAAGTAAAAACAGCTTTCAGTTTGAACTAGAATCTGTAGAGGGCATAGGTGCCTCTACGCTTGACAAATTGCTCAAAAAATTCAAATCCATGAGCAATATTCAACAGGCGACCAAGGAAGAGTTGGAGTCGCTGATAGGAAAGGCCAAGACCGACTTGGTGATTAATTACTTTAAACAAAAAAAGGAAGCCGATTAGGCTTCCTTTTGATCTCTTGAAACTATTCTCTTAGTACTCCCAGATATTATGTTCTTTCTCTAGCAGTCTATTCTTAAATCTTTGCGATGCCAATATGGCGTTCAACCCTTGTACTCCTTCAACATCCTCTATCCTGCCATTGGTTGGATTTGAGTACCTGATTGGTCTCGCATCAAACATACGCAAGTCAAAAGCCTCAGTAAAAGTAAGTGGACGTCCTGGATTCTGAGCATTATACCACCTGGCCTTCTTTGGAAACTTCTTCAAGTATTCCACCACATCCTTATACTTAAATCTGGCTACAACTGCCGTTGTCGCTGTACGTGTCTGAGAGGGATTCAGCACTATGGAAATAGATTGAATATCCCAATAAGCTCGTGAACGCCTCTTATCGATAATAAAATCCTCACAAATCTCAAGTAATGTAATATCATTGAACTCATAATAAGGCTCCTCTGCGGCAGGATTATTAGCCGTGGAATCACCACCTCCCAAATCACCCAGAAGATCATCAATGTTAATACCAGCTGGTAAACCCGCTTCGGTATCTTCTTCTGGCAACTTCAGGCGCTCGTACACTTCTGCAGCAGTCAGGATGTCTTCGTCCCTGAAGTCCCCCTCAGGATTCCTGACAGAATCTGACTTATATGCCGTGATTCCATCAATTTCATCCATTGCACCTTCCAACAATAGTTTAACGATCTCACTGCCTTGTGATGTCCATCGTGAATTAACCTTTTCTCTCAAATCCATCCAGCTCCACACCCTCATCTTGAACATGATGTCTTCTGTTCTGATTGGTCTGACGGAATTTGGATTGTAGTCACCGCGGATGACTACACTATCCTCTTGCCCCACCAAATTCAGTGAAACCAGACATAATGTTATTAAAAGAAAAGATCTCAGTTTCATGGTCTAATTAATTTATTGATATCTCAATTGTCTTCCTGTAAGGTATTTTGATTTGTTCTTTCCTGAAGTTGACCCTGGTGATTTCATCAATCAATATCACATAACGGTCTCCAGACTTAGCCACAGATCTCAAACGGTTTACACTGGCATCAACAGTAAGACCATTAATTGGAATAGTTCCTCTGGCTATGGCACCAGATGCCAATTGTATACTTCCTTTGGAAACTACGAAGGTTGCGTCTTCTGGATACTTCCTCTTAAAATTATCTTCAGCGGTTAATATCAGTTTTATGGTTCTAGGCGCATTTTGAAGACCCTTTTTGGGGTCGTAACGCTTGCCATCTACCAGGATATCAAAGCTAGGTAATGGTGGTACCTCAACCTTAAATGTTCTTGCTCCAATATAGGTGCCAGAACTACTTACATCAATTTTTACCTCTGAAGCAGAGGGAACAACAGTCAACGCTGTTTTTTCTGTTCCTTTAATGCTTTCACCACCAGTAGCTGTAAATGTAGGCTGATAGGCAGGCCCTAAACTTGGTACATCAATGTTCAGATTATTAGCACAGTTCAAGAACAAGGTCTCAATGGCCTCTGAACGAACCTCAATCGTAGGCCTGGCTACAAAATATTCATAAGTAACAGGTTCTACCACTTCTTCATCACCTTGTTTGAATTTTACCTCTCCGGTGAAAGTCTTTCTGGCCAAACCGTCAGCATTGTACTCATTTTCACGAGCACTAGCCTTAAATTTAATCTGACCTCTTCCTGATCCATCAACAGTAATTCCCCTTCCTCCAAGAGTCATTTCGGGAGCCAAAGATGATGAGGCAGCAGTCAAAAACATTTCCGCTTCAAAGTCAGTACCAGCGGTCACAATATTCGCCTTGGGCAATACAGTGGCAGAAATCTGATCGAAACCTTTAATGTTTGTCGCACCAATCGAGGCTGCAAGTCGGTCCAAAGCAACAGATTCTCTTGACAAAATTTGATTCTGAAAAAAGGTCAATTGTGCCAAGACCGATGCCAATGGTGAATGATCAAAATTCAAATGAGCAAAGTCCTGTTCAGCCACCTTTTTGTATTTCTTATTATTTGCATAAAAAGGAATATCTGCTCCTGCCAATGCCAAAGTAGGCCAATCGTTAATCACGTCTCCGCTAGTCTCAGAAAGAACAGAATTGGCCTTTGTCCTAACACTATTGGTATAATCATCCAATTTCTTCTGTAGTTCGTCAGCCTTGCCCTCCTTGACAAAAATCCTGGTGGGCTCCTCATATTTCTTCAAGGTTGATCTGGCATAAGAGCCATCTTCTTCCTTGCCCCCGGACCCAACTCCAATGGTATCCTTCAAATCAGTAATGTACTTAAGAATCACTTGTGTCTCCTGACGAATCTGTGCCGCAACATCAACTGCAGCCTTATCCTTCTCATTCTCTCCAAGATCCACATATGCCTTTTCTATACCAGCAACAGATTGCGAATTCGACTGATCATAGGTAGCGTTTGAAGTTTTCAAACCTTCATTGATCAGCACAAACTTCTCAAGTACTTCATCTTTAATCTGCAGAGCAAGAAGTGCTGTCAGGACGAGGTACATCATCCCGATCATCTTCTGCCGTGGGGTTTCTCTTCCTCCAGCCATTATTGAGCGTTTGTTGATTTCATTGCAGAGAGCATTGCTCCATATACCTTATTCAGCGAACCAACATTCTGGTTCAACTTGTTCATCTGAGCCTTAAATTGCTCAGCTTCTTTGGAAGCATCTCCAAGACCTTCCATAGCACCAGAAATATTTGAATAGAACTTGTTCAAAGCCTTCACATGACTGTTGGCATCCTGAAGTTCCATTTCGTATACTTTATTTAGTGCACCTAAATTCTTGGTTACACCCTGGATTTGTGCCTGGTATTCGCTAGCTCCCTTAGCTGCATTTGTCATCTCAGTCAGTGCTGAAGCAGTAGAAGCATATGACTTGTTCATATTACCTAATGTCTCAGACGCCTTTCTTGCATTGTTAGCATAATCACTTGAGGCAGTAGCAGCATCTGAAAGATTAGACATTTTTGAGGCACTATCCGCAAGGCTTCTCATGCCCTTACCCAAATTATCGAAAAGCTCGGGGCCCATTTTCGCCTTTTCAAGCGCATTGTCCAGGTGCTGAGCAGGTGACGTTCCTTTTGGTTTTTGGGGAGCAGCCCCTTCTGCTAATTCCGGATATACCTTTTCCCATTCCGGCTCTTTATGCGTAGGTTCAAAGGCACTAAATGCAAAAATTAAAGCTTCTGTTGATAAACCAATCACAAGCATTTCAGTTGCATATGGGTAACCATTCAATTTGAACATGGCACCAATAATTACTACTGAAGCACCAAGTCCATAGATTTTTGGCATCCAACTGCCGTAAAACTTTGCTGCTAATCCTGATTCTTTTTTAGACATTTTATTATTTGGTTAGGTTGAAGTAATTTTTTAATTCCGTTTGTTAAAAGCTAAATCCCTGGTTTCCGCTTCCCAGATAATCCATCGCACACCTGAATCCGATATAGGATGATTTCACATCACGATATTCGAAAGTTCTGGTACCTGTTTGCAGGTAATAGGAAACGTCCTTCCATGATCCTCCCCGAACCACTTTTTTGTCATAGTGGAAACTGTTAGGATCCTTTTCAATATAGACGGGATTTAAATCCCAAACCAAGGCATTGTAGACAGGGGTAAAATCATCCTGACACCATTCTGCCACATTACCTGCCATATTATACAGGTTAAATGGGTTTGGTAAAAAGCTATTTACGGGAGCGGTATAGGAATAACCATCATTGATGAAATTTCCTCGGCCTGGCTTAAAGTTAGCCAAAAGACAACCAGCTTTATTAGAAACATAGGGGCTCCCCCATGGGTACTTAACAATATCTCTGCCTCCACGTGATGCATACTCCCATTCTGCCTCTGTTGGCAGTCTAAAGTTTGGCATTAATGCCTCCGGTGGTAAGGAGTCTCTAACAGAATTCTGAAGCCCCGTATTGAGCCATTCTGTTCTCCACTTGGCAAACTCTTGGGCAGCATCCCAGCTAATACCCACAACAGGATAATCATCAAAGGCCTGATGAACGTAATAGTAGCGCATCATCTTATCACCCATATGGTAGGCAAAGTCTGTAGCCCAAACCGTAGTGTCTGGCTTAATAAAATTCAAGTAATTCTGACTTGCTGTGTCCTCAATTGCGTAGATAAACTGACGGTACTCATTGTTGGTTATTTCTTCAGCATCCATCAAAAAAGCACTAATGGTTACCTGTCTGTTGAAATTTATCTGTGTAGCAGCTACATCTTCATCGGCCTGGCCCATATAAAATGTTCCGCCTCGAATTGGTACCATTCCAAGAGGAATGTTCTGCACCCATCCTTCCCTATCAGGAACTCCCATAAGTTGTCCTTCCTGATTCAACTTCTCTGTTTTGCTCATACCGCCACCAAGAAAGCCCTGAAACATAGAGCAGCTCGTGGTGAAGACTATCAACAACACAACCATTACGGCAGCTGAAATCCTCTTCATTGAAATATAATTTTTCATAGTTTGTCCTACGGCACTTTTCATCTATAAGCTTGTATATCAGCCAAATGAAGCGTGAATATTAATATTTTCTACTTATTTATCCAGTCAACGGTTGAAATTTCTAAAAACATGATTCTGGCAAATATTTGATTAATAACGATAACGCGGTGTTCGAATGATACGTGAACCTCGCGCTATTGGGGGGCCTTTTCTTCCAAAATTATAAATCAACATCAACTCGTGAGATGTTGGTTCTTTACTATCCTGGTCGGCTACCACAAAATCAAAGGCATATGCCAAAGTCAATGAACGATCATTCAATACATAACCAAACATTGCAGATGCAGATTCAGACTGTCTATAGGCCAATCCTGCCCACAATTTTTCGTTGTATTTCCCAATAACGCTCAAATCAAAGTTGTAAGTATCTAGCGCTACACTTTTTAATAAAATGGTTGGGGTGATCGTCAACTGCGCGTTAAGTTTATAGTCATAACCCGCACTTAAATAATAATGTCGACTTAATTGATTGGAAATTTGATCTTCACCGAAGTCAAATGTTGCCCCAATTAAGTGATTTGCACTCAAACCACCAAAAAAATTTCCTTTTCTGTACATAATCCCAACTCCTACATCCGGTTTGATTTGCGATTCTTTACCAGTCAATCCAGCTACCACATCACTCGGGTCTACAAATACTAGCTCATCAAAATTCAAACTACTGGAATAAAGTCCGCCCTTAACACCCGCGCTAAGTGTGCCTCCGTTTTTAAGTTTAAACTGATATGCAAATGACAATTGGAATTCAAAATTATTGGTTGGCCCTAAGTTATCATTGGAGATATAAAGCCCAACACCCCCATTATATTGCGGGAGGGGATTGTTAAGACTGATCATCTGGGTGTTTGGTGCCCCTGATGAATTGACTGTTCCGTCATAACCAAACCATTGCGACCTGTGGATGGCGGTAAGTTCCATTCCATTGCTCAAACCCGCGTATGCCGGATTATAATACAGTTTATTGAACATGTATTGGGTAAACTGCGCATCCTGTTGAGCCGACAGCCCTAAGCTGCAAAATGCAAAAGCTAAAACTAGAAGGAATCTAGTACTTTTAATCATAGTCTTGTAACGCCAAAAATAGTCTAATATTTAATTTGGCTCCAATATATGACAAGATAAATGACACCCTCCCCTATGGGTTGCAAAAATTTAATCCGTCTTATTGACGCTTTTGATATATAACTCCAATGCACCAGTCATAGAAGGGGCGTTTGGAAGAGGAGCTTCAATGTCCAAAATTAAGCTTGCATCCCGAACAGCCTTTGCGGTAGTAGGGCCGAAAGCAGCAATTCTCGTATTGTTCTGTTCAAAGTCAGGAAAGTTCACCAGTAAGGAGTTAATGCCTGAAGGACTGTAGAACGCAATGATGTCGTAATAGACATCATCAAGATCTGACAAATCACTAGCCACAGTTTCATAAATAACAGCTTCCGTGTGTTCATATCCGTTTTGACTTAAAAAGTCAGGGATATCATTCTTTCGAATGCTGGAACATGGAAAAACGTACTTCTCGTTCTTGTGCTTTTTTAGAATTTCAATCAAATCCTGAGCAGTTCTGGAGCCTGTAAATATCTTACGCTTTCTGACTACTATATATTTCTGAAGGTAGTTGGCTGTTTGATCCGAAATACAAAAGTATTTCATGTCTGCCGGCATTTCAATTTTCAACGAGTCACACATTCCAAAAAAATGGTCAACGGCATTTCGGCTTGTGAAAATAACAGCAGTATGACTAAGCAAATCAATTTTTTGCTTTCTGAATTCCTTCACATCAATCGGATCCACCTGAATAAATGGCCTGAAATCTATTTTCATGCCGTATTTTCTGGCTAGCGTGTAATACGGTGACTTGTCATCTGATGGTTGTGGCTGTGATACGAGTATACTCTTTACTTCAATCAGCCTATCTTCTGTATTGATTTTCGACATCGGTTATTCCCTACTTTTTCTCCTTGATTTTCCCTTATCTTATCAGATATCTTAGCCCAATGAACAGGGGTATTAATTCGGTGGTGCAAATGTACGAAAATATATATAACTTACTATACTCCGTGACTTGTAAGAGCTTGAAATAAACGAGGATAGTCTGATAAAAGAGAAAAACAATCACAATTTGACCCATCACAGTTGCCAGGCTGGCACTGGGAAAAAATTGCCCGTAAAGACTGGTTGACAAGACTACCGAGGCGATCAAAAAGAAAATTGAAGATGTGGTAAACAAGTCAGCGAATTGCCTTTGATAACCCGAGCCAATATGAAAGAGCGTACTAAATAGATAAAGAAAAATGAGTTTCAGGTAGATGAGAAGAAACATCCCGACCGATATCATCAACCACTGCAGTAGCCCACTCCAATAATTTTCAAAATTCAAAATACTGACTATTCCTGATTCAGCTGAGGCCAATTGTTTTCCCAGAAACAGTATCAAAAATGCCAGGGTCATGGCATAAACACCGGATATCAAAAGCTGCGCTTTGCTAAAAGGTTTTAAAGAATAGCCTATCTCTTCGCGTACTCTGAAAATGAAAAGCTTGCTGAAGTCGAAATTGACACGGAGGATCTTGGGGAAGAAACTACTCATCAATGCGTATATCAATAGCAAAAGAACGGAAATGCTTATGAATACATTTCTTTCAACAACGAGTAATTCTCTTATTTCCAACTCAGAATCTGCTTACGTAACCAAAATGAATCTTTGACTGAGACAGGTTAATGCCACCTTGTCCCGAACTGCCAACTGCGTACACAAAGTTAAAAATTCCAGCATTGGTTGAGAAACTAATTCCCGCCCCAAGACCGATGGGTGTTTCCCATTTGTTGACACCCTCAAATTTACTTTGTATGCGAGCCAAATCGGCAAATAGAGACAGGTATGAAAATTCATCCAAAAACAGCCGGGCCTCGGTGGTTAGGAAGGCATAAGAGGTGGCAAAGAAAAAGTTCTCATTGAATCCTCTGATGCTATTAAAGCCTCCAAGCCTGTAGGCATCATTTCTGAACAATCGATCATTAAACACCTTACCCATCTTAAGTCGATTCACCAGGACGAACTGATTACCCAATTCCCAGTATTTCTCCCCAGACAAATTAACCTCATATTGACGCGTTTTTAGTTGTACCCCCTGATATAGCTCTTGGGCAATGCCGGTGTTTTGCCTGATTTTCTTGTTTCCGGCAGAACCTTCCAACGAAACTCGAATGCCGCTTTTTGGTAAAAAGGCATCATCCAATCGCTGCCACTCAAAGCGCAAGCCATATGCCGTAAAATCAAAATCTACCAAATCCGGCAGTTGCATAAGGCCCGCATATTGGGCTGTAGCCAGCAGGTTGGTTGTTTTTAAATCGGTAAAGGCGCTTAATGAGCTTGACGCATCTAAACGATAGTCAAATTCCAATCTGAATTTGCGATTAGTAAACAGGGTGTCTTCTTTTAGAAAAGTGAAATCTGTGGCTAAATCCAGTGGCCCCTTAAAAACATTCGGTTGTTCGTATTGCATGGCCAGGCTCTGTGATTTTTCCTGAAGTTTTTGCCAGTGAATCCCTATATGCCTTCCCTGGCCCAGGGGGTTGTATAATTCTATGTCAAACTGACCCGTGACCACCAGTTGATTGTTAGATGAGTTGGGCAAGAATCCAATGATTCCATCTATCTGATTAATGCGCCTACTTTCCAGATTCAATATTACCCTCGCCTCCGAGTTTTGAAAGGTGAGCCGAGGGTTGGATGCCACCCGTAGATAGGGCAGGCTGCTTAATATACGGCCCATATTGTCCAACCTTCTCTGGTCATAAGGTTCTCCCATCACTATGCCCAGATATCTGCTCATAAACTTGGGGTTGATTCTGGTATTTCCTTCAATGCTCAGGGAATCAAAATTAATGGGTGGTCCCTCATCAAAATTCAATGTTGCTGCAAAGTGGTTCTGCTCAATTCTCAGAGAATCAAAACTCAGGTTGGCAAAGGGGAAACCATTTTGTTCGGCATAATTCAACAAGGCCCCTTGTAAGCGTGCGATTTCTTTATGTCTGAAAGGTTTTGAACGAAAGGTCCGATCCCGAAAACCGATTCGTCTGAGCAAGGCAGCATCAATATTTCCTTCCGAAAGGCCAAGCCATTCAAAGCGTTCTCCCACATTGATGGATGCGGACACCTGGCTGCCTTCATATTTAAGGTCCTTTAAAGTAGCAAGCAAATAACCATCGTCCTGCAAGACTCGAACGTAGGCTCTCAGGCTCTGGCGCAATTGTAGTGAATCAGGATAGACATTAGAAATTCGATATTTCTGCAGCACTTTCTGATCCTGAATCTCGCTTTTGATTTCCAAGAAATACTGCTGCTGAGCACTACTGTAGTGACAGCAGAAAAGAAAGATAGAAAGCGAAAGGAACCTTGGAAAAAAAAACGACATTCGTCTACTTTGAATATAAAATTAACGATTCTTTGGCCGGATTATATATCCATATTCCCTTTTGCAAAAAAGCCTGTCACTATTGCGACTTCCACTTTACACAATCGGTAGAGCAGATGGATGAGATGGTTGATGCCATCTGTCAGGAGTTGGAGATGCAGTCTGAATTTCTTGAGCGTGAGACAATCCACACGGTCTATTTTGGTGGGGGCACTCCTTCGCTGCTCAATGAAAATCAACTGAGGAGATTGATGCGTACCATCCGATTCGAGTACTATCTTTCCAGCAATCCCGAAATCACTCTTGAGGCTAACCCTGATGACTTAAATCCGGAAACCCTTGATTTGTTTTTCAAAAATGACATCAATCGCCTGAGCATCGGAACTCAGACTTTTCATGATCCACATTTAAAATGGATGAACCGCGCCCATACTGCCCAGGAGGCGACTGATTGCTTTTTCCAGGCAAGACAGGCTGGTTTTGAAAATATTAGCCTCGACCTGATTTACGCACTGCCCAGCGATTCCCATGAATTGTGGCAAGCCGATCTGCTCAAAATCATTCGCATGCGACCGGAACATATTTCTTCTTACTGCCTTACGATTGAGCCCAAAACTGCCTTTGGCAACTGGGTGAGTAAAGGGAAAATGACAGATGTAGATGAAGAGTATGCCGCTCAACAGTTTGAAATATTGCTTGAGACCATGGAAAAGCATGGGTATGAACAATATGAGATCTCCAATTTTTCTCAGCCAGGTTATCATTCGCAGCACAACAGCAACTATTGGAAACAAGAGAAGTATCTCGGGGTTGGCCCCGCAGCCCATTCTTTTGACGGTACCCACAAACGAGCCAACGTCTCGAGCAATGCCAAATATATGAGGTCAATTAAAAAGGACCTGGTGCCTTATGAAATCATGGAATTGACAGAAGAGGACAGAGTCAATGAATACCTACTCACCAGCCTACGTACCAAATGGGGCTGTGACCTTGAATTGCTTCGGTCTAATTATGAAGTGGACCTGCTTCAGATGCATGAGGTTTACCTCACAAAATTGCTGGATCAAGGTATGATTTTGATTGAAGATGATTTCATTACCTTAACCAATAGTGGCAAACTACTGGCAGACAAGATTGCCTCAGATCTGTTTATACCAAATCAAGTATAACCTGACCCATATAAATCATTTCTTACCGCTTGCTCTTCGTTGAGAAAATCAGCCATAGCCATGCTATGCCCTCATTTCTCGCCTTAATCAAACGATAATAACTTAATTTCTATTCAGGACATTTCATAATTGAATTGGTATTATTCTTTCCTAACCTTAGCGGCTTCCTCTCTTAATACTTCAACTGTGTACTGTGGAAAGTGCTTAAGAAATGCTTCTTCAATAGATTCCATAGGTATATCGGCTTCCAGATACTCCCTTAAGAGTGCCAAGTCTACGCCTTTGGTCTTTTCAGGACCCAATTGATCATTGATCTGCTGAACAATTTTAGAAGCTTTTTCTGCCACCCTTCTTAATATTCCAGTCCGATCACGTGCAAAAACTCTGAATTTAAAAAAAGTCAGACGGTTTTCTGCGTGCAAGACTTTGGCCGTTTCTCCATTTTGATCAATGTCATCCGGAACATTTTTATAACGCCCACCATATTCAGTCATTAATCTTTCGGTATGCTCCAATTTCTTTATCGCGGAATATATATCCAGAATGTCTTCATATAGAGCGAAATCAATAACATCAGTTCCTTCTGAATTTATTGCATATTCTATGACCTTAAAATTGTATTGTGGCTCGATATATCTCCAAGTATAAAATGACGCTACCTGACGAAGATTTGCGAGGCTATCCCACTCTTCTCTCACGTTTTCCTGAAAGTCCGCGAAACCAGGCAAATCCATTCTGAGCTGATCCAACTCTTTTTTAAGGCTTACGAATACCTTCTCTTTTTCCTTGTCAATCACCCTGTCAGCGGAAATAGTTTGAAAGACAAATGCCAGGTATACCCCAACAAATACCACCAACAATTCCAGGGTCAGCCATTTGATCTTATCAGGAACTTTGTAAAGCTTTCTTAAAAACATAATTGAAATACCATTGTTGACTTATACCAAATCAAATATAACATGACTGATACAAATCATTTCTTACCACTTGCTCTTCGTTGAAAAAATCAGCCATAGCGGTGCTATGCCCTCATTTTTCGCCTTAATCAAGCGATAATAATTTAATCTCTATTCACGCCATCTCATAATTGAATTGGTATTAAAGATTAACTAACTTGTCGCACCAAGCAAATTTCATAAGTCAATAGATCAACATTTATATTTCAAAAAAGTAAAGTCTTGGCAAATCGCGGTTTTAAAGGAGGAAGAAATGCAGCGCCTGAAATGGTTGGTGATGCCATTAAAAATATGCTTAAGGCATATCATATTGAAGACCAATTTGAGGAGGCTAATCTTATCAATTCCTGGGAACTGGTAATGGGTCCAGCCATTGCCAAGCGTACCAGTAAAATCTACATTCGAGACAAAAAGCTCTTTGTATACCTTACCTCCGCTCCGCTCAAACATCAACTGAGCATGTCCAGAGATAAAATTCTGGTTCTCTTAACCAAGGAATTTGGAAAACCCATTGTCAACGAGGTGATTATTAAATAAAAAGGTATCCTTTTTAAAATTCCAAAACACAAATAGCAAATTCCAAAGGAAGAGTTTGAAACCAACATCTCTTTAGCCGAATACCAACATCAATAGATTGCTGTTCCTCAGAATAGTAAAGCGAGCTTTGTCGACAAACCTCAGTTCTGAGTTTCAACCCCAGGCCCGGTTATGTCTGACGTTCCCCGTCAATAATTTCAACCATTTTAGGATAGACAATCGGTCTGACCGCTATCTGCGAATAGAAAGAGCGGTCTGACCGTTAACTTCAAAACCAGGGTTTAAACCCTGGGTTAAATCAGGCATGCGATTCCAGACTAATGGTTTCAACCATTTTTGTGATTGCGAACATGACCAAGTCAGGCAGGCTTCATTAGCTTAGAATTGGGAGACCGACTTTCTACACAAACCTTTCTTTTGCTGAACGCTTGCGCCTATAGCTTTCTCCGGTGGCCGAAGCCTTTGGCGAAGGACTCAGCGTTGGAGCAGGCACGAAGCATCTCCCATATTTGACCTATAATCCTCAAACAAAAAGGCCCCTTGAAATCAAGAGGCCCTGGACTCGTTATCGGTCAACAATTAATTCTTCTTGATTTCCTGCTTGAGAGATTTATCTCTACTCTTATACTCTTCAGGCAGTTTCACCACTTTGATCACATTCTCGCCCGTCAGGTATTTATTCATAGCGGCCACAATTTTTTCCTTGGTTATGGCATTTGCCCTGTCCACATTTTCAAGAATCTTCTCAAGGTCGTTTCCAGACTTCAGGTAAGATTGTATAGCTGATTCCCAAAATCCATTGGTTTTTGAAGATTCTTCAAAGTTTTGAATTCGCGCGGTAATCACTTTTTGTAAGTCTTCATCTGTAAAATCTCCGGCCTTCACTTTCTCTAGTTCTTTGAGTGCTGCTTCCGCTAGTGCATCAGCATTGTCGGGACCAGAAGGGAATGAAATAAGGAATTGGAATTGCCCTTTAGGACGTTCTATAGCACCCCAATTGGCACCAACTCCATATACACCGCCCATTTCCTCTCTTAGGGTTTCGATCATCTTATTGGTCAGGATGCTCGCCCCGGCATTCATATAGCCGTTCTCATCCAGAGAAGACTCATAGTCTCCGGTCATGATTATGTTTGTGCTACTCTTTTTATCTACTCCCACATAAACGTTCTTATTCACAACTCCGGTAGGAGGGTTGATTCCCAGATCCCTAAAAGACTCCTTACTATTTGTTGCTGGCAAGCTGGCCACATAAGTTTCCAGCAATGGCTGGATTTCTTCCATCTCAATGTTGCCAACAAATACAAAGGTAAAGTCACTGGCGTCCGCAAATCGCTCTTTATAAATTCTGAGCGCTTCGTCCAAATTGATATTATCAAAATCTTCCGGTTTTGGAAAACCACCCGCTCTGGGATGCCCTTGCGTCAAAATTTCGATAAGCTGAATTTGAAATTGGACATCGGGGCTATTGATAAAGTTCTTGATCTGGTCTTTTGACCTGGATGCCCAGCTTTTAAAGGCCTCTTCATCCTTTCTAGGAGCAACAAACTTCATATGCAATAGTTGAAAGAATGTTTCAATATCCTTTTTACTGGAGAAGCCGCTCAGGCCCTCTTCATGCTGTCCAATAAATGCATTGACACTGGCCGTTTTGCCTGTCATGAATTTGCGCAAGTCAATAGTGGAAAACTCTCCAATACCACCGACTGCTGCTGCAGTTGAAGCGTTACTCGCATTCAGATCGTCCTCATCAGAATACAAAGACGTTCCACCCCAGCTATAAGCGCTCATTCTTACCTCATCATTTTTGAAATCAGTAGGCTTTAGATAGACCTTGGCTCCATTGGAAAGCATCATCTTTGTGATTCCGGTTGTTTCATTCTTTTCAGCAGAAACTATGGATCCTTTTGCTGGTATTGATGTCATCAAAGAAGCAGCCACTTTTTCCTCTTTATAAGGTTGAATACTGGCATCATTCTTAACTGCGTCAAGCAGGCCTTTCAGTGTGGCCTCTGAAGGGATTTTATCTTTATCGTCCTCTTTGGCATTTACAATGACCACGCGGTTATCATCACGAACCCAGTCTTTTATCAGTTGATTCACCTCTTCCAGTGCGACACCAGACAACATACTGTTAAGTGCCTCAAGCCGCTGATCGGCACTCATCATCAGGCTACCATTCAGGAAATGACTTAGTGGTGCATTTACCAATCGACCTGACACTTGCTTCGCATCTTCTTTGGCCCGTCTCTCATAGCCATTCTTCAACGAGGCTTTTGCTCTTTCCAGCTCACCTGATGTAAAGCCATAGCGCCTTACTCTTTCATTTTCTATTAATGCGGCTTTCAAACCTCGCTCAAACTGGCCGTCCTTAATGGAGGCATATATCGTGTATTCATCCTTGTTTCTGACAAAAGAGCCTCCGTAGCCACTAAATGCAAATGCAAACGGTGGATCGGCAGCCTGAGTCAACTCAGACATACGTTGGTTCAGCATATTTGCAAACAATCCACTTAAAATTCCTGCCCTGAAACGCTCTGTATCACTTCTTTCTTTTCTTTCACCAGGGGTAATGAAATTGACGGTGATGGAATTGCCAGTGGCCTCTTTGTCATGAGCAACCGCAACACGAGTACCTTCGAAATCCGGAAGCCCAAAGGTCTCCCTTTCACGTGGATTCACTGCGGCTGGAATAGCCCCAAAATACTGCTTGATTTTTGCTTCCATTTCGCTGGCATCAAAATCACCCACAGCTATTACAGCCATCAAATCGGGTCTATACCAATCCCTGTAATACCTTTTGATTACATCATAATCGAAGTTCTTCAATATCTCCTCATCCCCGATGGGCAGACGTTCCGCATATTTGGAGCCATTCAAATAAGTTGGCCATGTGGCTTCTCTCATCCGTTGCCCGGCACCCTGCCCAAGTCTCCACTCTTCTAAAACAACGCCTCTTTCTTTGTCAATCTCCTCATTGTCAAATGTGGCATTATGTGCCCAATCGCTCAAGACAGTCAGAGCCTTGTCAATGTTTTCAGGGTCTTCTGTGGGAATCGGCAAGATGTACACCGTTTCGTCAAAAGAAGTGTAGGCATTGAGGTCTCCTCCAAACTCAAGTCCCATCTTTTGTAAGAAGTCAATCAGGTCGTTTTTCTCAAAGTTCTTGGTGCCATTAAAGAGCATGTGCTCGGTGAAGTGAGCCAGGCCTTGCTGGTCATCATCTTCCAAAATAGAACCGGCATTGATGGCCAGCCTAAACTGAACCCTGTTTTCCGGCTTTCTATTCTCCTTTAAATAATAGGTAAGTCCATTTTCAAGTTTTCCAATTTTCACCGAAGGATCGGTGGGTAAGGCCTGAAAAGCAAAGGTTGTGCTAGTCAATAGCAAAAATCCAATTGACAAGAGTAGTATGTTGGTTTTTCGTTTCATGATTTTTGTTTAATCGTTTTGCAAAATGTCAACGACAGAATGTGTAAATCCTCATAGCCATTCCATCCATTTCGCCTTAGGCAGTAACTATTTGATTAGTTAAGTTATAGAATTTTAGGTCAAAAAAATACCAGGTTTTCGTCTTTTTCAACAATATATCAAGGCTTAGTCTCCTCTTTGACGAAAAGGTGAGCAGCGGAGTTTAAAAATAAACATCAGCTATTCACTTCTGCTTCCGAGGTTTGCGAAAGTTCCTGCTCCTCTTCTGTCTTGCGAAAAAACCTCTTTTGGAACGTAAGGATTATCGCTACACCAATAAATATAGACGCATCAGCAATATTAAATATTGGCCACAATGCCATTTTCTTTCCTCCCCAGAACGGTATCCAGTCGGCCACATAGCCTTCCCAAATATCCAGGTAAAACATGTCTATTACCTTACCATGAAACCAGGGAGTTATGGCATCAGGGGAGGCATTATTAAGGTATACCCCATAGAAAGTACTGTCGATCACATTGCCAATGGCACCTCCCAAAATCAGTGCAACCGACCATAGCAACCCAGAGTGCAGTCCCTTTTTGGCCATTTTGTATAAATAGAAGGCGATCACCCCCATGGCTACTATTCGGAATAGCGAAAGTCCGAGCTTACCATATTCTGAACCGAATTCTATGCCAAAGGCCATGCCCTCGTTGAGGATATAGTGCAGCTTGAACCAGTCCCCAAAGACGTTTAACTCACCTGATGGCCCAAAAACCATGTTGTTGTGTACCATCAACTTGACCACCTGATCGATGATGATTACTCCGAGGGTTAGAAAAAAGTATTTAGAGTACTTCATTTAGACTTCTTTACTGGACAACAATGTTTAATAGTAATTCCCAATCGTCAATTTCTACACGATTAGGTGCGTCCAATTGTTCAACCAGCTCCAAACTTAACGCTTGTGTTTCCTGGCAAATATATTCTTTATTAGATTTTAAGGCGCTGTTGATCAATTCTTCATTTCTCACAATGCTGATATTGATCTTGTCCTGTACATTCAAACCTAAGTCTTTACGCAAATTCTGAACACGGTTCACTACATCGCGTGCTATCCCCTCCTCTTTTAGGTCTGGAGTAATCGTGATGTCAAGTGCCACAGTAATTTTCCCTTCGCTTGCTACCGACCAGCCAGGAATGTCCTCACTACTGATTTCGACATCCTGAAGTTGCAAAGTGACCACCTCACCATCACAGTTCAGGTCAAATTTACCTTCAGCTTCTATCTGTGCAATCTCTTCCTTACCCCATTGTGCCACGTGTCCGGCAATCAACTTCATCTTCGGTCCGAATTTTTGACCCAGGCTGCGGAAGTTTGGTTTAACCTTCTTGACCAAAACGCCTGAAGCGTCATTGATGTACTCCACGGTTTTCACGTTCACCTCAGACATGATCAAATCCTCAACTGCTTCGATATGCCTGTGTGTGGTATCATCCAGTACCGGCACCATTATTTTAGATAGGGGCTGGCGCACCTTGATTCTTTCTTTCTTACGCAATGAATGTGTCAAGGAAGAAATGACCTGCGCCAGTCGCATTTGTTCTTCCAGGTCTGCGTTGATCTTCGCATCATCCGCCACTGGAAATTCGGTCAAATGGATAGACTCAAAATCTTCTAAATTGCTTACCTCATTCAAATCTCCATACAAGCGCTCCATGTAAAATGGTGCCAAAGGGGCGCCCAGCTTGGCAATAGTCACCAGGCAGGTATATAGCGTTTGATAAGCCGCTTTTTTGTCCTGGTTATATTCTCCTTTCCAGAACCGTTTCCTATTCAGACGAACATACCAATTGCTCAGTTCATCAGTCACAAAATCCATGACAGCACGAGCCGCTCGAGTGGGTTCGTAATCATAATAGGCCTCATCCACCAACTTGATTAAGGAATTTAACCTGGAAATAATCCAGCGATCGCTTTCAGGTCTTTGCACCAATGGAATTTCAGAATCCTCAAAAGCGAATCCATCCAAATTGGCGTAGAGCGCAAAGAATGCATAGGTGTTTTGCAAGGTGCCAAAGAACCTGCGCTGCACCTCGGCCACTCCTTCTATATTGAATTTTAGATTGTCCCAGGGATTGGCATTGGAAATCATGTACCACCGTGTGGCATCAGGACCATATTTATCTATGGTTTCAAAAGGATTGACCGCATTGCCCAATCGCTTTGACATTTTATTGCCATTCTTATCCAGTACCAGGCCGTTCGCCATTACATTTTTGAACGCCACGCTGTCCTCCAACATTACCGCCAAGGTATGCAAGGTAAAAAACCAACCTCTTGTCTGGTCAACCCCCTCGGCAATAAAGTCTGCCGGGAAACTCTTTTCAAAAATATCGTGGTTTTCGAATGGATAATGCCATTGTGCATAAGTCATAGCGCCTGAATCAAACCCTACGTCAATCAGATCCTTCTCCCGGATCATTTTTTGGCCGGCACTATCAACCAAAATCACATCATCCACATAAGGGCGATGAAGATCAAAATCCTCTCCTATTTGGTCTGTCATAAAGCCGGCAGCGATTGACTTAGCCACTTCAGCTTTCAGTTCAGCAATAGAACCAATGCACTTTTGCTCCTTCCCATTTTCAGACACCCAAATAGGTA
>JAJCYM010000051.1 GCA_029262895.1 Roseivirga sp.
CCGGTAGCAGTAGCACAGGACATCACAGTAAGCCTTGGAGCAGATGGCACAGTGACAGTTGATGCAAGTCTGGTAGACAATGGATCAAGCGACAACACCGATTGTGGACTCACCTTCAGTCTAAGCAGAGACACTTTTGATTGTGATGACATTCAGAAGAGTGGGCTATATGGCCATAGCAAAGGAAAAGGCAAAGGGCATAACTACGATGACGATGATGACGACAACGATCCTGGTAAAGGCAAGGCCAAAGGTCACAAGAAGGAGAAAGCGGCCAAAGGGCACAAAGTAACCTTAACCGTAACCGATGCAGCTGGTAACAGCAGCACGGCAGAGGCTTATATCAGGGTAGTAGACGATATGGCACCAACCATATCAGCAGATCCGATTCAGGTGGTTGTCTATAGTAAGAAGCGAGTTTATCTGAACAGGAAGGATGTAGCCACAGCGGTGACGGACAACTGTAAGGTGAAGAGCATCAATTACCCAAGAACCAGGTACACTACTGCCAATGCAGGACTGAACACGGTACAGGTAACGGCAACAGATTACTACGGTAACACTACCACGGCAGGGTTGACAGTAAATGTGGTCGATATCAGCAGCTATGGCAAGAAGGTTGATATGTGCTATAACGGAACGATGAAACGAGTGAGCAGGTACTCTGTGCAACACTGGTTAAGAAAAGGAGCGGTCCTTGGATCATGTGGAACCTTGCTACAGGAAATAAGTCTATCGACAAGCACAGATATGTTTGATAGCAGAGAGGTAGACAATCAAGAGGTACAAGGTCCAATAATAGAACTGGCGGCCTCACCTAACCCGGTTTCAGACAGGACTACGATAACCTTCTCAAGTGAAGAGGCCGGACCAGCCTATGTAGGTGTTTACAACATGCAGGGTATAGAGGTGGCCAAGCTTTATGAAGGAGATCTTGAGGCCAACAGGAATATGAGGATCGAATTTAATGTATCACAAGTGCCAAGTGGAATGCTAATCGTAAGAATGCAGACTCAGGGATTTGTAAGGAATGTAAAACTGCTGGTTAAGAAATAATTCCAATTACCGTGTATGGAAGAGCGTCCCGGTTCCACCGGACCGGGGCGCTAATACCTAACCCGGATAATGAAATAGGAGTCGTAATGAGGGCGTAAATCACAATGAATCAGGATGTTTGTCTTTTCACCATAGCACCGCTATGGTGAAAAGACAAACGAAGAGTAACGGCTGATTCGAAGTGAGTTACGTCCGTAATAGAAAGTCTATTGCATTATCCGGGTTTAACTTTTACCAAGCATAAAAACACCTGAGTTTTGGCGTTATTTTATAACCCTTACACAGTGTTTAGGTGAATAGAAGCCCTGATGATAAGCATCAGGGTTTTCTGTTTTCTGGCCTCCCGTCATTCTGAGGGAGTGCACTGCCGAAGGCAGAGCGCGACCGAAGAATCTGTCCTTTTCAGACTACCATAGAACAGGACAGTCAAATCCGCCAAAAGCAGAGCACGACTGAACCTGTCTGCCGACACGCAGGTTGCCGCGTTTTAATCCACTGCTATTCTGTTCATTTAATCCATCCCAACATTGTACGTTACCCTTTCTTTCGCTGAGGTACGAAGCGTCTGGTTCCAATCAAACAAATTCCAAAAGGGCAAATCCCACTTCATAAATCTTACATCTCTCAGTCCCAGTAGCCCCTAACCCTTAAAGGGGGAAACCAACGTAGAAATCACAGATTCCCTGATATGCTATGGAACAATGTATCGTCCTGAAAAAGTTTACAGATTTAACTCGAAAGGATGTTTCACCTAATCTGATAGATTTTGATAGTTAATTCGGCAGTTTAGCGCAGCTCAATTTTGTAGCATACCCCTGTATGATTTCCTGTATAAGTAAGGGTCCCTTTTAATTGTGCAACCATCAATTTAACAAGGCGCATGCCAAGAGATTTAGGATTGGATTCTTTGTCCATAGTTTCCTGGCCAGGTCCATTATCACGGTAATAAATGGCTCGGTTACCATCAGAATTTTTAGACCATAATTCAATCTTTCCTTTGTCAACATTATTGAAGGCATGTTTGAAAGAATTGGTGATCAATTCATTAATGATCATGGCTAAGGGTACAGCTTCATCAATATTTACGATCAGGTTTTCGCATCGAATGCTCGTACTTACTCTGTTATCACCACTGAAGGCATTTGCAATATTAGGAATAAGCTGTCTGAGGTAATCTTGAAAATTAAGATTTAAGGCCTCATTAAATTCGTATAAATTTTGATGTACAATGGCGATAGACTGTATTCTATGGCGGAGCGTTTCATAAATTTCCTTTTGTAAAATTTCGGTTTCTCCTGATTCCTGAAGATAGATCAGTCCGGACAGGACGGTAAGATTATTCTTTACCCGATGATTGAGTTCTCGATAGAGCACATTTTGCTGATCCAGAGCATTGGTGAGCTGCGCATTGGTTTCCTGAATGATTTTCTGTTGGACACTAAACTGCGCATTCTTTTTACGGAATCGGAAGTAAAGCTGTACACTGATTATCGTGATAGTTAGTAGTACAACGGAGATAATAATAGTAGCAATCAAGGCGTTGCGATTGTCGCGTGCCCGTTCTTGAGCCAATTGGGTTTGAACCTGTTGCTCTTGAAGTTTTCGCTCAGCAATATCTTTTTCAAAATTAGCCGTGAGTTCGCTGGCCTCTATGGCGTGCTCATCGTTGAGCGTTTCAATCTTGGCAAAATAAGCTTTCATCATATAGTCACTATACATCTCATAATCACCAAGGGCGCGATATGACTCTGCTAAAAGCAAGTAAGAACCATCCAAAAAGGTAATCCAATTGTTGGCTTCTGCTATGTCAATGGCCATTTCAAGTGTTTCTATAGCCTTGGTGGGTATATCTATCATGTAGTAATTTCTGGCAATATTCTCCATTACGGAGATGTAATCACGATATCGCTGGATAGAAAGAAAATTGTCCGAGGCGGCACGAAAAAAACCAAAACTCCTCGCGGTATCTCGTTTGTCTATATTCATATAAATAAAACCCAGTTCATTTTGGCTCAATGCAATACAGAACCTATCATTGGCCTCTATGGCAAATGACAAGGCTTTATTGGAATAATAGATGGTGCTGTCTTCATCTTTTTTAAACTCACTTTGAAATGCCGCAGCACGGCTATAGAAGTAGGCCTTGTGTTTGGAATCAACCGCATCATTTTTCATCCATCTAAGCCCCTCATAAATATATTGAGCGACACGAACCTGATTTTGGATGGTTCGATAGTATTCGATCAAATGGGCCTGTGCCATAACCAGATGATTGATATCCTTCTTTCTTGTGTAGTAGTCCAAAATGGTCAGGTAGTCTTCAAGAGCCTTCGAAAACCTACCTTGAATTTTGTTCATTGATGCCCTTGAGGCAATTAACTCCATTAGAAGTGTTGAATCACTTTCAAGGTTGGACAAAGGCATGGCCAGTTGGAAAAGAGAATCGGCTAATTGATAATTACCTCGATTGGTCAGTTGTTGGGCAGCGTCACTATAGAGTTGAAATGCGCGATAGGAGTTGGAATTAAATTTAGACATGTTGGTCGACAACGAATCAAGTAAATCCTGCGGGTCGGAAATTTCCTGACCTACAACGGGCTGATGACCGATGAGGTAGAAAAGCAACAAGCAAAATGGCAATATCTGTTGAACCAGTCTATTCATTTAAGGAACAACTAAGATAGGTGCATTTGAATGTGAATATCAAATTGTCAAATTGGACATAGCTTGAAATCTTTAAAAAGTACACACGTCATATTTTTTTATCTGCATGCATACTATTAGTTTAAAGACGTGACATCGACCTACTCACTGAATGTCCTTATTGTAGAGGACCAACTCATAATTGCCGAGACCTTGAAACAAATGCTCATAGACCTGGGCTACCAGTGTGTGGCCATAGTCGACAGCTTTGACCAAGGAAAAATAGCCGTCCAAAGTGACAATTTTGATCTGGCCATTCTTGATATCAATTTAGAAGGCGGCCGCGAGGGAATACAACTTGGCGAGCAATGTTTTAAACTTGGTAAACCTTTTCTTTTCTTGACGTCCTATTCTGATCCTGAGACGGTACAGGCTGCAAAAGTGGCCAAACCAGGAGCTTATCTCGTCAAACCCTTTACCCCACAGGATATTCTGGTGGCCATGGAGATGACTATGATGCATTGCGATGCGATTAGCGATAGTCAGTTTGATCAAGTATTGAATAGACTGGAACTCTCGGAAAGGGAGAGACAAGTGCTAACTTGTTTGAAAGATAAAATGACCAATTCGGCCATATCTCAGAAACTTTTTGTGTCGAGCAATACGGTTAAATTTCATATCAAGAACTTATACGTCAAACTGGCGGTGACGAACAGAACAGAATTGATGAATAAGCTTCATGAACAGACTACCAAGACCCGATAAGAAAGTTGTTCGCATCAATTTTATTGCCATTCAAATACAATTTTTTGTAAAAACTACCCCCGGGGGGTAGGGGATTCCTTAGACTGTTTTCTGAATTTACAAATGTTCAGGTATACTCAACTACACCTGGCCGACCATTTTCGACCAAAACATAAATGTATGAACAGAATTTTTACTCTTGTTAAGCGGGTTACGTATGTAGCTACGCTTATTTTTTTAATGCACATAGGGTTTCCGACCCATTCGCACGCTCAAACTGAGCCAGAAATTATAAAAGGCTGGGACAACCTTGAGGAAGCCGAATTTTTGTTTGATGTCTACTATCAAATCGTCAAATGCTCTTCTGAATCAGCTACTGAAATCCATTTTTGGGCCTTCAATGAAGGTGGAAACGTAGATGCTGTCGGCTTTACCCTGAAACTAAGGGATAAAGATGGTACAGAGGTGACCCACGAAGTCAAAAAATTTGCCATCGGATTAGGACAGTCACACAAAGCGCTATGCGAGAATGATGACTATCCCTACTTAAGGTTTTCTGTTCCTGAAGACTTGGATATTAACACTTTGTCAATTGATATCACCTATAACAAATGATTATGAAAAAGCTACTATTATCTCTATTAGTGATCGTTTGTTTCGGTGTAAGCAATCAGATCCAGGCTCAGTCTTGTAATGACGTCCCGATAATTAACTCTTTTGAGCCTAATACTGGATTTATTGGTTCAAAAGTCGAGATTTTTGGGGCTAACTTTGACTCGAATAATATCGATAATAATATCGTTTATTTCGGAGCGACAAAAGCTGAGGTACTAAGTGCCACTTTTGGGAAGCTGGAAGTAATAGTTCCTGTTGGAGCCAGTACGGAAAGAATTAGTGTGACGAATCAATGTGATTTGACTGCCTTCTCTCCGGTACCTTTCAACGGAATTTTTTGCCCTACTCCAATCACCTCCACAACCTATCAAAACAATGCCCAAATATTGCCTGTGACTTACGGAGCATACAATATGATTGCATTTGATATGGATCTGGACGGAAGACCAGAAGTTCTTTCCGCTGCCAATAATGGCGGTTTGTCAGTCGCGAAGAATAACAGTACTGCTGGTAATATCAGTTTTTCTCATATCAATATGGGAGGAAGAGGAGGCCAATCAATATATGGAGCCGACTTTGATGGTGATGGTTATAAAGACATCGTAACCCGCTTTAATGTATGGAGAAATACAAGTACAGGAGCAGGTGACGTATCTTTGTCTGGTACAGCCGTGTCCACCAATAGTATTTCTGATTATCAGGTTGCAGCAGGTGATTTTAACAAAGATGGTAAAATAGATATCATAGGAGAAAATGGTAACTGGCTGTATATAGCCAGGAATACAAGTTCAGGACCAGGAAGTATATCATTTAATGGCAGGCAAGCGATTGCCAATACCGGCAATAATGTAAATGGTCTTATGGTTGGTGATATTGATGGTGACGGAAAAACCGATATTCTTTGTAACCAAAGGGGCCTTCATAGAGCACTTTTTTATAGAAACACGACTCCCGATGGTAGCGCGACTTTCTCCTTTGCGAGTCCTGTAATCATGAATACGGGAGGAACTGGTCCATACCGATCTCAAATTGCTGATTTTAACAAGGATGGGAAGATTGACTATGTGACGGTAAATTTTGATAACCCTAGTTTTAATACCGCTGTGTTCATTAACACGTCAACCCCTGGTAACGTGTCTTTCAACAGCCCAATTAACCTTCCTTCGCCAAGTTGTAACTACCGAGTTCAAGTTGGGGATGTAGATGGTGATGGTTTCCCAGATATTGTATCAAAGTCTCTTTGTAACAATATTTTCTCGGTATACAGAAACACAACTACCGACCCTAACAATACCACTTTTGCGCCAAGGTTCGATTATACTTCATCTGCTCAAGGGGAAGTGAGTGGTATTGTTATTGGTGATTTAGACGGTGATTTTGTTCCGGACATAGCTACCAGTGGTATCAATAGTAATCAGATCAGATTCCACCGAAATAACAGCTCTCAGGATGATAATACTGCACCAAATGCTATTGCACAAGATGTAGTAGTTGCCTTATCGCCAAGCGGTACGGTAACGGTAACGGCTGAACAAGTCGATAATGGTTCTTCAGATGCATGTGGAATTGATACAATTGTACTTTCTAAAACGGAATTTACCTGTGATGACATAGGAGAGAATAATGTAACCCTAACGGTGACGGATAATGCCGGAAACGTTTCGACTGCACCTGCCATTGTTAATGTGCAACCGGCAGCGATTATCGTTTCAGGGCAAACTACCGTTTGCCAGGGAGAGACAATCCCTCTGAATGCCAATTTAGGAGACTCTTATCAGTGGTTTAACAACGGTGTGGCCATAGCTGGTGCAACAAGTCAGCAATACATCGCAACCGTGACTGGATCATATACCGTGGCAGTGACAAATGCTGGTGGATGTTCTGGTACTTCGCTTCCGACTGAAGTAACCGTTAATGACAATCCTACTGTAGATATTTTCCCTGCCGGAACAACATATATCTGTCCTCCAAGTGGAACGGCAGTATTGACTGCTTCCCAGTCTTCCATCTATCAATGGATGAAGGATGGTGTGGATATTCCAAATGCCACGCAGCAAATTTATACCGCTAATGCAGTAGGTAATTACAGCGTTAGAGTAATTGATCTATTTGGTTGTTCTGCCGAATCTGATGAAGTAACTGTGGCAGCCAACCCACCTGAAATTGACGTGGCCGAAGGGGCGACAGCAATTGCAACAGGAAGTTTGAGTGATTACGGTGATGTGTTTCCGAACGTGAACAATGTGAAAACATTTACCATCAATAACACTGGTGCAAACGCCCTTGATATCTCACAAATTTTGGTGAATGGCGTGGATGCACAATATTTCAGCATTGGTGGTGCGCTCACTTCTGTTGCCGCAAATTCTTCAGCAACATTTGATTTAGTATTCAATGCACCTAACATCACATCATATAGTGCCTCGGTAACGATAGTCAGCAATGATTGTGATGAAGGTAATATCACTTTCGATATAGCTGCAGAGATTACTTGTGTAGCTGCTAGCGTAACTGTACCAACAAACATGACGGTAAATACCGATGCTGATGTTTGTAATGCTATAGTAAATTATTCTGTACAAGTGGATGGCTTACCTACACCAGATGTTTCCTACACATTTAGTGGAGCCACGTCTGGAAATGGACAAGGAACAGGTTCTGGTAATGTGTTGAATGTTGGTGTAACCACTGTGACTGTTTCTGTAAGCAATGCTTGCGGGAATGCTAGTGAAAGCTTTAATGTCACCGTCCAGGATATTACTGCCCCAACAGTGATTGCTCAGGATGTCATTGTTCAACTTGATGCTACTGGCAACGGTGTGATCACTCCTGAAATGGTAGATAATGGATCATTCGATAATTGTGAGATCGCCTCAATGACCTTGACCAGAACAGACTTTGGTTGTGAAAACATAGGTGAATCAGAAGCCGGTGTGGTTACAGCAAAAATGACCGTGGACAATCAGTACTGGGCATACCTTTCAACTAGTCCAACAGATCAGGGAACCTTGATCGGTTCGAATTCTAACTGGCCAACGGTGACTACTCAAACGGGTAATTTAACACCAGGTCAGACTTATTATCTGCATGTAAAGGCAGAGGATGTAGGCGGACCAGAAATGTTTATAGGAGACTTCAGTGTAACGGGAAGCTTCCAGTTTGTGAACGGTCAGCAGACTATGTCGACTAATGCAGCTAACTGGACTTTAAGTGAAACTGGTTTTGGGGTGAATCCTCAAACACCAAGAGATCTCGGATTGACCAACAGTAGTTCAATTTGGGGTACTACACCGGGTATTTCTGCTAATGCCAGATATATCTGGAAGCAGAACTGGAATACACCAGGAAACGAAGTGGTCTATTTCAGTACGCCAATCACGTTCACTGGGAATGTAAATGAGACCACGCTTACTGTGACAGATATTCATGGCAATGCATCATCTCAGACGGTAAATGTGACCGTAGAGGACAACATTGCAGCTGAAGTTCTCACCCAGAACATTTCAATCGACCTGGATGCAAGTGGTAATGTTAGCATCACTCCACAAGACATTGACAACGGAAGTAACGATGCTTGCGGTATAGCGAGTATGAGCCTAAGTAAAACAACCTTTAATTGCTCAAATGTTGGCGTGAACACGGTAACCTTGACGGTAACAGACGTAAACGGAAACGTAAACTCTAATACTGCCACAGTAACCGTTAAAGATGTAACAGCAGCGGTAGTGCTTACCCAGAACATTGTGGTTGAGTTAGACGCTAACGGCTTGGCTACCATCGATACTGGTATGATCGATGCAGGTTCAAACGATGCCTGCGGTATTGCTAGCATAGCACTTGATGTTACCAGCTTTGACTGTGATGACACGGGAGCCAATACCGTGACTTTGACTGTCACCGATGTTAATGGCAACATAAGCTCAAACACCGCTACAGTAACAGTAGTAGATGTAATCAACCCAACGGTGATTACACAAAACATCACGGTAGCGCTGGATGAAAACGGAGAGTACACTATTACTGCGGAGGACGTGAATAACGGTACTTTCGATAACTGCACGTTTACCTTAAGCATTGATAACAATAGCTTCAACTGTAACACACTAGGCGCCAATACGGTAATGCTGACCGCAACCGATGCGAGTAACAACAGCAGCACAGCAGCAGCGATAGTTACTGTAATCGACAATGCCGCACCGACCATCGTGACGAACCCAATTACAGTTCAACTCGATGAAGACGGAGCAGCCAGCATTACAGCCGACATGGTAGATGGTGGCACTTATGACAACTGTGCAGTACAATCAGTGACCATCAACATTAGCAGCTTCGACTGCGATGACATAGGTGACAATACAGTTACCATCACAGCAACAGACGTGAATGGCAATGTAAGCACAGCAGAAGTCAATGTAGAAGTGATCGACATCATCCCACCAACAGTAGGGGTTCAGAACATCTCA
>JAJCYM010000052.1 GCA_029262895.1 Roseivirga sp.
CTCGAGAGTAAAGGGCAAACGCTCATGCTATGGCGTGGGCGGTGCTCTTCTGTGATGTCGGCATACCAGTGCCTCTCAGGCAGGATGAGTTTCCGTTCCACGCTACTTTTTTGAAATAGAATGTAAAATCACTCTTGGAGGGACGACAAGGGCTAAACATTTTATTATGAAAAAGCTCATTCTTCTCATTGCCTTCATGCTTTGTACCATACTTGTTCAAGCTCAAACCAAGCAGGAAACCGATACTCTCCAAATGATCACTTGGTACAAGATTGATCAGGATTCTGTCAAGTTGTTCTATGGACTTACGTCTGTGAAAATTACAAACTTGCCGGTGGAAGAAGCTAAAAAATTCATCTCTGAGAAGGGCATTACAGTTTCTCAATACTTTTCGGCCAAACTCGAAGCTCACATCTACTTAAAGGAACAAAAGATTAAAAAAGACAGTATCCAACTCATGCGGATTTATGATAGGATTGAAGAGAAGCTTGGTCTCAAAAAATCCAATGGAAATTATCCATAACCCAGAAACAAACCAAAGTCCGAAGGCTCCACCAAAAGGGAGCAATTCAAACAAGGATCATCATCAAATACAAAGCCAGGTTAGCAAAATAAAATTAGCAGAAAAAGAATCTGAAAAGGCAGACTTTCTAACACTGCATCAGATTGACGACTCAAAAGAAACTCGGATTCTATTGGATCAAATTTTAGAAGAAAGACGACTGTTCGAATCTGACTTTTCACTCCCAGATTTTAGCACTGAGGATTTAGATAGATTAAGAAAAGTAAGCCAACTTAACATCCGGGAAAAGCAATTAGAAAACAACACAAATAGCGCAAAGTCAGCTGAAAATTTGGTTGATCAATTGAAATCGCAGGGCTTATCCAATTACGAAGTCTTGCAAAAACTATTAGATGCTCAAGAGACTGGACAAGTCAGGTTGTTGGCCAAGAAATACGCCAGTTTTAAGAAGTTCTTTTCCTTTCTAGACCAAGCCCAGTTTGGTACATCTGATACTTCAAGAATCTTAGAGACAATCAATCAGTCAGATATAGACCTAACCGCACCAGACGCATTTGAAACCATCATTTTCTCCATTTACGAGGATGATCGCATTAGTAACAGAGCCAAGGAAAAGATTCGTCAAAAATTCAAGCTTTTTCCCATTGTTACGGGAGACGATTTAAAAGAAAATCTCAGAATCAAACGACAGCAGGTAAAGGTACTAAAACGCCAACGTATTTCTGTTTCTGAAACACTGAATACCTTGAACATTCAGTCGGAAGAAGTTACAGAGGAGCTTCAGACATTAAAAGAAAAGATTTTGACAGAACAAGACTCTGATAAAAAGCTGAAACTCGAAAAACAATACGATAGGCTTGAAGAAAAATTAAAGAAACTGAAAAAGGAGAAAGCATCTCAAGAGGAGTTGGCCAAGGGCTTGAAAGAGCAAAACATTACTTCAACTGTTTCTGTACGAGGAGCAAAGGCAGATATGCAAGAAGGAGAAATTCTGGTTACTATTCCGGGTACTAAAACCCAAGTATCAATCCCCAATCATCTCAGCAGTCAGGCAATTGCCAAAGCAGTGAATGCTTATTTGGTCAATGAAGCCTTGAAGCCTCTTGGTCTAGAATCATACTTTTTTTATCAATCTGATTTTGAGGAAGGAAAATATCCATATTCAGAAACACTGGATTGGAATGACCTATTCCTTTTCAAGCTTGGGTTTGCGAGTGACACACAGATTCTTACTGCTGCTCATCTCAAAGAATTGAAGAAGTTGTTAAACGTATTGATGAGACCAGATGAGTATAGAGTCGATTTGACTGCTCGGGAGAATGCCACAATGCAATTGAACAAACTTGGGCTGTTGGAACAAGGAGAATTGGACTCTGAACAAATGGTTTCGGAGTTTTTGAGGATCAAGCGATCGCGCTAATTTGATTAAGGAATTTTTTCAGCTGCATTAAGCCTGGAAACACAATAACATCACAACCTTCTTCAGTTAAAGCTATATTGAAATTAGAATCAAAAAAACTTGTATGTCCTTCATTGTCTGAATACGAATTAACTATAACAAGTTTAGCTTCTGGTTGAAGTTCTCTTATTTGTTTCAGTTTTTTTGGTGCTTCACTCTTAATTTTATCAACTAGTGTTTTAGCGCCACTTATATAGGCCAAACCTTTGATGTTTTTTTCAGAGTAAAATTTGGCATCTACAAACCAATCAAGGCTTGGAATATAAAAATCAGCTACCTCAAAAAGCCTCTTGTCTCTTTCATGTGGGAACCTTACCTCAATGGGTTTGTTGCGCATTAAGAACATTGCTTTACAAGCCGCTTCACCAAGGGCTCCGAGATATATTCGTTGATAAAAAATGGGGGCAAAATAGCGAAAGTTATGAAAGTCTTTAAACTCAAGTGAAAAGTTCTGTTTGGAGAAATAATCTATAACTTCTTCGATGACTAAAAGAGGTTTATAAACGGAATTAAATCTCCATAGTTGATAGTTTTCATTTGATTCCAGAGAGTAATCCTCTGACATGTCTCCTGTCTCTTTATTAAGTAAAACTTCCCCTCTAGAAGCACCCTTCTCAAGATAAACTGTAGCACTCGAATTGAAGAGAGTTTTACTTGGAAAATCTAACCTCAATGCTGTTTCTCTTAGCTCATTCCAATAGGTTATGAAAGCTCTTGCTTCCTTGTCTTTTAAACTCCCATTTTGGACAGCTGCTACTTTTGACAATAGCCCATCCAAAGCCTTTTCACAATTGGCATTCGCCTCTCGGACTTGTGGGTATGACTCCGGCCGATTTTCAAAATTTGGTTTTTTGCAGAACTTATAAGCTTCAGCAAAAAAAATGTGAATGAAGTTTGAGTAGTATTGAGAAGCTTCGGTGACAATGGTGCTGATTTCTCTCTTGTGAAAATAGTTGTTAAGCACCTTGACAACCCCGTTGCCTACTCTCACACGTTGAAGACCGACTCCTTTGTCCCTTACTCTTTCAACCCTTCCTAAAGCTTGTATTATTTTAGCAATCTGATTCAATACATAATCATTTGTGGACTTATACATTGTATTAAGGCCTGAAGAAGGCTTTGCCACTTGACGTATGTATCTTCCAAAATCCACTCGGTCTATTTTTTTGGACATTGAAAGCTGAGATAGTTTCCAGATATCCGATTTAATAGAGTCTGCGGACTTCTCGTCCTTTGATGAAAAATAGAAATGAGGAGCTTCCAAGAGATGGATAGTCTGGAAGTCTTCGGCTTTATCTTTCTCTCTCAGAGTATGATTTTCATACTGCAGGTTTACTCCATTGTTTGCAGAAGGGTATTGAGTAACAACTATTACTTGAAGCCCCGTATTAAAAATTTCTTGATACTGTAACTTACCATTACTTGTGTCAAAATAATGAGAATGAGATTTGCTGTCTAACAAGAGGACCCACATTCGTGAACCTTGGTATGTAATTTCATAATGATAAGCTATGTTCTTTAAGACTATGAGCTGTTGATATTTGTGTGGTGACTCCTGGAGCGTCCTCAAGGCTCCAGCAACTTGCCTCAAAGAATTCAGAAAGATCAAGTGCGAGTCAACAGTATGCGTCTTATTCATTGGATTTAGTTTTATCCAGTCTAGAGCGTTGAAAAAATATTTAAGTCGATCTTTCTGATAGTCGCTTGGGCCGCTTACATACGGATAGTCATAACTCGTTTTTAATTCTGTGGCAAATCTGTTTGTGATTGTGTCACACTCAGTTGAGGCCCTCTCTACTTTTAAAAAATTCTTTCTCTTCAGTGCTTTATCCTCAGTAAGTTTTTTGAGGATTTCGTTGTCCTCAGCATCTAATTCTATAAAACGAACGCTCTCGTCAGCATCGAATTCGATTTCTTCTTTAATCCAATCAGTATTGAAATGTTCAATATATCTCGGAATCTTTGAAGTAGCTGACAGTCCGAAAACGAAGTTGTTCTTGATTAGTCCGAGCAAGCATTTTTCAGGCGAGGAATTGACCATATAAAGATCTAACTTGATCTCATCTGGCTCCGCCTCGGTTTTAGGTTTTTTAAGAATGTATACTCCATAGCCCTTGTGATAAAGATGTGAGAAACTCGACCACTTCCTTTCCTTCTTTGTCGTACTTAAGGGTGCCAAGGAGTAGAAACCGAGACTTTTAATGTAGCCAATGAAGTCGGTCTTTTGAAACGCATCTTCCAATAACTCATCATGCAAATCTTCTCTCTCCGACCTTAAATAGAGAAAAAATTGCAGAATGCTATTCGCTATCTTCTTGATTTCTCCCATTAGATGAAATGTCGTGAGAGAGTCTTTTTCCTTCTTATTGATCAACCAGTATTTTTGAAGGGCATGATCAGCCTCCAAGTATATAGGCCGATCAACAGTCGTAAAGTTTGCCTGATAGATGCCGGTGCCAACCAGTTCTTTCAAAATGGCCTCATCCTTGGCCGCAAAAAATCGAATATCAGGGAAGTAGAATCCTTTTTTTAATCTATCTATTCTTTTCCATATATATTCAATCCTCTCCTTGATTTCTTCATCATGACCAAGGTATTTATCATCTAGCCGCTTGATACTTATGTTGTGATAGAAGTAAGCTATGAACACGAAAGGGTCATCCAATTTTGACTCGGCTATTATACTCTTTAGAAGGACTGGCTCTAGAAATTCAAATTCATCCAAAAAGATGACTTTATCTTTTAGTTTGTAAACATTCAAATTTCTTGAACCACTGAAAAAACCAGAAAATAGTTTCTGGACAGTGACCAATAAAATTGGTTTATCCTTTGACAACAAATAATCCCAATAAGGAAATAGCTCCAATAATATGGAGTGCTGTGCAAGAAGGATTTTTTGATCCTGATCATGAAAGTCATGATTTGAATAATCTGTTTTTGGTTTCTTCTTATCAAGCAATTCTTTAACCTCACTAATTAAGTAGCATACTCCCTTAAAGAACTTCAATGTGTAGGAGCATAGTTGGTTAATATCATCCTCTAGACCTAGTAGCTCAATCTCTTCAGTGCTACTAGTTTTCTCTATTTCAATGAATCTTTTAAGTCGTTTACGGTTTAGTTCGAGAGTGCTAAGTTTATATCGCCAATCCCCTTTTGTATCATCTAAGTACGATCGATATTTCTCGAAGACAGGATCATTCAAAAGTGATAGCAGCTCATTTGGCTTCGTGTCGCTTTCAAAAATTGACCGGATTATCTCAGGGTCACGTTTAAGGTAGGCATACTGAATCCCATTGCTACTGAGCTTCTCTGCCATCTCTTCCAGAAGGTTGTGACGGTGAGAAACATAAATGAATTTTCTCCCAACAGGATTTGCCTTTACCACCTCGAGGATACCGTGGGTTTTACCTAGACCAGTTCCTCCTAATACTGGCTTATAACCATTTATTCCCAAATCGATACCCTTTTGGTAATACCTTCGATAGCTCATCTCCTACCTATCTTCTTTGCTTGTATCTTTATCTTTGGCTTTCCCTCATATATCCCTAACTCTCCTATAATCACTCCATCATTATTAGTAGAAAGAACGTTTCTGGTTTGGCGGACTTCCTCGATGCGCACCTCCATTCCCTTTGATTTTTCAGAGTATTTATTTCTTAGGGCGGTATGACCAGGTTTAGCATCTGATACTATGCTTAGCCCCGGATTCAGATGTCCAAGCATAGGTGAATAATATCCATATTTTCTACCATGATGTGGAGTTAGGAAGACATTGCAGTTTGATGAAGCCTTTATAAATCGATCATCTTTAAGAAGGGCTCGTTGAGATATATTCTCATTGTCTCCCATTAGTACAATTTTGTATTTTAAATAATGGATAACTGTAACTACACTATGGTCATTCATTCGAGATCGACTAGCTTTCTCATGTCTGAAAAATTGAAAAGTCACATCTCCAAAACTCACAGCATCTTGCCAGTCAAACTCTTTGGATAGTTCGTGATAAGTATTGTATAAGGGTTTATCGCGTTTTCTGACTCTATCAGTCAAGTAATCAACCCTTTTCAAGTGAAATGGCAAGATTGCCTGAGCAATTGGGAGCTTAATTACCTCAAGAATATCCTCAATATGATCGGTATGAGGGTGGGTAAGAACGAGCAAATCGATTTTTCTTAGCCCGTATCTTTTTCTGAGATGATCAATTGGGCTAAACTTCTCCTTTTTATCTAAGTTCCGCCCAACTCCCAAATCGATGATCACGTCTCTCTCATCAGGCGTTCTAATATAAATGGCATTGCCATGCTGAACATCCCAGACGATAAGTTTTAGTTTATCAAGCATTAGACTCGACTCAGAAATTCTTCCAGGAGGTACTTAGCGTATAGTTTTGAAGCGCTTAGAAGTGATTTATATGTGTTTAGGTATAGATAAGTAATCAAATAAAAACCGAAACATACGCCCAACAACAACATCATTAATTGGTTAACCATTATAACACCAATTAAGAACCCCACCAATGATAAAAAAACGCCCATCAAACTAGATGGGATAGAGTTTCGGATTTTTCCGTAACGAATGTTGCTTGAACGAATAATCTTGTTTCTTACGTTGTTTTTTACTTTGAAAGTGGCCTCATGCAGTTTTTGAAGTGCGAATAGCTCGTTCCGTTTCTCTTCTTCTTGTGTGGGAAATTCGATTCCAAAAAATGCGGATATACCATCTCTGTACTTTTGTTTTACTTCAGTGCTGTACTCGCTTTTATAGGCAAACAGCATGAGGTACGAAGTAGGAAAACCTCTTTTTCCTTTTGAATGGAAGACTTTGTCTTCAGTTTTCTTGCTCAAGGTTGACAACCAGCCAGATAAACCATACCCCAAAGCGATGAACAAAATGGTCACAAGAATGATGACAGTATTGGTGATTTCTGTCGATTGAAGGACTATTAGTGATAATGTCAAAGCCAAAGGGATCAACCCAAAAAGAGCAGGAACAACTCTGGCTCCAATTACATATTTATCAAACCACTCGTTCTCGTTGTTGGGATTGCCTCTTTGAAGTATTTCAATCTTCTGTCTTGTGATTTCTTTATTAACAGAGGTCTCAGCTTCGTTTATTTCGATAGATTTCTTTTCTAAGAAATCTTTGAAATCCTTATATCCTGCATACTTACAGACTGTTAAGAGATTAGAATATTTCATCCCGATGCCAACCCCTTTTTCTGAGGCAATAAAGGCCTGTCGGTATATCTTGTACAGATATTCGTCTAATTCTGCTACATTCTGATTGTCGTTCTTTTCAGCAAATTCTTTGATGTTTTCATAAGTTTTTGTGATTCCAGCAAGATCAAGCTGAACGTTGGATTTTTTGGTACACTCCTCAATCAGAAGAAGTAGAGCATGTGAATTGTAGTCAGTGTTTTTCATTCAATGAATTTTAAGTTGCACTTGATAGTGCCTCGATCCGGCTGGGTGTACTGTGGCTCTAGCATGACCTTCATTGTTGAGAATTATCATTACAGGCCGATCTGTTAAGTATTCTTTTTGTAAAGAGATGCCAGATAGACTATCTAAATCGATATCACTTGGTTTATTTTCAGCCATTGGGTGATAATGCCACTCACCTAAATACATCGCTTTATCTCCATATTTGGAGGTATGCCCATCAAGAAATTCTTGACAGTACTCGATGTCCTTCTCAAACTTAGTAGGCGTTTTTATGGCTTTAGGCCCGCAATCAGAGGCAAAAAAAATGTCCAATTTTCCACTCTTGTCATTGACACCCAATAAGATTCCACCTGTTTCAATCTTTGGAGATTTTTGTGTCTCCGTCCTCATAAAGTCTAGAATAGATTCTGATATCTCCACCTCCACGGGATGCTGATTGGAACAATACTGGCAATTTGGGTGAGGCTCCAACTGGGTGGATTGAAGCTTAAGGCCTTCGATTTTTGGCAATTCTTCTGTAGACCAAATCCAGTGATTATCGGCACCAAAGCCATCTTGCAAACTGTCGATCAAAATTCTTGAAATTATAGAAGATATTAACTTCAAATCAGCAGCACTTCCCGGTCTTACTGGGTTATTACACTCATTCGTAAGAGTTGGAAGTTGATCATCATCAGGGATATGTATGAATTGATCATGACCATCTTGTTTGTGCAGTGTCAGACAATGAAAACATGCATCTTTACCAGGTATTACTCTAAAGATCCTTGCAGATTTCCCCCCTCTGAGTGCACGAGCATAAAATACTGTTCTATCATTTATGACTGCTTGCTCATTTAGGTAGCCCTCAACATTATCATCGGCTATGGTTGATATACTGATATCCTGATTCTTGATTTTTTGAATTAAGGCGTGATCAAGAATATCGGTATGATCATTTGTTACCTTGATGAACCTGCTTATTCTCTTTAAGTGGTCTGTCAAAGCTAAGGTCTTGGATATGCCCACATAATCACTTCCACAAACATGACGTACAGAGTTCGAAATTTTGATTCCATCTTTGTCAATCAAATGTAATTTCCCCAAGCCTGCCTTTGTCAAACTGTCCGCCACTTCTGATCCGAGGGATCCACATCCGATAATGTTAACAGATTGAGTTTTAAGGGTGTCTCGAACGGCTCTCTTGGAGTTCCGGAGATGAAACTTTTCATCCGTATATAATTCAGAGTAGATTGCCTTACAATTGTATTCTTTAAGCCTATTGACGAACTCTTCTAACTGGATCTCACCTAGTAGTGCTACAATTTTGGATGTCTCTTTCTTTTCTAAAAGTAAGAATTGCCATTCAGTTCTTTCAGTGGTGACAGGGTATCTCAACCCTATGTAAAGGTGCTGCTCAGCAATTCGAAGAGCGTTCATGGCTACTTCAAATAGTCGGCTGTGACCCAGTTTGATGTCTCCATTTCCAATAATTTTAGCAAGGCCTGCGGTGTCTTCAAATGGATCACTTAGTTCATTTACATTCCACCAATGACCTTTAAGAAGTTTCCCTTCTCTAATGAGGTTTTGAATTTTGCTTTGATTACCTGATTGATGGAAATCGGAAGGATGACTGAACCCTTCGATGATCAAGTCCAATTGAAATTTGAAATCTTCGTTAGGTAGGAAAATGCCATTACTGGATTGCCCATCTAAATAAACCCCGGCATAGACTGTCGTTCGCTCCTTTCCATCAAATGAGATTAGGTCGTTAAATTTATAAGCAAAGAAGTCTCCTTGAATGAGGCTATCTCCAAAGTAAGCTTCAGTTACTAAAATTCTTGCCTCCCTACTGGCATGAGGAAAGTGAGCATAAAGTTCGACCTCGGGACCTTCTGATGGCAGATTTCCTGTAGTCATTCCAGCCAGCCAATTCCTAACTCTGCTAATGACTTGATTGACACCAAAGAACCAAGCTCCAATACCTTCCAAATTGTCTGACTCGAGAAGGCACAAACTGCCATCAGGGTTTTGATGTCGTCTATATAGGTGGGTTACTTTGGATTTCAAAAGGTCGGAATAGCCTTCATCAAGGAATCTGCCAGTTATTACATCTAACCCCACCTGCGTCATACACTCTTTAAGCAAAAAGACTTTTGGTAATTCATATGGAGTGGCTTCAGGGTACACTATCAAAACAGGGTATCTTGAGATCTCTTTAAGTCGAACGACTATATTACCTGACGAAGCCAGACGATTTTTTCTTGAGCGGCAAATTTCCTCATAATTACTATCCGAACCCAAGCCTTCACATTCTCTGATTAAGAGTTCGGGATGTCTTTTAAACCACCACATTTAGTTGTTCCCTGATGGTTTTCTATCAATACGTGTGGTAGATGCTCCTATGAATGGGCCGGAATTTGAAGAACCAGAAGATTTTTTCCCAAAGCCATATTCTTTTACCAACTCCTTATCCGTCCTTACATCACAACCTCCATCAGAATAAATATCGACAATGACGGACTCTCTGTTTTTACCTAAATGAAGTAAGTTGTCTTGGTCTACTAAATGCTTTTTATAAAGCTTCATGGCGTCATCATGTGGATGGTCATGTGTGCTTTCACTTTGTTTCGGAGCACTTACTATAACCCAGGTCGGAGATATGTTTTCTATGTGATCCTCGTATATCTCTGCATCATCCTTGTCTTTTTTAAAGAAGGTTCTAGAGCCGTGGTGAGAGCTTCTTAATACTTCACTAGGCAACTTGTCTTTGTGATACTCAGTAATATGTTCCTCCCAAGCCTTTTTGTCGGAATCTCCGGTAATTAAAAAATGAGAGGGGACAGGAGAACCATACGAGAACTTGATTACTCCGCATCGCTCATGGATTCTGGCTCTTCGCGCTTTGGCATTCTCGCCATCTACATCATCAGCTACATATTCAGCAGGAGATATTACGATATAATCGATGTCTCCAATTTTTCGGATTATCCCGTCAGAATCTTTATCCGATCGGATCTTATTTTCATCGTTGGAGCCATAGAGAAAATACTCATTGTCAGCGCCAATATCCTTTATAACAGTCTGCATATCATCATATGCATCTCTATCGTCTTTACCTGGGACATGACCTGAGTGCCAAATTTCAGAAATAGGAGTTGAATCATGTATTACTTTTATCCCTTTGAGATGATCGCTATGTGGGTGTGTGTTGATAAAGTATCCCAGATTATCTTCAAGCAGGTCTTTCAGTAATTTTTCTACATCAATACCTCCAGCACTTTCATCATTGTTTGTGTCTACTAACACATAGTCATACTGGCTTCCATTCGGAACCACCAACAACGTACAATCCCCTTGGCCAACATAGAGTGAAGTAATCCTTAAAACCCCAGGTTTTGATGGTATTAAAATGTCTTTTGCCGTATTGCTCATATCCCTTTTTGTTTTTCCTTTTATCTCGTCACCAGCGGTATTTCACTGCGAACTGCCAGCAATTAAGAAAAGTAAGTTTAAATCAGAAACTATGATTTCCTAACGACCATTTGGCTTTCCCAACGACCATTTGATGAACAAGGTGCTTAAAGAATGTTGAGCGATTCTTTTACCTTTTTGGCATATATCCTCCCGATGGGCAGGGCATTGGAGTTAACAATGACCTTGCCTCGCTCAAAATTTTCAATGTGCTCTTGATTGACCAAGTACGATTTATGAATTCTTAAGAATTTAAGGTGCGTAAGTTTTTTACTAACAGCACCTAGACTCAGAGACAGCGTGTACTTCTTGCCTTTTGTGTATATATAGCAATACGACCTGTCTGCTTCTATCCAAAATATGTCACTGTACAAAATCTTTGTTTGCCCATGATCATCTCTCACAAAAAGATGGTTCAGACCATTTTTGCTGAATTTAGAAAACTTCTGGTGATGCTCTAAAGAGACTTCGATTGACATTGAAAGTTGAAACTCATCTATTGGTTTTGTTAAATAACCAGTCGAAGAAGTCCTGATCGCTTTCTTGGCCTTTTCAGCATCCCTGATACTTGAAATAAATATTATGGGTATGTTATATCTATCAATTAGCTTCTTAGAAATATCAATTCCATCAAGAGAACTATGGAGTTCGATGTCCATTAGGATAACATCTGGCTTTTCTCTATCAACCGCCTGGATAGTTGATTGATAATCACAAACTATCCCACAAGGTTCATGGCCAATTCTTTCGAGCTTTGCCTGAATACTTAATGCAACGAGTTGTTCATCCTCAACTATGAGAACTCTAGTCTTAGTCAATAGGGTTTGTCTTTGATAAGAAATTTAAGTTATGAAAATGATGATTTAAAAACCTTAAATTGTTCAATATTCGTGTTCAAATGAGTACCGCATTCTATACAGTTTTACTAATGTTCCTTCCTGTATTCCAGGATCAAGATGAGAGTGTCAATTTGTTGAAGTACAAAGGCATTACTCATTTAAGGACTTCTTCTTACGATTCAGCTATATACTATTTTGATCAAGCAATTGAAAAAGCTACCAGCTCGGGGGACTTCAAATCGATAGCCGAATCCTATAACAACATTGGTGTCGCTTTTTACTATCAAAACCAATTCAAAGAGAGTATCGACAACTATTTGATTGCGCTTGATTATTATGACAGAACAAAGAATGACACACTGATTGCTGAGAGTCGGCATAATATGGGGCTTACCTATAAGAGGTTTGGTTTATATGAAAGGGCTCAAGAATCATTAATATCGGCAGCCAAACAATTTGAAAAACTCGGAATGAAAAAGAATCTCTCTAGTACTTTTAATTCCCTGGGCAACATTCATCGAGACCTCAAGAACTTTGATCTCGCATTCACCTATTTGAACGATGCCCTAAGTTTAAGAAGGGAAATTAATTACGAATTTGGAGTAGCTCAAAGTTTGCACAATCTTGGAAACTGGTACTTTGAGATAGATAGTCTTGATCAGGCAATATCATTTTATAAGCGAGCTTATGAGATCAAAAGAGTTCTAGGACAAAATAGGTCTTTGGCAAATACACTCTCTAAACTAGGCGAATCATATATACTTAAAGACAGTTTGAATCAAGCTCTGAACTCCTTAGAAAGAGCACTTACGTTAAGGAGAAACCTTAATGATGAAGGTGGAATGGGTATAGCATACAATCATTTGGGATTGTTATTTCTCACAAAAAAAGAGTTAAACAAGTCCAGAGCCTACCTTGACTCTGCCCGGGCTAAACTTGAGGTCAAAAATCTGGTTACTGATTTGGCTTATAACTTCGAGATAAAAAGGCAGTTCTTTTTGGAATCCAATAGATATGATAGTGCCTATTGGTATGCCAATGGCCTCAGTCAGTTAAAAGAAAAAATACTGAATGAAGAAAAGGCACGGGCCTTAATTGAAGCAGAGATAAAGTACGATGTCTTTAAAAAGGAAATAGAGATTGAAAAGCAAAAACAAAGCTTGACGTTGTTAAAGAGTCAAATGAGCCTTTGGATTGTACTGTTCATTTTAATGTCAATTCTGACCATTGTAATCATTCGATTGCTCCGAAACTCCAAAAGGGAGAACTCCAGGGTTGAAAACCTTTTGAAAGAAATGAATCATAGAACTCAAAATCACTTGGAGTCCTTGGCAGGTATTATTGAGTTACAACAAGTAGTTGTGGAAGATTTTTCTGCCAAAGAAGTTTTGAGAGGGATGTCTGATCGGACTCGAGCTATATCATTGATTCATAAAAGTCTATACACATCTCTCGAAGGAAGTAAGGAGGAAATCAGACTAGCTGAATATGTAAGAAATGTCTGCAATAACTTAAATCAAGTTTATAGCTCTCCAGCCATGGTACTAAATCTTAGTCTGGATTTGGAAGAGATCGATTTGGATCTTCATAAAGCACTACCAGTTGGTATCATATTAAACGAGCTAGTTACCAACTCATTTAAGTACGGGAAAGGCTCAAATAAAGAGATAAATATTGATATCCATTTAAGAAAATCAAAGGAAGAGATTACTATCAAGGTTTCAGATCAGGGTCCTGGTAAATCACAGATCAGACAAGCTAATCGCAACACATCCGGGGGCAAGATCATTGCCATATTAGTTGATCAGTTGAAGGCCGATTGGTCGGAAGAGTATGACAACGGTCTAGTGTCTCAAATCTCCTTTCGGGATTAAATAAGAAAGCCATCTAATCGATGGCTTTCCAAAATATATGACTTATGATTTATCAGTTAGTTTGAGTGGTATCACCCTGTATAATTGGTTCATCATCGTCATCACCACCACCACTGTATTCAACGTTAGGAATCTCAACAGGGCGTACATCTTCAGTATTGCATGAAGAAAGGAACAAAAGGATTATAAGTAGTATTAAAAGTGCTCTAATTGTTTTCATGATTGCTCATTTAAATTGTGAGAAATGCCTCCCCTTTCCCTGAGCCTCGCTCAGGGTTGGGAATTGCTCAATCGATTGGATTGAGTGGCGTATTTAAATGAGGAAGTGTCCAAGAAATCGAGAATCCAATCAGCAGATTTTCAACTTCCTCGTTGCCGAGGATTCTGTCATTCTTGATATCAAAAGGCGGTGCACACCTGCTCGAATTGGTCTTAAGTCTCACGCGTTTTAATTAAAAGACTCAAGGGTTTTTCAAGCTCTGATCTGAATCGCGTTCAGGTCATTGCCGAATTGATGTTTCAAACTTAAGGGGGTGAGCAAAGGCATCCTATCTAGAAGGAATTCTAGATGTTCTAGAATCGAAAAAGGTTCATTTCTGGGTCGAATGAATCATTTCTACCTGACTTTTTGAATCTTAAATAGCATTATAGACAATTCTATTTTTTGATAAATTAGTGGTATGCAAAAAAATAGGTTAGACTTTAAGTATGAAATAGCACTTTCGTTTGCAGGTGAACAACGTGAGTATATCGACAAGTTTGCCAATGAATTAAGAAACTCGAAGATTAGGGTTTTTTATGATGACTTTGAAAAAGCTAAGCTGTGGGGTAAAGATCTATATCAATACCTCAATGACATCTATAAGAATCAATGCCTGTTTACCATTGTTTTTATCAGTAAAGACTATGCGCTAAAGCGCTGGACAATACTCGAATGGAAAAGTGCTCAGACTCGTGCCTTTGATGAAAATAAAGAATATATCCTGCCTGTTCGGTTTGATGAAACAGAATTACCAGGTTTCAATAAGACGGTGGGATATTTAAATGTCGCGGATTTAGACCCAAGAGAATTAGCCGATCTGACCATAGAAAAACTTACAAAGTTCGGAGAAACCGATCCAGATGATTTAATCCTTTTACCTAAAGTTTCTGATTATAAAAAACTGACTTTTACGGAGGCTGTAAACCCGAATGACCTGATTGGTAGGGAAAGTAATTTAAACACCCTTCATCGCGTCCTTTCAAAGGAACAAGAAAATGTTGTTGTAAACGGTATGGGTGGTATAGGAAAAACCACATTGGTAGCAGCTTATACTTTCAAGCACTACGATTATTATGAAAAAATTGTCTGGATTTCCCAAAGCCATGAAGATGTCCGTCTAGATTTTGTGCAGAATGTCCAACTAATAAACAACCTCAGCATCGACACTAATGGAAAAAGCGTAGAACAGTTATTTGAGGAAATAAGCTCGAAACTCAGCAACCTTCAGCTGGGAAGCCCTAAACTGTTGGTAATAGACAATGCCCAAGAAGGTCTAGAGCGTTACCTAAATCAACTACCAGCACAACCCGAATGGCATTTACTAGTTACCTCGAGTGAAAAGTTAGAAGGACTTATCGAAATGAAACTTAGTTTCCTCAATGAGGTAGAGGCATCCGATTTGTTTCAAAAGCATTGCCAATCCATCCATAGCCCTGATGAGATTCTCAAGCTCGTCCAGATCGTGGAATATCATACTTTAACCATTGAAATCTTGGCCAAAACTGCGGAAAGGCATAGATTGAAATACGAAGAACTCACACTGGCTCTAGAAAGAAATCAACGGACAAACGTCAAAACACGACATAGTGATTTTGAAAGTATAGAAAATATTATGTCTTATTTGAAGACATTATTTGATGTATCAGCTTTATCTGAGGATGAACTTTGGCTATTAGTTCAATTTCACTCTCTACCGCTCATATTCCATGATTATGACTTTCTAGAAGATCTGATGGAATTTATATTCGAAGACAGGGAGTCCAATTTTGCGGAGACCCTCAACAGTGTAGTTGACAAAGGTTGGCTTTTGAATGCAAGTAACGGAAACGAATATAAATTGCACCAGATAGTAGATAAAGTCATTGATTCAGAGTTCATTCTATCGTATCTAGGTAATAGCTACCTCAACCTTAGAATAGCCCTTCTTTTAAAAGAAGAAAATCTACACCAAAATCCAGCCGAAAGACTCAAATGGATTCCTTTTGCCCATAGGTTATTAAATACCACAAAGGTTGAAGATGAGTCACTTGCCGCGCTTCGACTAAATTTGTGCATTATTTATACAAAGTTTGGAAATTTGCAAGAAGCCATAATTCTAGTTGAACTTGCCCTCCGGTGGTTTGATAAGCATAAGGCAAGTGGCGATACTGATTTATTGGTTGCAAATTCCGTTTATGGATCATTACTTAATTCGCTTGGTGATTTTGAAAAATCCAAAGACGTTCTTCGCAAGGTTCTTTTCGCAAAAGAAGAAAAATATGGCAAGGATAGTCTGGAAACATCTTCCGACCTTTCAAATCTCGCATTGGCCTTAAGATCCTTAAATGAAAACAAAGTCGCGAAGGAACTTCTATTAAGGGCAATCAATATTGAAGAAAAGCGTATCCCCCTATCTTACTTTGAATTAGCGGTAAGGTATTCAAATTTAGGTTTAGTTCTTCAAAACCTTAAGGACTATAGTGAGTCACAAAAGTTCCTGGAAAAAGCGATTGAAATTGAGGAAGCTCACTTATCAAAATATCATCCGCAACTGGCAAACGACTGTTCAAACCTTGGATTGTTGCAGAGAGATATAGGCAATATAGACAGAGCCAAAGAGTGGATTGAAAGGAGCATTGAATGTGACAAGAATAATTCAAGCAAGCCAAACTTCAATTCCACAATTAGGTTGAACAATTTAGCGCTCATAAATTCCGATTTGGGTAATCACAGAAAAGCACTTGAAATAGGAGCAAAGGTTCTGAATACTTTTAAGGAACTTGTTCCGGAAACTCATCCATACATTGGATTTTCTAAGAAAAACTTGGGCTACTATCTCGAAAAATGTAATGACCCAAAACTCATCCTCGAATACCAAAACTTCATAGAATAACATTTAGAGGATAGGCAGCCTAACTTAAAAAGCAAGTCATTCATATTCTGCGGATATAAAATCTGATTGCCAAATTAGAAACTAATGACTAAACAATTAATAAGAATCATTTAGCGAAACTAAAAACCCACAACCTGATTCAACGCCTCATCAGCATCCTTGTGAATAAAATTTGCCTGATAGCCGATTGTCGTAGTAATGGAGGTATGCCTATAGAGCTTTTGAAGCATTTGAATTGGAATCTGATCGCCAGAGATATTGCCGAAGGTATGTCGGGCAATATGCATTTTCAGAGGTTTGTCCAGTGCTATCATTTCTGCAATTGTACCCAAATGCTTATTGAATTTCTTATCCGCATTTCTAATTCTCTTTTGAACGAGTAAAGAATCATCCAAATTGGTGTTCCTCAGTTCTGGGAAGATTGTTTGATCGACCTCAATACTGTCATCACGATAATGGGCTATGATGCTTTGCGCCTTTGTCGGCAGCTGCAATGAACCGGCTTTATCATTCTTTCCCATAGCATAAAAGAGCCGTTCATTCTGAATATCCCCCCAGGTTAACCTCAATGCATCAGAGACTCTCATGCCGGCTAAATAGAAACAAAAAAGCCAGACGTTTTTTGCATGCCAGAGCGGTTTGCCTAATGGAAGTTCTAACTGTTCCAGTGCTCTTACTTCATCCTGGTTGAGCCCAACTTTCAGGCTTTGCGGAAACTTGATAACAATTTTTCCCTTTCCGAACGGATAGAATTTTCTGTCTACTAATCCGTCTCTGATGGCTTGGTTGAGAATTGTTCTTATAGGTACGAGATGATTAATCACTGTTCTTTTGGTGACCTTTCGACTACCTGATAAATAGGCTTGGTATTTCTTCAAAAGTGACTCACTTATCTCCTGAAATGTGATGTCTCCTTTTACAAATTCTTTGAAGTGTTTAATCATCGGTCTTTCAGCCGAAACCCGATTGTGTTTGCCCTGCTGCTCTAATTGAGTCAGATAAGAACTTGCAAGAGCAAAGAAAGATTTGTTACCCATTTCACCTTTAACATGCCTTTTTACAGCCGTTGCAGAAGAATAAGTCTTTTCAGTATCCAGCTCCAGCAGTTTATTGTTCGCCTCTGCCAGCTTCTGGCTAAGCAGGTTGTTAAGCCTTGCAGAATTGGGATGTGATTTCTTGATTCTAGTGTTCTCTTCATCCCAAAAATGCCGATCAATATATTGGCCAGTGTAGATAAAAGAGGATTTTCTATCTTTTGTGATACGAATTGCTAGAGGAAACTCACCTTTTCCGTTCGGCTTTTTTCTCAATAATGCTCTAATAGAGGCCATAATTCACTGTTTTGAATCAAATTCAAGGTACAACATAGGTACAACAAATGCTACTTTTGCATACAATTATAAGAGGTTGAATAAATTGAAAAGTGTATTTAAATGATATTCAAGCCTATTTGGAGTTATATGAAGTCATAGGTAACAAGACTTAAAATCTTGTGAGCTTTGCTCGTGCGGGTTCAAGTCCCGCCTCTGGTACGTTTAAAGCCCCTTTCTTAGGGGCTTTTTTCGTTTATGGGTTTTGGGTACAACAAGTGGAATTCCCGCTTTATTATCAAAGAGTATTCTGAGATTTTGAAATAGAACAGTTCCACAGTAAAAAAATGGAAGCTCCCAAACACCTCAGTTATACTCAAGAGTCGACTTAATCAGATCCTCAAAAATGCACCAAACATAGGGGAACACCACATAAAGGTGGCCCCTTACTTTTCGCTGATTACAATTTTTCTGATGATCGAGTTGTTCAAGTCAGTTATGAACAAATCACCGTTGGCTCCAATTGCAATGCCTTCTGGAGTTCCAAACCGAGCTGCGGCTCCGACACCATCGGTATTGCCAAAAATCCCATCTCCCGCCATCGTACTCACTTTGCCGTTAGCATCCACCCTGCGAATACTATGGTTATTTTGGTCCACTACATATACAACTCCATTGGCATCTACCTCAACACCTGTTGGAACCCTGAACCTTGCCTGATCACCGGGACCATCAATGAATCCCAAAACGCCACTTCCGGCCAGGGTAGTCACATTACCATTTGAATCGATTTTTCGTATGCTGTTGTTACCTGAGTCTGCTACATAAAGGTTGTCGTTGGCATCAATGGCAAGGCCTCTGGGCGTATCGAAACGAGCGGTATTACCAGGACCATCCAAAAATCCACCCTGAGATACACCTGTTGTTCCTGTACCGGCAAAAGTGGTCACCTGTCCTGTGCTTAAATCAATTTTTCTTATGCGATGATTGTTAGAATCTGTTATGAATAGGTTGCCCTGGCTGTCAATGACCACGTCCCAAGGGACACTGAACTGTGCCACAGATACATCTCCATTTACCAGGCCTGGTGTGCTTCCGGCAACAGTCGTCACGATATCGCCCGGACCAAGTTTTCGAATTCGACTATTTCTCATATCAACCACATACACAATGGTGAAATCATGGTTAGAAACCACGCCTGTTGGTAGATCAAATCGAGCATTAGCAAAAGTACCATCTGTTTCACCCATAACACCGTTTCCCGCGTAAGTTGTTACCTCCAGATCTTTATCAATATGGCGGATTACAAAATTTTGCCTATCTGCAACGAGTATTTCTCCCGTGACAGTTACTTCAATACCGGTCATGACAGAAAAAGCGGAATTCTGGCCTGGACCATTATCAAAGCCGAAACCTCCGTTACCGGCAATAGTAGTAACAGTACCAACAAATTCCTTTTCGTCTACATCGGTCACATTGATGGTAATGGTAGCCGTAGTGTTCAACTCTCCATCGGTAACTTCTACTGTAATGCTATGACTCACTGCCGTTTCAAAGTCCAGGTTTTCACCTTGGGCCAGGCTCAACTCTCCGTCAGCACTGATCTCAAAAAGATTACCGGAATTGGTATTAATACTGAAGCTTAGGTCGTCTCCTTCAGCATCAGTGGCCACTACAGTACCTATTGTAATATCTTCTGCGATATCTTCAGCCACGGTAAATTCCTGATCGTCTATGGTTGGCGCTGTATTTTCATTAACATCTGTTACGTTAATTGTGATCTCTGCAGAAGCGGTCAATGTTCCATCCGATACCTCTACTGTGATGGTATGAATAGTAGTTGTTTCAAAATCAAGATTTTCTCCAGCTGATAAACTTAACTCTCCTGCTGTAGTAATTTCAAACAGCCCATTGTCATTTGTAGTGATACTAAAACTGAGATTATCTCCCTCGGCATCGGTGGCCACAACTGTACCAATAGCAGTAGCATCATCAATATCCTCAGCTACTGTAAATGCCTGAGCACTCATGGTTGGCATAGTGTTCTCGTCTACATCAATGACATTGATGGTGATGGTAGCCGTGACCTGAGAAGTACCGTCACTAACCTCGACTGTTATGGTATGACTTTGAGATGATTCGAAATCCAGACTTTGACCGGCTGCCAGAGATAATTGACCATTCGAAGTAATCGCGAAAAGCCCATTGTCATTGACTGTAATACTAAAAGTCAACGCATCGCCTTCGGGGTCGGTGGCACTCACTGAGCCGATGACATCTCCCGAAGTCGCAGCTTCCGAAGCTGAAAATTCTTGTCCATTAATGGTAGGAGCCAAATTTTCGGCAAGATCATCCGGACCACAATTCCAAAGAAAAATGCTGATAAGCATCAATAAGAAAATATGAGTTTTGAATCGAGGAGACATGAAGTTCTGGTTTAAATGTGTAAAGTCGAGTATTACAAATTTGAAACCCCTAACCAGCAGAGTCCATACCGCATTCACGGTATTTTGAAAACAAAGGAAGAGTCGTCACACAATTCGGTCTCGAATGGCTTTCGAAGTCAAGCTGCTACGATTGTGCACTTGTAGTTTTCGATAGATGTTTTTCGTATGAGTATCTACTGTATGCCTACTAATAAAGAGCATCTCAGCAATTTGATCAATCGTATGCCCTTCGACCAGATGCTTTAATACCGTAAGCTCACGGTTTGTCAGCTTTTCTTCCTCTCTTTTTCTAGGTGCCAACATCTCCATGATCTGCCTAGCAATGGTAGGTGAAATAGGGGCGCCTCCATTGAGCACCTCATTTATACCACGGATCAAGTCTTTACCGGGAGTTCGTTTTAATAAATACCCGTCTGCGCCTGCTTTTACCGCTTCGAAAACTCGCTTGTCATCGTCAAAAATAGTGAGCATAATAATGGCTACATCAGGATATTTTTCTTTGAACAGGGGAATGGCATCAATACCAGAAAGACCGGGTAGGCCAATGTCCTGGAGTACCACTTTGGGTGCATCATATTTTCCAAACCCTTCCATGGCCTCCTCAATAGAACTAACCGAGCAGATCAATTGGAGTCCGGACTCAGATTCCACCAGATCTTCGAGAGACTCTTTAAAAAAAAGGTCATCTTCTACAATCCACACGTTACGTTTGATGCTAGAAGTCATACATAAATGAAAGGCTCTTAAGGTAAAGAATCCATACCGCAATTACGGTAATTTCATATTGAAGGACACTTGAGTGCCCTTGCCCGCTACCGAGTTAATCACCAAATGACCAGACAATTCTCGAGCTCTTTTTTGCATGCTTACTAGTCCATGTCCTTTACTTTCCTGATTTACGTTAAAGCCTTGCCCATCATCCGAAACGAGTATATCAAGCCTGTTTTCTGCATAAGTCAGGTGCAAAGAGGCCGATGAGGCCCTGGCATGCTTGGCAATGTTATGGAAAATCTCTTTAGTCAGTAAAAAAAGATTTCTCTTTACTTCAGCGCGCAAAATGACTTCCATTCTATCATTCTCTACTTTTTCTTCCATAGTGAAAGTTGTCCTGGTGAGTAATTCTCTTGCCATGGACCTTACTCTGTCTATAAAGTCACCCAAGGTTTCCTTCTGCGGATCAATGAGCCAGACAATGTCATCTAGAGAGGAGGCCAGGTTACGAGCATTTCCCGTAATACGAGAAACCAGCTCAGGTTTGGGTTGACCGGCCTCTATTTGCTTTTGCAAGATGTCACCATTAAGCGCTATGCTGCTGAGCCCACTGCCCACCTCGTCATGAAGATCTCCTGCAATGCGTAGTTTCAACCGCTCGATTTCCAATAACCTATGCACTCGATAACGGTAGATTATGTAGAGAGATATAGTAACGATAAAAAATATCAAGGCCTGAAACCATAGGGTTCGCCAAAAAGGCGGTAATATTCTGATTTTCAAAGATGTGGCAGCGGGATTCCATAATCCATCATTATTCGCACCTTTCACCATAAACTCGTAAGACCCAAAGGGCAATTGCACATATCTTACTTGCCTACTGCTGTTCGAAGTCACCCAATCGGGGTCGTATCCGGCCAATTGATATTGATATTGATTCTGCGCGGAGTTACTGTAATTCAGAGCCACGAAATCAAACTCCAGGGTGTTTTGATGCCATGGCAGGGTTATCTCTTTTTGGTCCGAAATCCGTTGAACAATTGACGTGTCTTTGCTTATGATATTGATCGAGGTAATATAGACAGGAGGGCTTACCGGGTTCTGGTTGATTTGTTTTGGGTCGAAGTAGGTGATGCCATTCACTCCCCCAAACCATAGTTGCTCATTGGCGTCAAGAACTACAGATTTACGGTTAAATTCATAGTTTTCAAGTCCATCTTTACGGACATAATGTGTCACTGTCTCGCTTGTCAAGTTGAAACGAAAAATTCCAGCTTCGGTACCCATCCACACCTCATTGTTGACACTGGGTGCAATGCTGAAGATGATATTATTTTCATCATTTTCATTGAGTTTAATCTTCTCAAAATCAAAAGATTGTGTACTGTATTTGTACAAACCCCTATTTGTTCCGATCCACAGCGTCTGACCAGTCAGGTGCAAGTCCCAAATAGGCGAGTTTAACAGCACTCCGGCCTTTTCATTATAGGCAGATAGAGGTTTCGAGCTTTGTGTTGATAAATCGATAACCGATAAGATCCCTGAATCAGTGGCCATGTATAACCGATCTTCAAACTGTACCAAGTCTTGGATTATAGACCTGATTGCCGGTAATCCAGCAACTGTATTGAGGTATTTCCCTGTCTTCGTTACATGATAAACTTGATTAGCGTCAGCTACCCATAAATGACCATTTTTTTGCTTCTGAACAGCAAAAACTGGCGATAAACCCTCGTTTTTTACAGGTAATTCAATGTGCTTCCAGCTTCCGGAGTCCGGATTAAAGAGTATCAGCCCAGCATTAGTCGCCAACCAAACGGGAAAATCAGTGTCGGCCACAATTGTGATATTCCAAATGTAATCATGGCCAACTGGCGGTGTGCCCTTGAAGGGAATAGATCTAGAGTTTTGTTTGACTGGATCATACTGGTAAAGTCCTTGTCCCAAGGTATTTATCAGAATGGTTTCTTTAAACTCAGCCATTCCCATAACGACATCACTCTGTTCCTTCAATAAGTCCAGATGATGAAATGGTTTTTGATAAGGGTTGAAAAGAAAAACACCGCTCAAAGTGCCTACCCATATGGCTCCTGTATCATCTTGATAGATAGATTTGATGGATTCGGACAAGACGGAAGAGGCCTGGCCCAAATCGATTTTCTGTAAACGCTTTTGCAATCGGTTGTACGAGAAGAGGCCCTGATCAGTACCCAACCAAATATTGATGTTGTCTATTTCATAAACCACAGAGATTTCAAACTCACTTGAAATAGTAGGCAAAATATCGGTGGGGTGGAATTCAATATCTACTTTCTCAGATAACCAAAGGAGTTTTGAATACCTTCCAAAATGGATTTGAGAAATCTTTTTGCTTGGATTATGATTGATTTTTACCAGGCTTTGGCTGATTTCATCAAATCTCCATAGGGCTCCATCTCGCGTTCGCAGCCACAGCCGCCCCTGATCATCAACAGCCATGTCATATGGTATTTCATCCGTTTTAATGAATTCAAAACTTAGTGTATTGAGATCAAACCAGCCCACTGTTTCCTGGTTATTAAACCAAATTCGGTCATTGGCAATCAGTACCATACTTTGTAAATCGAGGCGATTGATACCGCTGTTTGGTAAGGCAAGGAAGCGTTCGAATTGTTCTGTTTTCTTATTAAAACGGTTGAGCCCGTTGAAGGTACCAATCCAAATGTTGCCATCAGAGTCTTCTTCGATTGCCCGCACAGTATTACTGGAAATAGAGTGGGGATCAGTTTCAGAATGATAGAAAACCTTGAAACTATATCCGTCATATCTATTCAACCCGTTGTCTGTGGCCATCCATATATAACCTTCAACATCCTTATGGATATCATAAACAATACTGTTAGAAAGCCCATCAGAAGTATTAATCACTTCTACTGAAGGCAGTTGATCGGGGCCCAACTGAAAAAGGCTAATAAGTAGTGTAGATATTAGAGCCAAATGGGTTGATTGTCAAAATACTCAGTTGTTTTCATTGAGTAACAAAGTGCATAAACCACCAATTTACAACACTTTCTTTCAACTTAGTCCATAAACAAAAAAGCTCAAAATCTTGTGTGCTTTGCTCGTGTGGAATCCTTAACGATGTCGTCAGGATTTTTTTATTACCCCCTAAATCGACCTTCATTAACCATTCCAAGGCCTTTTTTATACGTTTTCAGGTGTACTCATCGTGTGACATCTGTAAAAAAAGTTGGTCTTCTCCACACTTTTTTTTCTCCGCTGAACGATATGTATTTACGGGGTGCTCAAAAAGCGCCTCCACCACAGGTCATTAAAACTTAACAAGTATGAACACAACAGCCGTTTTTGAAGAAGCGAGAATAGAACAGGAGAAGTCGGCTCCAACTCCCGCACCAACAACAACACAAATACCGACACCATCATCAGCGCAAGCTTCACCTTTTGCTCAAAAGGAACTTATCAAACGAGAATGCATCACGATTATCAACAAATACAAGAAAATCCAGGGTCATGGGTATTGATAATTATTTATGTGCCAAGGAAGACGTTGAAAATGCTGCAGTACCGACCCGAGATAACGGGGCATATGGATTCACCAATGGGATGATGAAGATTTTGGAACGATCGCAGTTCGAGCAATTGCGAAGTTTCACCGCCAATTTCCTTCATCTGGAAAATCAGAAGGACGATGTGGCCATTCGGATCACAGGTCATGAGTCAACCCTGGATGTACTGGAAGAGGAAAGTGCAAACAAGGAAAAAGAAGCCGAGGAATCTCTGGAGATCAAAAGCCAGGCTCTTGCTACACAAAAAGACAGGAAAGCAAACCATGAAAGAGTCATGCGAAGTAACGGCTTGAAACTGGTTGAAGAACAGGAAGTGAAGCCAAAGAAAGCTGTAGCAACCAACAGACCCTGGAAAGGGCGTCTTCGGTCATTTGGCGTTTTTGTGGCTATCGAAACCTTAGCTTTCGTGGCATCCTATGTGATATTACGCGAAAACCTGAGCGACATGGAGGTCTATACGCGACTCCTTGCCAACGGAACTGTGTTTTTCATCATCGATTATTTATTGAGAAAGAAAGACTACACGGGTCGATCCATTTTTCTGGTAATCTTCCTCGCCCTTTACACCTGCATGCTACTCGCACCACTGCTGACCGAGTATATTTCCGGATCGGCAGTTGCAGGAGCCAACCCATGGGAATTTGATACTAGTATAAGTCCCGGTCTGGAATCAACTCCGGGGTTCGGGGATTTTCTACTAAGAAACTCCTCACTGGTATTGGTGGTTTTAGCTATCATTTGCCTTGTCGTCTACCTAGGCTTTTTCAACAAAGAGAAAATAAAATCTACCAAGAAAGTGAAGCCCATTGCTCCAAAACCGGCAGAAAATTCGGCAACCCTTGTGATGTACGAGTCTCTTCATGGATTTGAACGTGAAGTCAATTCCTTAGCACAGGAGGTGGAGCAATTGAAAACAACCAATCAAGACCTACCTCATCAATTGCTAAATGATTTCAGTCTCTTAAAAGACACCTTGATTTCACTAGACTCTAAGTGGCAGGCATTGGGGCAGCAACAAGAATCCCTGAAGCAGCAGGTTTCTTCAGCGCTGGATAAAGCCTTGAACGAACTCAAAGAGTATCAAGATCACTATCAAAGCATGCTTTCCGGAACAGCGAATGCCTTGGTATTTAAACCGCAATGGCCTACGGAAGAAGATCTCAGGTTTTACTATAAGCTTCAAACTCAAAGGTCATGAAGAAAATATATTTTATGATAGTTCTATCGCTGGCCATAGTGGGTTGCGATATGTCGGAATGCGGCAGCGTTCAGAGCAGTGAGGTCACATTCCTTATTGATATCAGCGATCCTCGCCTATTCGAAGAGGCGAGCAACGACATCAAGGATAACTTGCCCGGATTTATGTCCAATCTTGGACTGGCCTCTATGGAAGAATGCCATCAATTGACAGTCAGCATTGCTCCTTTGTCGGCACGCGATGAATTGCGGATCAGCACCGAAACTATTGGTGTAAACCAGAAAGGACTGAGCAGAAAGCAAGTCAAAGAGATGAGCAGTCCCAGGCCAATTATCCAAATGATTTCGAAGAGCCTGGATGAATATGAAGGACTTAAGGATCTGAAAGACTATAATTCAGGGTCGAGCATTGGCAATCAAATCTTGAAAGCGATGATGAAAATGAAGGCTTCAGGTCAATCAACAGTCGTTATCATTTCAGACCTGATTATCAACGATGGCAAATTTTCCATGTACAAGAAAATCCCAAGCGAAATTGATACAGAGGTCATCGAGTCTGTTTTTGATCCGCGATTGTTAGAGGAATTTTTAGACGACTATGGTTATGAAAGCGCTCCATCAATCATGCTGGTTCAACTCCAGGCGGTAGAAGGTCACATGAAGACAAGGCGTGGAGAAATTGCGACTTTTTGGAAGTCCTTGTTAGAAGAAGGACTCGAGCAGGACGTGACAATCATGGACAACCTAAGCAACTAGCCTATGTTATTGGTTATCATCCTGGCTTTTGGGCTGGCGGTGGTCATTCCGTTTGCACTTTTTCCAAAAGTCAGGCAGTTTTTGAGGCATTGGTCCAGGGGGCTGGTGCTGACAGGAGTGAACACCAACTTTGTCCTTGTTGCCATCACCTTTACCAGCATGTTGGTGATTAGCGTGGTCACATTTTTAATGTACAAAATCGCTTGCTCAGCGTGGGCCTACCTCTACACCGGAGATATCGTGGAGCAATTGATTTACTCCAGAGGGGTCTTTTCGCTTGAAATAGCAACACAGAGTCCTTTCCGAATTAAGAGCCTTCTATCGCTACTGGGCACAGTATCTCTTCAAATGGCTGCCGGGCTATTTTTATATCGCTCGGTGGGTCATATGATGCGAAAACTGAATCAACAATTGAATTCGGTCGCATTTAACCAAGAGAGCCAATTGGTATTTTCATTTTTGGGCGCTTGTCTCTTCATCGCGATCGATGTGGTATTCTATGCTCAAAATATCGCGGTGGTATCTCAATATGCGAATATCATTTTATTGGTAGTCGCCAAAATGAGTATGCTGTCCTCATTGGTCTGTGTAATCCATTGGCAGCTCTTGAAGAAACCGGCCTATCTGGAGGAAATTCAACAATATCTGGATCAAAAATCAATTTGGCAAAGCAGGTTAGCCAATCCTAAATGGACATTGGGGTTTGCTTTTGCTTTTTCCTTGTTAAGCCATATTCCCGCTTTCCTTGGACTCCAGTTTTTGCAAAATAACCTGGTGCTTTTTGTACTGAATGGAGTGGTCCTGTTTGTATTCTTCGTTCATGGCTACAAGCGAATTTTTCGGAAGATTCTGGATGTTTTAAGTCGCATCATGCTGCTTCCGGAAATTGGAAATTCAGGGCTCACACCTTATTGGCCAAGATTAATCCTGAAGAAACCATTTTACATTGTCTTGGCAGTCTTGGCTCTGGTGGCGATATGGAATCAGTCTTCATTGATAGGGTTCTTCATGTCAATTCCACTTATAGTCTCCTTTGCCATGTTGCTTGGCTTCCTCGGATTGGTGGGGATTTTGACAATTGTTTTCTATGCCTTGGGCTATTTGGCAGACCGAAAGCAATTCATGGATAAGTCGCTCTTTCCAGATGGCAATTATTTAGCAAAGGGAGGAAAAATGGGCTTACTCAGTCTTATGAATACGCTCAAGCCGGTCTTGTGGACTGTTGGCCTTTATTTACTCTTGATCAGTGCGTTTCCAAAGTCATACCCCGATACCGATGGAAAATACTCCAGGTCAATTTTGAGCCAGGAAGGTGAGATTTTTTACCAGGAAATTAGCGATGAAGGCTTCTACGCCATGCCTATAGGTATCGGAGAAATTCCTCCTCGCTTTATGGAAAGTCTAAAACAGCAAGAGGACCGTGGGTTTTCAAAACAGCGAAGTATGTTGCCCAATGGAAGCAATTGGTTTGGTTTAAGTTTCGCGGCTTTGAGACGATTTATGAGCCATGGTGGTGGGGGTTCTAACCTCAACATGCAATTGATCAAGAATGAGGCCTATCAAGGGAGAAGGGTGCAGGATGTACAGCGAAAATTTTATGAGCTGATCGCTGCTTTCCAGCTATCACTGAATATGCCTTCCGAACAGATCATGGCCTTATATCTAAATCGTGTACCCATGTTTGGAGGAAGAGACTTCAAGGGCATGTATATGGCATCCATAGAAGCCTTTGATTTGCCCCCGGCAAAGCTAAATGACGTACAATCACTGCTGCTGATCTGGTCACTCAAAAACAGTAATTCATTTAGGCTTCCTAGTGGAAAAAGGGTCTTGTATACCGAATTATATCAGTATGAAACTCAGGTAAAGCATATACTGCTTGAACGATTTGAATTGTGGGAAAAACAGGGTCTACTGGACCTGGCAGAATTAAGAGTAATCAGCCGTCAGAAACTAAATTTGGTGGGTCCAAATAAGGAAAAGCTCATTGAAGTTTCGACAAGGGAATTCCTCAAGGGACAATATGCGCAACAAGTAGGCGTCATACAGACCAGCCTTTCAGCCGATGCCCAGGAAGCCATGGAAACGGCAGTTAGTCAATTTGCTTTGGAATTCAAGGATAAGTTGGTGAGAGGTGAGCATGTGCTGTCTTCAGGCTCAGTAGCAGTGGATGTGACCACAGGCAAAATTATAGCGCACCAAAGCACCGGACCAAGTACCACTGATCTGGTGAATTTCGGATTCGGCTATCCCATAGGCTCATTGATGAAGCCCCCCGTCATATTAAGTATGCTCGAAAGTGGCCTTAAGGTGAAAGACATCAAGCTATTTGATGGTCGAATGGGTAATCCGGTAGTCAACAACTTCAGCGGTAAATTTTCCAAGCGCAAAGTAGGTGTAGAGAAAATGTTAGCCCTTTCGCTCAATGCACCATTCAATAATATTGTTGAGCTGATTGACCCGAAAAAAGTCTTTGAAAAAAACGAATCCATTTTCAAAGAAATGGAGATTTCCGAAGATCCCGCTGTTAATCTGGAGGGCAGGCGCAACGCTGTCCTCAATCAGATCAACTATCCGCTTGGCAGCAGGCGCATGACTCCTTTAGATGTAGCACAGGTCTATCAGGCCATTTTCAATAAAGGAAAATGGATTTCGCTTTCAACAGAAGGGGTCGATGGGGAATTCAGCATGGAAGATGGTCGAAGTAGACAGGTTTACCAAAAGGAAAATTGTGAAGTAATCAAAAAAGCGATGGCCGCTACGCTTCGCTTTGGAACAGGCTGGCGACTAAAATCCAGGCTTCCCAAAAACAGAAATTTTTACGCTAAAACCGGGACCACCGACAATGCTACTCATGGATGGACAGTACTGTCAGATGGTAAACTACTTATTGTATCGTGGGTGAGCTATGCCCAAATGGAGAATGGCAAATTGGACTTTAACAACAAATCCGTGCCTATTCCCTATGGCTCTGGCAGCAGGTCGGCTGGAGTATTGGCTTCCATGATCTATAAGGAACTTGACAAACAGAAATTCAAAAAAACGGCAAGATTCAGGGCTATGTATTCAGGTAAATAAGAATGCTCAAGCGCTGCTTCTTTCCGGATCAAAAACTCATTAAAAAAAACATTATGAAAAGAACAATCAGTTTAATCGTAGTGATAGCCGTGGTCTATTTTGGCTATCAACTGTACTCTCAAAACAACGGCAATCCGGAGGAGTTCAGCATTACCGGAGAAGTCAAAGGAAGTGTAATGCTCCTGGGAAAGTCATTCATTGAGGTCGCTGACAAGGACAAAGACGATAAGTACTATATCTATAGTGAAGATTGTTGCCCGGAAAAGGGTGACACTTATACTTTCCAGATCAAGTCATCGGAACTGGCTCGGGTCAATGACCGATCTCTTACTTTATATACTGAGAGTAGTCGTAAGAAAAAACCATAAGACAATCCTAAGTCAGGATGACCCGGAGAGGCTGTCTTAAAAGGAAATTCGAAGTGAAAACGACCAAATTATATATTGAGAAAGGTTAAGGGCAGAATAATCCCGACAGTTTTTGATTTTCAGTTAAAAGCAAAACCTGTCGGGATTCCTGTTTCAATATTCCAGTCCGGCCAATTCGCATCAATGCTATTCGCTTCGAAGCACATTGACCGGGTTACTCAAGGCCACTTTAGCGGATTGAAAGCCAACCATCGACCATGTGATTATCAAAACCACCAATCCCGGAATAATCAACAAGAGTGGACTAAAGTTTATGCGATAAGCAAATCCTGACAGCCACTCCTGCATGACCCAGTAGCCTACCGGAATTGAGATCAATGCGCCCATAGTCACAAGCTTGGTAAACTCAAGGAGGATCAGTCTTATAAGTTTTATTACTGAGGCACCCAAAACTTTGCGCACGGCCAACTCTTTAAGTCGCCTGTCTAACGTGAATGCCGTTAATGCAAACAATCCCAGGCAGGATATGGCTACGGCCAGAGCGGATGAGACTGTAAAAATCTGGCCAAACCTGCGATCTTCATCGTACAGGCGATTGAAAATTTCATCTACAAAAGCATAGTTGAGAGGTTCTCCTGGAGCTACTTCTGACCAACATTCGCGGATATGGTCAAGTGCATCCCCATAGTCCCCGGTAATGCGGATCGAGGCAGAATATAACGCATCAAAAGCACCTAAATAGCTTTTTCCCCATCGCTTGGCAACTGTGGTATCACGCACAGGGTCAGAGTATCGGATGACAAGTGGACCAATGTCTTGCTTCAAAGATTCAAAGTGAAAATCTTCGACCACACCAACCACATTGTAATTGTTATTGTTTTGGCCAAGCTTTGCTCCTGCCACTGACTCAATCCCCATCCATCTTTGACCCGCTTCATTGATAATCAGGTTGGCCCAGTCGGCATCCAGATCATATGAAAACAAACGGCCATCCTTCAATCGGATATCATAAGTAGCCCAGAAGTCCTCATCCACATTCAGCATAGTGAAATTGGTCTTTTTATCAGCTTCATCAACCATGTTAAAACCGCTTTTTGCCAATCTTTTGAAGGGTTGACCGAACGAATAGCTCAGGCTAACGACATTTGGGCTTCGTTTTGCCAACTCCTTAAAGGCCCTAAGTTTGCCATTCAATACAGCAGCATTTTTTATGGTCACGACTTGCTCGGTGTGAATACCCAGAGATTTCGAGCGCATAAAATTGAGTTGGGAAAAAACGACTACTGTGCTGATAATCAAAAAGATGGAAATACCGAATTGGAATACCACCAATCCTTTTCGGAGAAAAGTATTACTCCCTTTGACTTTGAGCTCTCCTTTAAGTGCTTTAACAGGTTTAAACCGTGACATAAAAATTGCCGGATAAGCACCTGCCAGAAGCCCTACAACCAACATCAGCCCCAAAAGACTTAACAAAAGCTCAGGGGCAAAAAGATCCTGGATAGTAAACTGACGGTTGGCAAGGTTGCCAAACGAGTCTAGGGCTAACGTAGCCAGAAGCAATGAGATTATCATGGCAAAAAGGCTCAACAAAACCGTTTCCGTAAGGAACTGAACAATCAGCTGTTTTCGAACCGAACCAAGTACTTTTCTGATCCCAACTTCTTTCAACCGCAAAGCTGACCGGGCCGTGCACAAATTCATAAAGTTGATACAGGCAATAAGTAGAATAAAGAAAGCCACTAAGGAAAAGGTATACACATTGTCAATGCTGCCACCCGAACCGAAGGCAAATACCGGGTAATACAAATGCAGGTCAGTCATAGGTTTCAATGTATAAGTCGGGGCCGTATTACGGGCAGCCAACAGTTCATCGTAACTATCATATCCCAGCCAATTAATCAATTGTGATCCGGCATGCTTTCTTTTGAATTCAGGAAATTTTTGCTCCAGTACCTCAGGCTCCACACCCCTAACAAGTTTGGCGTAGGTGGCGTACCATTTTTCAATCCAGTTACCCGTAGTGACATCTGTGGTATGCGCAAATGAAAGCAAATATCGATACTGCAGATGCGTGTTCTGAGGAGGGTCGGTGATTACTCCGGTGACTTTTGTAGGCACTCCGTTTACATGTATCAACTTGCCATAGGCCTCACTCCCCTGAAAGTACTTATCAGCCAAAGATTTGGTCAGGACAATCGCATTCGGCTCCGTCCAGGCCTTGTCAGGATTTCCCTCTAAAAAGTCAACAGAAAAGAGTTTATGAAAGGTAGAATCGACCCCAAAACCATCGGTTTCCCGGAATTTGACATTGTCTACCTTCAATGTATTTTCTGTCGGGCCTTTGACCCTGGCTATCTCTTCAATTTCAGGAAAATCGAGCTTTGCCTGAATACCCAGACGAGGAGAAGTGGACTGGCCTGATTCCCCATTGGCAAAGCGATATATCCGGTCTGCGTCTTTATAAAATTTATCGTAGCTGAGCTCATTTGATATATAAAGAACGATCAACAGGCAAGCGGAAAGCCCCACACCCAAACCCAAAATATTGATAAGGCTATGGAGTTTCTGTTTAAACATAAAGCGCACAGCCACTTTGATATTCATCGGCATTCTGGAAGAGATACTGGCTTTACGCTGCCATGGCGGTTTCTTTCTTCCTTTGTGACGGGCGTTAAAAAAATCTGTTGCGATGAGCTCTGGTTCAGGCATCGAACGCTCTTTGGCTTGATTGAATGCTTTTTCCGAAGAAAGACCCTGCTCTAAGTAATCATCAATCTTGTCTCTCAAGTGGCTTTCTAATTCTTCGATATGACCTGGCTCAAGACCCTGCTGCTTCCAAAGGGTGCGTTTCCACTCCTGAATTGATTGTTCTAAATTAAACTCACTCATTTTTAACCCAATTGTAATTCATTTCCAGATTTCCATAGCAACTGCAACGCCCGGTTAACATTGATCCATTGCTTCTTGGTGTCTTCTCTTTCCGCTTTTCCTTTGTCCGTTATGGAATAGTATTTCCTTTTCCTGCCGTTTTCCAGGATAACCCATTCAGACTGAACCAACGCATCGCCTTCCATGCGATGCAGAACAGGATAAAGCATAGCATCGGTCCATTGGAGTTCCCCATTCGTGAGTTCCTGCACATGCTTAATGATTTGATACCCATAGCACTTGCCATGAGAAAGGATTGAGAGGACAAGTGGCTTGGTAGAGGCAGCCACAAGAGTCTTATACGCCATAGCAATAATCTTTACATAATAACATTAGGTAAATATACATAATGTTATTATGTAAAATAAAACTCCTTCTCGATTATTTTAATGCTGACATGTTAGCTGACTAGCCTTGCGAATCACCCAGTAGCTTTCAGCATCTTCGAATGATGACTACTCTATTACCCTATATGTCCAGGGTTGTCGGAAGATAAAACAGTAAAAAGACAGCCCTATATTGTGGCTCAACCGATCAGCCCTATTTTTTGGAAACGTTCCTGATTCTTAAAATACCAGGTTCGGTTAAACGCGCCTACTGACAACCCGGAGAGCCTGTAAATGTGTTCAGTTGGACATCTTCATAAATCACCCTCAAATCCGCCAAAGCTCCCATCTGCGCGGTGTAGATATTGAAACCTACCTGTAATGTGGGTGGTAAATCAGGGCGGTTGTAAGTGGCGGCCAGGTTCCAGGTATTATTTCCAATCGCTCGCTGATAAAGCCTGAAAGTGCTACCCTCTCTACAAATTCTTAACTCATGATCCGAGGAATCATCTGATATCGGTTCAAATGGTGAAACACTGTCATTCGTGTTTTTTGTCTCATAGCCCAATCCCGAAGGTGTGTTTCCAGATACAATATGAACATAGTCCTCCCCACCTCTATTGTCTGGACTTCGCGCCATCAAACCTCCCAGGCAAACCCCGCAATTGACTGAAGCCGCTGGATCGCTGGCCCTTCTAACACTCACTGTTGCCGATAGGGTAAAGTTTCCCGTTACATTCTGATAGGTTAAGCCGCCTTGACTCGCCTCAAACCACAAAGCATTCTGGGCCATGGTTACATCAAGTCTGGAGGCTGTATTTTCCTGAACGCTCACAGCATTCGCGTCAAAAAGGTCCCAGGATTCACCAAAAACGGTCACCGTTTGAGTGGTCGTACCAGTGAAGTCGATACTAGCCTGTGCAGCCCCTGAAACGGTCACTGTTCTTCCCAAAGGACTAAAAGTTTGACCATTTTTGGTAGGGATTACCGCATAGGTGCCATCCTCAACTTCCAATGAGTAAGTTCCGGTAGCCCCGGTGGTCAATACATTCGAGCCGATATTGAGCGTTGTTCCGTTTGCTTGAGCACCTGAAACAGTCCCGGAGATTGTGATCGGGTCAGGTGTAGGGTTGGGAGCCGGAGTGTCATCACCCCCTCCAGAGCATCCAATGACAATCAGGGCCATCAGTATAGGTAGGCATAGCTTTTTCATAGTACGTCAAGGTCAATAGACTACTAAATACGTGAAAATCAGGCAGAATTTATATTGAATACTTCTATTACCCTGGCCTGTTTCAGGATTCTTTGATCTTCGATGATGCCGCGGAATGGCCCTGTCCTTACAGCATTGTGCGGTGAGCCTGCCAATTCAATGCCTTCCTACGGGTCTTAGCGAGAAGCTAAGACCAGGGAGGGTTGTTTTTTGCACTCGTTACAAACTCCCCGCAGCAGGGTTATTCAGTTTGGTGAATGCAGCCCCATTTTATTTCCTTCGGAATCTAGAAATAGGGCAAAAAAGCCGCTTTCATCGGCATGCGGAGTCTTTGGAACAAGGACTTCTCCTCCATTGGGTACCACCTTATCAAGGATAATTTGGAGGTTTTCACCACCGTTAAGGTAGATAGTCACCCCACTAGCTGAAGGTTGGTATCCTTCCCCTTTCATTATGACTCCGGTGACCAGTTGTCCTTCGTAAGGAAGCAGGCCCATTTCCATTCCCGGAAAATCCATTCGCTCGATTTTAATATCCAGAATCGTTTGATAAAATTCGATGGCTCTTGAGATATCTGTGGCAGGAATTTCAAAAATGGAGACATAGCTGTTCATAGTATTGCTGGTTTGGTGAGTTGATAGGATTTCTGCAGGATTGACGAATGTCATAAAACCCAATGCGAGGACAAGACCTACTTTATAAATGCTGGTTTTCATTTTGTGCTCTTTGCTTTGATGCATAATTACATCAGTTGAAAGCACGGAAATTGTAAAACTGCGACAGGTTAGGAGTGTTCTTTAGTCTTTGGCGTAAATAAGGGAAGAAAGCATCATCTGATCATCACTTAAAAATTCCCGGGGATTGGTTCCTGTGAACTCTTTGAAATCCTTAATGAAATGAGCCTGATCGTAGTATTCGCTTTCGTAGGCCACCTCGGTGAGTTTCTTGTCCTTATTGTTGAGCATCAATTTCAAGGCAGCTTGCAATCGTATAATTCTTCCCAATTGCTTGGGACTCATGCCTACCTGTTTTGAAAACTTGCGTTCCAGGTTTCTTCTTTTTGAGGGATCGTCCTTCAAAATGGAGTGGATGGATGCATTACCCTTGGTTTTGGACAGGGCATCAATCGTGGACTTTACAATATTATCAATTACCCACTGGTCTTTGAGTTTGGCCAAAAGGAAACTCTCCACGGCCTCAATTCTGGCTTGCGTGGACGCTGCTTTGATTATTTGTTGTTCGAGCTTCTTTATTGAACTCTCTTCAAATAGAGCAGTAAGTGGAGTTTCCTTATCCGCCAATTCGTGGATGGGCTGGCTGATGAGATTTGCAAAACCATAAGGATAAAATCGAACAGCGAAAGTGTCTACCTCACCTGTGGGCTGCACATAATAAGGTTTGGTAACCGGTCCAAAGACCATAGTGCGAGGTTGAATAATAAACTCAGTCTCCGAAGTGAATCGTTGCACATCGTTCCCAAGAATAAAGTACATTTCCACATAGCCATCTGGAACTACCTGTTGTTTTGGGGCGCCCAAATCTCCGGGCACCTCCAAAATCCAATGGCACTTAACGATAGCGGCCAGATCGGGATGAGGAAGAAAGGTTTGGTAGTTCATGGCAGTTCAATATTAACATCCTGAACTGTTCTGTCCAAGAACTATCATGTTGCTATTCATGCTTATGAATAGCAACATGAACAAAGTTTCAATCTTTATTGAGGTTCACTCCTTTTGCCAGAAGCCATATTCCAAAGATCAATTCGAACAAGGCACCAGGAGCCATCACCACCATAAGATTACGAGGAAATTCAGGCAATAATATTTGCAGTGAAAAGCCCAATAATACAATGATGTAGGTCAACAAGGCCCAATAGCCCAGCCATTTTGGTATGTAGGAAGCTGATAGTAATAACCGCATAAAAATGATTGCACCAATGCTCATCAAGATGAGGTGAAGGTTCCAACCCATTCCTGATACATCAAAAAAGACCGATGCCATTGAATACAGGTGTGCATCATTGAACTGATAGTCTTCAGCATTCTTTAAAACAATCAAAGGAGCTAAATGAATGAACAGAATGACCATCCCCACTACCACTTCTGCTGCCCTAAAAACAAAGCCGAGTAGTGCTCGATTCTTATGGATTGTTTTCGTGAGTAAATAGAGGGACACAGCCATCCACATCACCAGAACAAACATTAATGCATCTAACATTACCGAAACCCTAAATTGAAATTCCGATTGCAGTAACGTGTCGGTATTGGTTAAGCCCGGTTTAACCAAAAAATTATTGATGAAACCAATTATAGTTGTTACTAAATAGGTGAACCCAACAATTTTGGCTTGCTTTTGTATTTCCTTTTGGGCGTCACTTTCAGGCATAACTTTCCGGTTTTAATGAGTAATGCTATGATGACGACTAAAAACTAAGATTGTTCCTGAATAAGGATTAAGCTAAATGAGTTGTTGCTATTCCCCTACTGATCTTAGTGCCTCGCTAAGACCTTGATCTTCTGCCTAATACAAATAACTCATTTCAATCAAGATTTTTCATATTCTCGAACGGGACTAAAAATAGACTTATGACTGGTTCGATAAAATCCTGAACAATGGAGTATTGTAAATAGCCCTGGCGGCTGGCTTTATTCCTTTAATTGTTCCAATCGGCTAATGGCGTTCTGATTTTGTGGATTCAACTCTAACGATTTTTCAAAACTTTCAATCGCCTTTTCTTCGTTACCATTGAATAGATATCCCTCCGCCAAACTATCGTAAAGATTTGAAGAATTCGGATAAAGTTCTGTTGCCAATAAAAACACCTTTATTCCTTGTGATGATGTATTTGGATTGAAAACAAGTTGTAACCCAAGCGTGTTTAGATTACCCTCTGGTATTTCGAACGAAGGATGTTTTTTGCTTATTGAGCCATAGAGTTCTAATAAGTTCACATAGCGCTGACCTATTGCCAATTCGTGAAAATCCTGGAATGTAAAAGCTTCCTTCGTTGGCTCTTTGATTTTTTGGCTAATCAATCCATTTGAGAGGGGCTTATTTTTAATGAATTTTGATGCTTTGTCATCATCATTTAGCGTTGCATTCAAAAAATTCAAGGTATAACTTGTAACCAGTTTATACGATTTCATGATTTCAGAATCGCTCTTGTCCTGCCGCGTGTCTCTTTCTGCGAAGAGTACACCCAAAGTACTGAAATGGCTATGCGTCAGATGATGGAATTTCAATTGATAGACCATACTATTCGTGACGTTGTCAAATAACTGAAATCTCGTATTGAGTTCGGCATCGATTTTATCTTCTGTCAAAACTATTTCGGGAATATCTTTTTGGGCCATATGAATGTATGGGACATCTGTATTTTGAGGGTCGAAATACGGTGATTGGTTTAGCAGTCCATATTGGTATCTTTCTGTACCGTCAAGACTGACAATGGCTTTTACATTGTCATTGCGATTTTGAACGATTGTATTTGACAAGCCGCCAAAACTGAATCCCATTAGCGCAATCTTGTCATAATCTATAGTTGGAATTTTACCGACTTCTTTCATTAAAAACTCCACATCTCTCGCTTGAGTTTCCATTTCCATTGCATTGTTATTGCTGAACCAACGGGTTTGAGTTCCTCGACTAGGACTTGATATGACTACAAAACCGTGACTTGCCAAATATTCGCAAAGGGCAAAGTTTTCAATGGACGATGCCTGATAGCTTGGCGCATAAATAACTAAGGGAAATTTTCCTTTTGCGAATTCCGAGTTCTTGTATGCCGTTGCTTTTTCAAGAAGGTGCTTTTGGTTGGCCGGTGTATTTGGATAATAAAACCAGTTTAATATCTGTTCATTGGGTAAATGTTCCCATTCCTCTTCTTCTTTTAGGATTTCAAGGTAATCGATGATCTGCAATGGTCCTGAGCTACCCAAATTTTCGTTAGATGGATACCATATGCTTATTGGAATAGGCCTATGCTCTTTGCTGTTCGTGTAGTCATAGACTCTGCTGTAAGTTCTTGTACTGTCAGAAGTAGTATAGTGCCGAAATCCTACTTTGAATTTTCCGTATGCAAGGTCAATTTCAGCCAGTGATGTTTGTGCAACAAGATTGGCTTGGAAAAATATTAAAATCAGTAAGACTGTCAATCGCATGATGAATTGGGTAGTATTTGTCTTACAGATGCGATTATTCGTTTATTGGTTGCGGTGAGCTAGAACATTAGCACCAATTTCTACTTTTTTTCTTCACGCAAAATTTTCTCCATTTTACGGCCTCTTGCCAATTCTTCAATCAGCTTTTCCATACGTCTACATGTTTTATACACTTCAAACTCGTCCTCTATTTCTTCAATTCGATAACCACACACGACTCCTTTAATCATATGTGCGTTTGGATGAATTTTAGCTTTTTGAAAAAATGTTCTATAGGTTGCTTTTTCATCAATAAGTGCTTGTAAAGTATCTTGATCAAAACCAGTGAACCATTTAATTACCTGGTTGAGTTCTTCTTGTGTTCTTCCATTTTTCTCCAGTCTATTCAGGTAAAGAGGATAAATGGATGCAAATATCATATTGGCAACCTTTTCATTTTTTTCGGCTGTAACTTTCATTTTTATTTGATTTTGAATCGATGGGTGCTTACGTGTTTATAAACGGAATTTCTCAAAAACTTCCCCACTAACCTACTTTGGCAATAGATAAAGCGGAACAATGGGTCGAAGCCTCATGCCCTAAAATTATCCACTTATTTACTTAACATTTGTGAAAATAATAATTAGTTTTACTTTTGTTAAGTAAATAACGCACTATGTCAGAACATTCACTCGGAGAATTCGAAGAACTCGTTCTCCTCTTTGTGGCCGCTCATAATAAGGAAGCCTATGGTGTCCTTATCCTGGAGTGTCTTGAAGAGAAACTGAAGAAAAAGGTAAATATCTCTGCCGTCCATGTGGCTTTGAAGCGCATGGAGAATAAAGGTTTTGTCGAATCCGATTTCGGAGGCATCACCAACGAACGGGGAGGTAGAAGAAAGAAGTATTATAGCATTACCTCCTTAGGTAAAAAGGTACTGGATCGTCAATACGAATTGAGAACCAGCATTTACCAGCAAATCCCAAAAATTTCATTTGGTCAATGAAAGCCCAACCTCCAAAAAGAGCATTACAATTCTTCCGCTGGTTTTGCCGGGAAGATTACCTCGAGGAAATCGAAGGCGACTTGGTCGAAGTCTTCGAAAAACGATTTGAGGATTCTCCTGCAAAGGCAAAGAGAGGCTTTGTCTGGAGCGTCATTAAATATTTCCGGCCTGGATTTATCAGGTCATTTCACAAAGTCAAATACTCAAACAACACCGCAATGTTTAAACATAATTTCTTAATTACAATCAGAAACTTTAGGCGCTACAAAGGGGCCTTTTTGATCAACCTGACCGGTCTTTCAGTAGGGCTGTTGTCTGCACTGCTCATCTACTTCTGGGTATATAGCGAAGTTACTGTCGATACTTTCCATGAGAAGGACGAACAGCTTTACCAAGTGATGAGAAACTCAGATTATGGTCAAGGCATCCGAGTTCATAATAATAACTCAGACCTGCTAGTGCCTGCCCTGAAAGAAGAAATTGCAGAAATTGAACATGCTACGCTGTTTGTGGAGGTATGGTCTGAGGTCTACTTGTCTCTGGGTGAAAAGAAAATCAAAGCGGATGGAAAATTGGCGGGAGAGGATTTTTTTAAAATTTTCTCTTACAATCTGGTCCAAGGAGATCGGGATCGTGCCCTTGTTGACCAGAATAGCATTGTCTTATCCAAAAAAATGGCTGAATCCTTATCCACTGACCAAGAAGTTGAATTGGGAAAGGTCGTTTCCATTTTAGGAGAAACGGAATACGGCACCCGATATGCAGGTGACTATGTGGTGACTGGTATCGTTGATTTCTCCACACAAAATGTCTCTGAAAAGTTTGACTTTTTGTTGACCGACAAGCTCTTCCTTAGCAAGCGGAGTCCAGGCAACGGCAAATGGAACAGTAATAGTTCCAGAACTTATATCACCCTTCACGAGGGTACCGATGTTGAACAGTTCAGTGAGAAACTGGCAGCCTTTTTTCGAAATAAAAGATATCCCGATAACCTGCCAAAGAGCGCTGAATGGGGAGAGCACATGTTTTTGCAACAATACTCTAAGCGTTACCTGTACAATCGCTATGAAAATGGGGTGCAATCGGGGGGAAGAATAGACTATATCGTTCTTTTTTCCGGGATTGGACTGATGGTGTTGTTGGTAGCATGTGTCAATTTCATGAACCTCTCTACGGCTCAGGCCTTTAAAAGGCTCAAGGAAGTAGGTGTTAAAAAAGTAGTAGGCGCATCCAGAGGCATGTTGGCGCTACAGCACATCACAGAATCCGTGATTCTGGCAGGCATGGCCTCTTTGATTGCTGTTTTTGGAGCAATTGCCCTTTATCCAAAATTGAGCTTGATCTCAGGTAGGGACATTCTGATCAACTGGACACCTGAATTGGTGATTGGAATTGTGGCGATCGTTTTGGCCACCGGTGTGATAGCCGGAAGTTATCCAGCCTTTTTCATTTCCCGGCTTCGACCTATTCAAATCTTGAAGGGTAAGCTAAAAACATCCATCAGTGAGGTGATGGTAAGGAAAGGCTTGGTGGTTTTTCAGTTTTGCGTATCACTTGTTCTGATTGTTACGGTGATGGTGGTCACTCGACAAATTGATTACACCCAATCAAAAAATTTGGGCTATGATAAGGACAATGTGTTGACTTTTCCGATGGAAGGGAAACTGCTCGAGAACCACGATGCCTTTCTGACAGAGGCCAAAAAAATCAAAGGCATTCATAACGCCACCATTCTGGAAGGGAGTGCTGCCAATTTTCGCAATTCAGGTGGGGGCCGTCTAAGTAAAGATAAGCCAATGATTGATTTTACATTTGCCAGGGTTGGCTATGATTATGTGGAAACGCTTGGCATCGAATTGCTAGAAGGACGCTCATTCTCCAGAGATTTTGCCAATGAGGAACAGAAGATTATCCTCAATGAGACCGCGGTAAAAGCCTTGGAATTAGAAGATCCCATTGGTGAAATCCATAATATCAGAGGCAAGCGAGAGGTGATCGGCATTATGAAGGATTTCCACTTCCAATCATTTCACGAAGAGATCAAACCCTCATTTTTGCTTTTGGTACCCGAAGATGCGAATACCATAGCGGTTAAGGTTCTGGCAGGTTTGATGCGCGAAACCCTAACAGATCTGGAGGAGTTGTATCAAACCTTCAACCCCAATCTACCTTTTGAGTACGAATTTTTAGATCAGAACTACGAGGAACTCTATCGTGCAGAGCAAAGGACGGCACGCTTATATAAGTATTTCGCGCTGGTCGCCATTTTTATTTCCAGTCTTGGACTGTTGGGGCTTGCCGCATTCACGGTCCAAATGAGGCTTAAGGAGATTGGTATCAGAAAGGTATTGGGTTCGAGTGTTTGGAAAATCATCTCGCTGTTGAGCAGAGACCTGACCCAAACCGTTTTGGTCGCATTGATTATCTCAATACCCTTGGGTTATTTCTTATCACAGCAATGGTTAGAAGGTTTTGCGTATCGGATTGATTTGACCGCTGGCATCTTCATTATCTCGGGAGCCGCAGTGGTATTAATGGCTTGGTCAATTGTCGCCTTTCAAGCGCTGCGTGCCTCGAGAGTAAATCCTGTAGAATGCCTAAAGGATGAATAGAAAATGACACCACAGCCTCCAAAAATAGCATGGCGATTTTTTCGCTGGTTCTGTAGAGAAGATTACCTCGAGGAAATCGAAGGCGACTTGGTCGAAGTCTTCGAAAAACGTTATGCGGAATCTCCAGTCAGAGCCAGAAGGGCCTTTGTGTGGAGCGTAATTAAATATTTCCGACCGGGTTTTACCCGATCATTAATCAATGTCAAAAACTCAAATACAATAACCATGTTTAAGAACAACCTCAAAATTTCCTGGAGAAGCTTGAAAAGTCAACCCTTTTTCACCTTCCTAAATACCTTTGGCCTTGCTATCGGAATGGCAGGAGGTCTGCTAGTTACTTTATTTATCCACGATGAACTGAGTTTTGATAAAATGTTCTCAGACTCGGAACACATCTATCGTGTGAATATCGACAACAAAATTGGTGGAGAGATCAATAAATTTGCGGCTGTCTCCGGCCCTCTGGCTGAAGTGATGAAACGTGACTACCCTCACCTGGAAGGTGTTACAAGGTTTAGGAATACTGACAGCAAGCTTATTCGGCATGTCGATGCACAGCAAAATGTCAAGGAGGATCACGTTGTCGGAGCAGATCCCGCCTTCTTCGACATGTTTGGCTTGGACTTGATCCTAGGTGACAAGAACACAGCCTTGAACGAAGCTAAGAGCCTCGTAATGACCAGGACCGCTGCCGAAAAACACTTTGACCTTAATGATGCACTTGGCAAACAAATGTTACTGGATAATGACGAGGTATACCTTGTAACTGGAATTATTGAAGATTTTCCACAAAACTCACTCCTTCGGGATCATGGTATTCTGGTTTCAATTGCCAGTTTTGCGGATCAAAACAGCCCAGCCTGGAACAATTGGAACTTCCCTACTTTCGTCAAGCTCAGCCCAGGGGCCAGCATCCCCCATTTTCAGGAATATCTCGGCACGGTTAAAGATCGCTACCTGATTCCTTGGGCAGTGAGCACCTATCCGGGGCTAACTATTGAAAGCCTGAAAGAGCAGGATGCAAAGACGGATAACTACATGATCTTCGATGCCACTGCACTGACAGATATTCATCTGTATTCTCCCAATTTGTCAGGTGAATTTAGTCTGAATGGTGATGTACAGAATATCTACATCCTATCGTTCATAGGCATTTTCCTACTCTTATTGGCCAGTGTGAACTTCATGAATTTGTCGACTGCCAAGTCGTTGAAAAGATCAAAAGAAGTAGGTATTCGCAAAACACTTGGATCACACAGATCTTCCCTCGTAAAGCAATTTTTGACCGAGGCTACCCTCATTTCAATGTTATCTCTGGTCTTGGCTATTGCAATGGCATTGATTGCCATGCCCTACTTCAATGCCCTATCTGGCAAGGCCATCAATATCCCATTTGACCAACCAGGCTTCTGGTTGATACTATTTAGTGCCGTGCTATTACTTGGGCTTTTTTCCGGCAGTTATCCGGCATTTCTCATGTCAAAATTCTCTCCGCTGAAAGGTCTGAGAGGTGGTGGTGAAAAGTCAGTTGGCGGTGCCAGAACGCGGAACTTACTTGTTATCGTCCAATTCGGGGTATCCGTCTTTTTGATCGTGAGTACAATGGTAGTCTATCAACAATTAAAATTTATTCAGGGCAAGGATCTGGGCTTTCAAAAGGACCAGATATTGGTATTGAATGATGTGGGTGCGGCCGGGGATCAACTACAAACCTTAAAAACTGAAGTCTCAAGGTTGAGCAATGTCGAAAAAGTGTCATTAAGTAGTTTCCTTCCTACTCCTTCCGACCGTAGTGGTACAACCTACTTTCCGGAAGGCAAAATACTTCAGGGAGAGCATGCCATTATCATTGATCAGTGGATGGTGGATTTTGATTATGCCTCCACGTTGAATCTACAAGTTATTTCCGGACGTGATTTCAATGAACAACTGACCACAGACTCCAGTGCAGTTCTTTTAAATGAGGCTGCCGTAACAATGCTTGGCAAAACACCTGAGAGTGTACTGGGATTGAGAATAACGGATGATTTTAGACAGGAAAGCGAAGAAGATATGCTCTTTTACACCGTGATCGGTGTGGTGAAAGACTTTCATTTTGAGACATTAAGAAATAGCATTGATGCACTGAGTCTGATCATTGGAAAGGATTCTGATCGCATGATGGTTAAACTAACTGCCTCGGATTTTTCCGAAACAATATCAGAGATTGAGGGGATTTGGCAAGGACTGGCTCCAGACCAGCCATTAAATTTTTACTTTATGGATGATTCCTTCAATCAGGTTTATGAAACCGAACAACGTTTGGGCCGAATATTTATCACTTTCACTACGCTATCCATTTTTATTGCCTGTTTGGGCTTATTTGGGTTAGCAGCCTTTAATGCCGAAAGACGATCGAAGGAAATCGGAATTCGCAAGGTGTTGGGTGCCAGTATCAGTCAAATTTCCTATAAACTTTCAGCAGACTTCCTTAAGCTGGTAGGAATAGCCATAGTTGCCTCCCTCCCATTGGCATGGTATGCGATGAACCGGTGGCTACAAAACTTTTCATACAGGATAGACATCCCCTGGTGGGTTTTTGTACTGGCGGCTCTACTGGCAATTGGTATTTCTATCCTTACGGTAAGTTATCAAAGCATCAAGGCGGCTTCAAGTAACCCGGTCAGGTCTTTGAGGTCGGAATAGAAAATCGATCAACCAAGAGTCCCAATAAGACACACTATTCGGAGGGCTAAACTTCTTCAACAATAATTGAAGGGTGGTTGATAGGTAGCCCAATGCGAAAAGCCACAAAGGGGAAAAGTGGGTTTGGAAGCCAGTACTTCCAGGCCATCATTTTTTCCTTTTCTCCATTGGAGAGCTCCAAATGGTACCAGAAGTAGATGAATTTATATGGACATAAACCCGGAACTCCGCTGAACTTAAAGCCTTTCGTCTTGAGGTTTTTGGCAGAGATATAATAGTTGCCTTCGAATGAAAACATGCCCCAGCCCTTTTTGCCTTCAGCAATTAATTCTCCTGTACCGCGATGTGTAATTCTGATCATCCTACTTAAAGATACCACACATTATACACAAAAATTCGACTGGATGAATACTGAAAAATTCTCAGCTGTCGCATAAAGTATACTTAGCCACCAAGTACAGTGTAGGTAGGCGTCAGGCATTGGACTCTTTAAGAATATTTTTTACTGTTTATATAAAAATATCAAGTACAATTGGCACTGTTTTTGACTAAATTTAAGAACTTTTCCTTCCTCCGTCTATCTACAAGTAACCATTTGTTCTACATGAAGACTCTCCGTGTATCCCTCTACCTTATCTCAATCCTAACAGCCTCTTTTTCAACCATATCTGCTCAGGATAGTCCCAAAGACTGGGTTGACCAGGCATTGGAATATGCTAAGGCTGCCCAATACGATAGTGCCACGTTTTGGTACGACAAGGCAATTTCAGCCTTTAAAGAAGCCAACAACCATAATGACTATATCGAAACACGGGTGGCACGTGCTGTGCAGGTTGAAGGAAGACAAAGCAACTTCAATAAAGAAGAAAAAATGGAGCTTGAAATTCTTGAGGAGTATAAAGCACTGGGTATTGATAATCCTTCAGTACTGAACAAGCTCTATCGAAGTTTGGGTTTCATCTATTACAGAAGAGACAACGATAATCAGAAGGCCTTGCGGTATTATTGGAAAGCACTCGCAACTAACTCGCAGTTAGAAAAAGACCTTACAACTGTATATAACAATCTGAGTCAACTATACCTACAATCAAGAGTCCTTGATTCTGCCAATTACTATCTCGACTTAAATATTGATCTCATCAATCGTTCAGAAGAGCTAGGTGAAGAAACACTTTGGACATTATATCGACTTAAAGGGCTTTCCTATATCCTGGGAGGTGATGGCCCCAATGCGAAAGTTTATATACACAAAGCCAGAAAAATTCTGGAAAAACAACCCGAGGATTATCCAAGTAAGTATCAATATCTCGGTGTGGTATATAGTAATTTATTCAGTGTTTCTGATCGCATGGGTGAACCTGATTCAGCATCAGTTTTTATAAGAAAAGAAAAGCGATTCAAAGAGCTAAGCCCACTTACAAGCGATATGAGTTTGGGTTTGCTCTATAGCAATTATAGTGCTGATCTTTACCAATACGGACGATACGATAGTGCAGCATACTATGTCAAAAAGTCCATCGAATTAAAGGAAAGAGCTGTTGGGCCGGATAACAGCACATTGGCTTATAGCTATTTGCAATATGGTAGCGTTATGCAGGCTAAATCAGCATCCAATGATCAGGCGATTGTTTTCTTTCAGGAAGCCGCACGCATTTTTGAAAAAGTATTTGGTCCGGATCACTTTGAACTTGGTACCGCCTATTCCAATATTGCCGCAGTTTATGGTCGTAGAAAGGACTTTAAAAAGGCGCTGGAGTACTATTTGAAATCAAAGGAAATCCGAATCAAAACAACACCTACACATGAATTAACTGCCGAATTATTTGGTGACATAGGTCAAATTTATTTGTACCTCAACGACCTGGAAAGCGCACTAAAATCCTATGACAAGGGTTTGGCAATCATGCGAGCCAATTTTCCCGAAAATCACCGCACTACGGCTCATTTATTAAGTGAAAAGGCTTGGGTTCTATGGGAAGGGGCAGGTGAATTTGAAGAGGCATTGGACCATTTCGCAAAGGCTGAAAAGATGATTATAGCTCTAGGCATTGAAAAGGGATTTGACCTCACCTCACTATATCTTCGCAAAGTTAGGCTAATGCTCAAAACAGATAGCATTGCAAAAGGAATTGAAACATTAAAAAAGGCAATTCATGCCAATACGTATAGCAATTGGGAACCAGATGTACTCGCTTATCCGAAAAGATCAGACGTAATTGGCATCACACACTTTCTTGAGACCATGATGGCACATGCCGATCTTCTCAAGCGCCAATATGAACTGTCAGGTAAAATTGAGGATCTCAAAGGGGCCATTGACCTTTATCGACAAGCATCGGATTTTGTAGTTGATTTTGCAGTAGAGAAGGGCCCCGGAGCCGATCTACTGAGCATACAGGAAAACTATAAGTCCATCTTTGATAATGGCCTAAAACTCCAATTCGAATTATTTAGACAGACTGAATCAGAAGACTTAAAAGTTGAAATGTTTGAATATATAGAACGCTCAAGAGCCCTCACATTGAAGTTGGTTAATCGGGGTAAGGAAATCTCATTATTCCATGATATCTCACCAGAATTAATTGGCCTTCAAAACACTATTGATAGTGACTTGGTATACTATCAGGAACAAATTAGAACCCTGGACACTACCAATGACAGTATCAGACTTATCGCTTACAACCAGAACATTTTCAAGCTTCAAAAAACACAGGATAGCCTGGCAGATGGGATCAGAGATTCTTATCCGGCCTATTATGAATTCCAACACGGTTTAGGAACTTCTGCGGTAACCGAAATTCAGCGTGAAATCATGGAAGACCAGGTACTTCTGGCCTATCATATTATTGATAGTACTGCCTTCGCTTTTGTGCTGGGCAAAAATAGTACTGAGGTCATTCAACTACCCGTTACCACTAATCTTGATTCGTTGATTACTGAATTCAATTTGGCGATAGTGGATCGAAATCATAAGCTTTATGCCGCAAAAGCTTACAAGCTCTATCAAACACTCTTCGAACCTCTTGAAGGGCTCTTCACTCAAAAAAACATCACCGTCATACCCGATGGTCCCATATGGAATCTCCATTTTGACCTGCTACTATCCAGCCTCCCCGCGAATCCCGAAAGCACTAAGGATTTTGAATACCTGATCAAACAATATGCTTTTAACTATGCTTACTCTACCTCTTTGCCTTTTAACGCCAAGGCTAAAAAATCCAATAAGAACACGTTGCTGGCATTCGCCTATGGAGACAATTTTGGCGAGACTCTGGATGCGGAGGTAATGCGGAACACTGAGTTAAACGACCTTCCCGGTAGTGCCAAAGAAATACAGCAGGCTGCCAATATGTTCAAAGGAAAAACATACTATGGCAAGGAGGCCAATGAAGGCAACTTCAAGAAAGAGGCGGGCAACTACCAGGTTCTCCACCTCGCCATTCATGGAGAAGTGGACAATCAAGAACCCAGCAAATCAAAGATGTTCTTTACCCCTACAGAAGCGGATACCATTGATGATGGATTTCTTTACCCCTATGAACTCTACGGCATGGACTTAAATGCATCTCTGGCTGTGTTGACTGCCTGCAATACCGGAGCTGGCAAAGTGACCAACGGAGAAGGCGTCATGAGTTTGGGCAGGGCCTTTCGTTATGCGGGGGTCAAGAGTCTTGTGCTTAGCCAATGGGAGGTCTCTGACGGTGCCACGCCTGAAATCATGGAAGCCTTTTACTCCAACCTGAAGGATGGCATGCGCAAGGATGAGGCACTAAGGCAGGCCAAGCTTAACTTCTTAGAAAATGTTGATAATATTGGCGCGGTTCCCTATCTCTGGGGTAGCTTGTTTGTGATGGGCGATCCTTCTGAAATTGACTTCACCGATAATCGATTGAGGAATATGGCTTATGTCATTGCAGGGCTGCTTATTCTTATTTTGGTTATGAGAAGGTTTAGAAGAGGACACCAATCTTAACAGAAAGCCCAGCTTCAAATTGAAGCTGGGCTTTTATATTCTTTTATTCTCAAGCACGAACTGCAAGTTCGCGCCAGCAGGGGCTCTTATGCTTTCGTTTGTTGGCACGAGCTACAAGATCCCGCTAGCCGGAAGTACTTACTAATTCTTTTTGTGAAGGACGTTATAATTCTTTACGGGAAGAGGTTTTGGTTTGTGAGCAGCTCCAGCAATATTCTCAACTTCTATAGCCCTACCTTGATTATTCTTACCACCTTGAATGTGTCCGACTCCATGCCAAAAATTCTCAAAGGGAGTGAATGTTCTCTTGACCCCTATTATACCGTTGGGATATGTTTCCCTAGTCTTCTTTTCAGCGCCTTCAATAAGTGGAGAAACTTCCTTCCCCTCTTTAGTATAATATGTTTCATATACAACATCTCTAACCGTAGCTTCTGTGTTGTTGGGATTTACGATTATGTGACCTTCACCATTTTTGGTACTACTATAGAAGAATGTCGCATCTCCCTTTTCTCCAGAATTTCCAGTATTTACTGTAACTTCTTTGCCGTCCTTTGTTTCAATAGTAGCAGTTTCCGCAAATAGTACATTCGTCACTTTCTTAGACTTCATAAGCTTATTCAGCTCACCAAAAGCCTTCTTTTCTACTTTGGAAAACTCCTTTTTGTTTCCAGTAAAAGTGAGTACATCATCTTTAAAACTAAACCCCTTTGCCTTATCACCAAAAGTACTCGTTAGTATCCCCATTAATTGCTTTTGATTGTCTTCTCCTGAAACAACAACTTCCATTCCATTGGGATCAATGAGTATGATTGGGTTATTCATTACATATGTATATGGTGAAAAAGAGAAATACTTCTCCGCCAGCGGATCAACATTAAACCATCTTCCTAGAGTGACATCATAATTACGCCAACCGTAATCATACCAATCTAATCCAAACTCCTCATTAAGCTCTTTCCCATTATACTTAAACTGATTAGGTCTACTGAGTGGAGCAGTACTAGAGAGTGCATTGATATTCATCCCAAAGGGATAATAATGATCTTCCTGCAAGATTTTACTCTTCGTATGGGTGATCCTTAAATCATCAAAAAACACGTCAAAATTGGTATTGCTCTCGTTAGAGACATACACATAAATATAGCCCCCTTCAGCAATTGTTTTGCTTAGTCCGAGTGAATCATGAGGACTGCCGACACTAGCCACTTGATCGTAACCAGCATCCAGATAGTTGAAGTCCTTGTCAAAGAGAATATAATTTAAATAGGCCCTCGGGCTACTTGAACTCCCATCACCTCCAACGAATATGGCGGCACTGTTCGTGTTAATTGCGCTTTGAATAATGCTACCCTCCGCACCCGTTGGTGCTGCTCCATTCACCATAGATACGAGAGTGGCTAGCACATTGGTGTTAGCAATGGCACCATTGTCAGTATAGGTGCCAGTATGGTAGGCAAAGGCTTCCATGGCTACCGTATCTCCAGGCATCACTTGCATTAACTTACCTGGGCCTATTTGTCTATTGGTATCGGTACCTCTTAGCCTCGCAGATTCATTATTGTTAATCAATGGTTCTGCACTATGATTAGCAGCATTAATACTACTATCTCGCGTATTTGACAGGTTGAGGAACAGTGCTTCTTCAAATGCACCATAGTCCAATGTACCTTCAACATCCGTCTCCATTGTGGCCAAATAGACTACCTTTTCATTTTCAGTCGTAAAAGTCACCCTGGTGTTCCCCAAATGATCTTTGAGGTAATAGTCATACACCATATCACCACTATCCTTGCGTCTCACCCTACCTTCTGCAGTTGCTATTTGTTGTAGTACATCGTCTTCATAAATAAAGCCCCCACTATAGTCGGTGACTTTTATGGCTCCATTATCATTGGTGCTTTTAGCCAGCTTGATACCAGCTGCATCGTAGGTATAAGTAATGCTTCTGCTCCCTGTGAAGGTGACTATTTTCGGCAAGTTCAAATGGTTATAGGTAATGGAGGTGATGTCTTTATTGGCATCATTGATCATGTTACCATTGTCATCATAGCCATAGTCATTGCCGGTAGTATTACCGTCTTTGAAACCGTCTGAGGTATCTCCAGTATCCGTCACGGATTGGAGCTGATTTCCCACATAGCTATAGCTCAAATCATCCATGGCCAAGCTAGTGTTGGTTGCATACCTTTTCAGGCTTTCAATATTTCCGTTCAGGTCATAAGCCAGGGTATTCAGATCGAAGGTGCTTTTATCTACCCATGCACTTTCTTTCTCCTTATAGTCGGCACCTGTTAAGCGGTTCATACCATCATAGTTGTAAAGATAGGCACTCTCAAATGTACCTCCACTGGAAATATTACTCCATTTTGCTCCACTAATATTGCCATTGTATAGGCCAGTATTCCCAAGGTTACCCTCATAGTCATAGAAAAGATTCATACCAAAATAATCACCTTCACCATCGTTCAATTTGGATTTATTGATATTCGTGAGCCAGCCTCTAATGTTGTATTTATAATCGACTGATTGCTCGAAGTTGACCCCATTATCAGTGGAGTGAAGTTTCTTATCAATCAGTTCTCCCAAAGTATTGTACTCATTCTTCACCATGATAATTTCTGGGTCACTGTCAACCTGATGGGTTGCTTCCAATAACCTACTAGCGTGATCATAGGTGAATGTTTCGGCAATAAGGATATCGTCTGCCGTGGTCCCGTCCACATCATGTGTCGTTTTGGTTTCCAACACACGACCTACGAAGTCGTACTTGCTGGTACTTCTATCTACACCGCCTAAGTGATTCTCTCCCTTAGACTGTATTGCACGATAACGGTTATCATAGTAAACCACACTCTTTAGCCAAGTATTGGTACCATCCAGCACTTTGGTTTTGCTACCAACTACCTGACCTTTAACATTGGTATTGTTAGCACCATTGCCTAACAGTGAATCATAGCTAAATGTAAATTCTGATGGTAGATTACTATAGTCATCATAATAGGTCACTGTTAGCATATCGTCTTCATCAGCACTTGTTGGATATGCGTTGCTTGTATAACCGTGTATGGTTCCTCCTGGTGACTCGTAAGAAGCTGAAACAGCCAAACGATTATTTACAAGCGTTTGTAAATTGACTTGATCAGTCACATAAGGTAGACCCGAGGTACCGGTCATTATCGGGCGTCCATGCACATCATATTTGGTGAAGGTAAATTCAATATTGCCTTGTCTTTGGTTTTCATCTTGAGTTACAATTAATCGATCCAAGCCATCATAAACCATATAAACCCAACCTGCTCCAGGTACTCGTTTCTCGCTCATTCTATTTCGATAATCGTACTTGTACTGGAAAGCCCAGGTATCCAGAAATTGAGAACCCATGCCATAAGGAACAATCTCAGCTCCAGGGTCCAGCGTCACTCCAGGATCCAAGGTTACAGAAACACCCCCTACGTACATATAAGAACCTCCTGTATAGTTGGCACTTGTCACTACCAGGTCTTCAGTAACTAAAGTATAGCCAGCCGGAACATCAGTTAAATTACCCGCATTTATGACCTTCACACTCTCCGGAGGAAGGACTATTCTTAAACTTCCTTTGTCATCATAGACATAGTATGTATCCGCCCAAGGGTCTTGTGTATCGCCCGTTTCAATTCGCTTTAATAAAGTACGTCCCAGTTTATCAGCAAATGCAATAGCCTGATTGCCTTCTTCATCTTCGGTTACATTTTTAACTAATTCTCCTGCGGCATAGAAACCATCACTGGAGCTTGGGATGGGTGTGTCGCCTCCCATTTCAAAGTTCAGTACTTCATTGGCGGCATTTACATCGTAGCTCGCACGCACCACTTTATCTGTAACTGAACCATCAACTGGTTGCCATGCTGCACCCGGGGCACCTTGTTTCAATACCTTGTTGAGTGGTGAGTTTTCCAAAATGCTCTTGGCAAAAGGAGCCGTATCGTGAGCAACATTCCCCGCATTTTGGTAAAACTGATACTGCGGACTATTAACATAGTTAGCATCGGTGGTACCTAGCGGATTGTGCTGATAGATACCGCTATTTCCTGTCACGGCATAGGGAAGGTAATTGATCACTTGCCTACCGAATACATCATAAGTAATGGGCTGCACAATATGGCTCCTGTCTGGAGAGGCCTCTATGGCCACATTTTGGATGGCACGGCCCAATCCATCGACATACTGAATGCTGACATTTTTTTCACCTATCTCGAGGGTATCAATCCCTGATTCTGCTGTAATACCTTGCACCAAAATGCTGGTACTCATTACATAATTATGATCTCCCGGATCAAGTTCAGCTGTACTAAAGACAGTAACAGGCTCACTTTCTCCACTCGCAGTAATGCCAAGTTTTGTAACCGTCAGTGTATAGGTTCCAGCCGTGGTGGCTGTATAGGTACTATTGGTGCCCACTGTCACGCCACCCCTTTTCCAGAGATAGCTTTCATAAGACAATAATGTGGTAAGTAAAACCTGATCGCCCGTATTGCCCAGATAAGGACTACCTACAAAGTCTATTTTTGGATCTGGTGCGGTGCCAGCTTCTATGACATTCGAGGTACCGGATAAGCCTCCTTCTCCTTGTGCTCTTAGCCTGTAATAATAATTCTTACCAGATTCGAGGCCTGTTATTTCATATGTGGTTCCTGTTCCCGGTATGATCCTGCCTTCGTAATCATTTACGAAACCGGTAAAATTGACATCCTCGGACAAATCCAGCTCATAACTTACGGCACCCTCAACAGTATTCCACTGCGCTATAAATGAACTGGAAGTTGCGCCACCCTCGTCAATGGCCATCGGAGTATCGATGGTCGTTACGGCCAGAATGCTTGAAGAATTCTGAGAGGTCTGCTCAATCCCTACGGTCCGAACCCTATAATAGTAGTCGTTACCCCGAGTTAGGCCTGAAATGACCTTGTTCGTACCGGTCACTAACAAGTTGTCATAGCCTGATAGCAATATTGAAAAGTCGTCATAATCGGATACATCCAATCGATATTCCAATGTGTAGGGTACAACACTCCAATTGGCTTGAAATGAGTAACTCGCTAGGTTTGTAGCGCTGCTCATTGCAGGAGGTAACATGATTGTAGTTGCCGTTACAGCATTTGAGCTCGGTGAGGTGGCGGCATCTCCTACCGCCCTTAGGCGGTAGTAATACGCTCTCCCTGTTGTAATTCCGGAAACCACTTCAGATGTTGTAGATACTACCCGATCGTCATATCCAGAAAGCATGCTTGTAAAGCCATTGTCGGTGGCAACATCAAGACGATAAGAGGAAGCGCCAGCTACCGAGGACCAATTGGCCTGGAAGCTGTTATCCGTACGATTGGTTTCTTCAAGAGCCGTTGGCACGGCCATAGTTGTATTGGCTGTTATTACATTGGAGTCAACCGAAGAAACTCCCGACCCTTCAGCTCGCAATCTGTAGTAATAAGCTTTTCCGGGTGATAGTCCGGCTAAGGCATGACTGGTAAACACTCCAGGCACCTGAAAGTCATTGTAACCAGTAACGAATGTTGTAAACTGATCATCTTCCGAAATGTCCAGATAGTAAAAAGTCGCACCTGATACAGCCTGCCAGTTGGCCGTGAAAGAACCAGATGAATGATTGGTTGCCGCTGTAGCCACTGGAATGGCTATGGTCGTACCAAGTGTAATCACTCCTGATTCCAGAGAATTGAAATCATACCCTTTGGCCATTACCCTATAATAGTAGGTTGTCCCTTCATTCAGGCCGGTAACACTCCTTGAGGTAGCTGATACACTCAAGTCTTGATACCCTGTGAGAAAGCTTGAAAAATTACTGGCTGTGGAAACATCAAGCAGATATTCGCTTATACCAGCAACCGCGTTCCAATTGGCCGTAAAAGAAGTGTGAGTCACACTACCCGCAACTGTTGCCAGTGGTATGTCAATGGTGGTACTGGTTGTAATGACACCGGAATTGGCAGAGGCAATATCTGGCCCCTGAGCCCTGACTCTATAATAGTAATTCTTACCGGCTTCCAGATTGCTCAGTGTATGGTTGGTTGTAGTTCCCCCCGAAATACTTTTGGCATTATAACCGCTCAGCAAAGCCGTAAAATTAATATTCTCGGAAACATCCAACAAGTACGAAGCTGCTCCGGAGACAGTAGACCAATTGGCCCTGAATGATGTAGCAGCATTGTTGCTTCCCAGAGAAGCAACTGGCATATTAATGGTAGTGCTAGCGATAATGGTTGCTGAATTTACCGAGGGAACATCCGCGCCTTGTGAACGCAAACGATAATGATAATTCTTGCCTGGCACTAGACCCGTTACCGTATGATTTGTTCCGGAAACTGTAAGATTCTCAAAGCCTGAAACAAAACTCGAAAAGGTGCTGGAGGTTGATACATCCAAACGATAACTGGATACACCAACTGCTGCACTCCAATTGGCCCGAAATGAAGTTGTGGTCTGATTGCTTTCCTGGCTCGCTACTGGAGCCGATATGGTTGTGTTGGCTTCGATAACATTTGAATTGGGTGAGGTAATATTGGCACCTTCGGCACGCACCCGATAGTGGTAATTTTTACCTGGTGACAAGCCGACCACAATTTCATTCGTCAACCCTCCTGGTATTTCGAAGTCTTCATAATCACCTACAAAGCTTGAAAAAGAAGCATTTTCTGATACGTCCAATCGATAGCTTAATGCGCCTGAAACAGCTCCCCAGTTGGCCGTGAAGAATGCATCCGCATTATTGGTCTCCTGGATAGCCACCGGAGCCGATACAATTGTATTCGCAGTGATAAACCCTGAATGTCCTGAATCAGTATCAGGTCCATCTGATTTCAAACGATAGTAATAATTCTTACCTACAGATAAGCCCGTCACCGTATGGTTAGTGCCAGTAACAGACTTACCATTGTAACCAGTTAGGTGGGAAGAAAAACCGCTGTTTTCTGAGACATAAAGCAGGAAATTGCTCACTCCAGTAACAGAAGACCAGTTGGCCTGGAATGAGTTTGTGGTCTGATTACTCTCCTCGCTTGTCACTGGTGCTGATATAGTCGTACTAGCGGTGATCTGACCTGAATGTCCCGAATCCGCATCCGGACCATCTGATTTTAAGCGGTAATAATAATTGTTACCAGCAATCAAACCGGTAACCACCTGGCTGATGCCTGTAACTGACTTACCATTGTAACCTGATACATGCGAAGAAAAACTGCTATTGTCAGATACATAGAGCAGGAAGTTAGATACTCCGGCAACCGAAGACCAATTGGCCTGAAAGGAAGTTGCAGTGATGCTACTTTCCTGACCTGGGATCGGAGCGGCAATTGTTGTATTGGCCGTAATGGCTGTTGAATATTCGGAATCAATATCCGGGCCATCTGACTTCAACCGATAATAGTAATTCTTACCTGTGACAAGGCCGGTAATCGTATGGTTAGTGCCTGTTACGGATTTGCCATTGTAGCCTGATAAATGAGTGGAAAAATTACTGTTCTCAGATACATAAAGAAAGAAAGTGCTAACACCCGAAACCGCTGACCAATTCGCGCGGAAGGAAGAGGCTGTAATGTTGCTCTCCTCGCTTACAGCCGGAGCCGATATGGTGGTGTTAGCCGTGATTGGATTTGAACTGAGAGAAGTAATACCGGGTCCTTCGGCACGTACTCTATAGTAATAATTCTTACCTGGCGTCAGGCCTAGTATCGTTTCATTTGTGATACCGCCTGGTATTTCGAAATCATCATAATCACCCACAAAGCCTGAAAAAGAACTGTTATCAGAGACATCCAATCGATAGCTCAAAACACCTGATACGGCATTCCAATTGGCCTGGAAGAAGCCGTTTGCGTTATTTGTCTCCTCCGTGGCTACGGGAATGGATATAGTCGTATTGGCCGTGATTGTCCCTGAATAACCGGAATCAACATTCGGACCATCTGACTTCAATCGGTAATAATAGATTTTACCTCCTAAAAGACCGGTAACTGTATGATTCGTACCAGTCACAGACTTGCCGTTATAACCTGTTACATGGGAAGAAAAACTACTGTTCTCAGAGACATAAAGCAAGAAATTACTCACTCCACTTACAGCCGACCAGTTGGCCTGGAAAGATGAGCCTGCATTGTTAGTCTCTTGGCTTACTGTAGGGGCCGATATAGTTGTGTTGGCGAGGATCGCGCTGGAATATCCAGAATCGTCATTCGGACCATCTGACTTTAGGCGATAGTAATAGTTCTTTCCAACAGAAAGGCCAGTAACCACATGGTTAGTACCGGTAACAGACTTGCCGTTGTAACCTGAAACGTGGGAAGAAAAACTGCTGTTCTCAGAGACATACAACAGGAAGTTACTCACCCCTGAAACAGCTGACCAATTCGCTCGAAATGAAGTGGTGCCATTATTACTCTCCTGACTTACGGCCGGAGCTGTGATAGTCGTATTGGCAGTAATTGATCCTGAATATCCTGAATCTGCAATGGGACCATCTGACTTTAAACGATAGTAGTAATTTTTGCCAGATAAAAGACCCGTAACGGTGTGATTAGTACCGGTAACAGACTTACCGTTGTAACCCGAAACATGAGACGAAAAGCTGCTATTCTCAGATACATAGAGCAAAAAGTTACTCACCCCTGAAACCGCTGACCAATTGGCTCGAAATGAAGTGGTGGCATTATTACTCTCCTGACTTACGGAAGGTGGTGATATGGTCGTATTCGCGGTAATCGATCCTGAATGTCCTGAATCCACGATAGGGCCATCTGACTTTAAACGATAGTAGTAATTCTTTCCGGAGAAAAGACCCGTAACTGTATGATTGGTTCCAGTTACTGATTTGCCGTTGTAACCCGAAACATGAGACGAAAAACTGCTGCTCTCAGAGACATAGAGCAAGAAGTTACTCACCCCTGAAACCGCTGACCAATTCGCTCGAAACGAAGTGGTGGCATGGTTACTCTCTTGACTTACAGCCGGAGCCGTGATGGTCGTATTGGCAGTAATTGATCCTGAATGTCCTGAATCCGCGTTAGGGCCATCTGACCTTAAACGATAGTAGTAATTCTTTCCGGACAAAAGACCTGTAACCGTATGATTGGTACCCGTTACAGACTTACCATTGTAACCGGAAACATGAGACGAAAAACTGCTGTTCTCAGAGACATAGAGTAAAAAATTGCTTACCCCTGAAACTGCTGACCAATTGGCTCGAAATGAAGTGGTGGCATTGCTGCTCTCCTGACTTACAGCCGGAGCTGTGATGGTCGTGTTGGCTGTAATCACTCCTGAGTATCCTGAATCGGCATTGGGACCATCTGACTTTAGACGATAGTAGTAGTTTTTACCTGACAAAAGGCCCGTAACTGTATGATTTGTACCCGTGACAGATTTGCCATTGTAACCGGAAACATGAGACGAAAAACTGCTGTTCTCAGAGACATAGAGTAAAAA
>JAJCYM010000053.1 GCA_029262895.1 Roseivirga sp.
GGAAGCAGAAGAATCTTAAGGTCGAAAATTCGGATGAAATAATTGGGGCCGACTTTATGGAATATCAGATTTCATCACATCATATAGGTGACAATTCGAATCTGGAAGACGATTTGTCGAAATTGGAAGTATGCATTGAACAGCTAAAAGATGAACAGAATACCTGTATTCGCCTTTTTTACTTAGAAAAGAAACCTTACGATGAAATCAGTAAGTCAACAGGTTTTGACTTAAAGAAAGTAAAGAGTTACATTCAAAATGGGCGGAGGAACCTAAAAATTTGTATAGAGAACTTACGTGAAAGAGCATAGTCACCATATAGAAAGGCTTACGCCTGATCTTATAAAGGCCTACCATGAAGGGAGTCTTTCATCTGATCAGCGCCATCAGGTTGAAAAGCTGATGCTCGATGACGAGTTCCAGGCAGATGCTATGGATGGGCTAGATGAGCTATCAGGAATAGATGCACTAGATGACCACCTGGAAGATATAGATAATCGGATTGATGCCCTACTCAATAAAGAAACCAAGACTATCTTCTGGACCACAACCCGAAAATTGGCAGCAACAATCGCCCTTATTTTGGTTTCAGCGCTCACCTTTCAATTGGTAAATCAAGGTTCGAACAGCGCAGAGACTGGTGAGTTGACTGAGTTAAAGAAATCAGAAGCTGACCAACCAAGCACTGCTTCCAGTAACGATTCTTTGGTACAGATGTCGGACAAAACCGAGTTCCTGGCGGAAGACAGTACAGTCGAAAACAATGCTCTTTTAGCCGAAGTCGTAGAAGAGACTGAGCCTCTCCAGGGAATTGATCAGGAAATGGAACTTGCAGAGGCTGTAGTTGTGGAAGATTCATTTGAGAAGGTAGAAAACAACCAAATTTCAACCCTTGCCAAAATCACAGAGGTACCAAAACGAGCCTTAAGAGGAGAATCACTTGAAGACGCCAGGCCTACCGACCCACGTTCGTTAGTAGGTATTGACAGCGTGGTAAGCGGCAGAGTTCGCGGGGCTCCAATTGAAAACACAGATATAAAAACCCTGGTTACCGGAACCGTATTCTCTTTGGGAAATGGCAATCCCTTATCCAATGTGATTATAACTGAAAAAGGAACTAACAATCAAATTATCACCTCGCTTGACGGTAAGTTTAGCATTCCAATTACACAGGCACAGTCAATTCTGAGCTTACAGGCCGAGGGCTACAAGGCCAAAGAAATTAGTGCCAATGATACATCTGGATTTTCTATTGTACTGGAACCGGAATTGGCCCAACGAGCGGAGCTATTTACCAACTCTCTTCTTGATTCGAATCGGTTAAAGCAAGAGTCCAAGGCTGACTTTGGCTTCAAAGTTACTCCTGACATGCTACTGAAAGATGGCCCCGCCAGCCCGATAGCTGGTCAAAAGACCTTTGATCAATACCTTGCCGACAGTTTACGATATCCTGCCCAAGCACTGGCAAATAACGTGCGGGGTCGTGTGGTTTTAGAGTTTACTGTCTTAGAAGATGGTAGTGTGGACAATTTCGAGGTAATCAGAGGGCTTGGCTCAGGCTGCAACGAAGAGGCTATTCGTCTTATTCAGGAAGGACCAACCTGGCAACCAAAAATCGAGAATAGAAAAGCGGTAATCAGTACCGTCAGGAAAACAATTCGGTTTAGGCGAAATTAAATGGTTGGTACGGTCGTAATCTGTAGCCATTACTCTCAACTTTTACTGTCATTGCAAAGAATCCCATAGCATAGCGGAGGGTGATGTGGCAATCTGTCTGTTCTAAACTACCGTAGCCTAGAACGGACAGATTGCCGCGGTCGTGCCCTGCCTATGTCGGCAGGCAGGCTCCCTGCTCCAACGCTGAGTCCTTCGCCAAAGGCTTCGGCCACCGCAGAAAGCCAAGGCGCAAGCGTTCGCGAAAACAGGTTATTGCACATTTCCGTCCTCTTCGTATATTTCCGTCAAGCACTATTGACAAAACAATATGAATCAGTTACGCAGATTTTTTCTAATTGTAAACTATCAAACCTTGATAATTTCAGGTTTGGCGGTGGCCTCCACCGCGCTTTGTATCAATTATGATTTCAAAGCCGAGTTTCCTTTGACTTTAGTCGCTACGGCTATAATATTTCCAATCGTATTTTCAATTGGTGGGGCTTACAAACGCAGGGAAGCCGCCTTAAGAGAATATGCTGCCATCAAGGGCTATTTACGTTCCATCTACTTTGTGGCTCGCGACTGGTTGGCCCAGCCTAAGCCTCAGAACGTCACTAAGATGAATAACATCATTCGAGACCTCTTCTTGAATATGAGAAGTATGTTCACCAGTCCGGTGAATGAACTGGTTAAAAACGAGGAAAAGATTTATGACAATTTCTCCGACATTTCGCTTTATATCAAACATGAACTAAGAGACGAAGGACTTTCTGCAGGCGAATGTTCCCGCACTAATCAATACTTGCAAAAGATGATGGTTTCTTTTGAGTCTATCAAGCACATTTATCAATACCGAACGCCTAAAACGCTCAGAGCCTTCAGCTCTCTCTTTATCAAGATCATGCCCATTATTTATGGCCCCTATTTTGCCTTTCAGGCTGAAAACATGTCTTGGAGCCTTCAATATGTGATTCCAGTGTTGCTTACCATGATTTTGGTAAGCCTGGATAACATTCAAAAACACCTTGAAAACCCCTTTGATCAGGTAGGTGAAGATGATATTCAATTTAATGTGGAGAAGTTTATGGATAGACTGAATCATAAATCTGAGGATGACGATTAGTGGGCTACTCTATTCGAGGCAAGCTTCTTTATCCCAAATCAGCCAGAACATGAAATAGATTTGTAAGGAATGGACTCAGAAATAAAAATTTCTCAGCTAGAACCTGATGATAAGGATTCCATTTTAAAAATAGCCCAATGGTATTTCGATGAGTGGGATACCGAGATTGATAAAACCGCTCGAAGACTATCAAATCAGCCCAATGAGGGACTACTCTTTCAATTGGTCTTAACAAAAGACAAAGAAGTCATCGCAACTGGCGGACTTGGCTATGAAGTGAACTTGACCAAAAAGCACAAGAAATTTACCAAATTAGGACCTTGGTTGACTTTGCTCTATACAGAAAAGTCTAGCAGAAATCAGGGACTGGGACAAATGGTGCTTGAGCAAATAGAAATTCTGGCAAGACAACGGATGCTTAAGAAAATCTACTTATACACCTTCACGGCCGAGTCACTCTACACAAAGTGTGGCTGGGTAACAATAGACAGAGTCAATTATAAGGATCAAGACACTGCCATTATGGAAAAGCAGTTTTAGCAAAAAAAGAAATGAATACAGTCAAATCTCTCCTTCTGGTCTCCCTTTTTGCATTGGGGGCATGTAACCAGTCTTCAAAGCAGGATACAGCCCTGACACTATTCAACAACTACCATACCGCTATAAAAAAGAATGGAGATAAGTGGCTCTACACAACCGACACGGTCAAGCAATGGTTTGATGAAAAAAGTGGAAAGCCAATTCTTCAAATCAAGGGAGCACCCTCAAGTGGTAAGTGGAAGCAATGGGATCAGGAAATGCACTCGACTTCTTACTTTGATTCCCTGTGGTTTGACGCTGATGAAAATGCCGTCAAAGGTCACTTTTATGAAAACAATGATTTTTATGACTTGATAGGAAAGGGCCCAACAAAAACTTTATGTACCTATTGGCTTAATACGGATAATAAAATCTATGAAATTTTGATCTACTGGATTCCGGAAGTAAACACCACCACAGGTGAACACTTAAAACCCATTCAGGAATGGGCAATGAAGAACGACTCGCTGGAAATACAAACGCTCTATCCAAATGGACGAATTGTACCTTCCGGAGAAAATGCCAAAAGATGGCGGATCCTGATTGAGAAATATAAAGCTGCTGCAGGTTCTAACTAAGAAGTAGCTTTCAAGGGAGTCTGTGGCATAAACCAAAAAAGGCTCCCCTCTCGGGAAGCCCTTTAAACAAACCAACAATTCTTTATTTATTCATTTCTGTTGCTAGCTCAGCAGTGGTCATCACTTTGCTGGCCATCATTTTAAAATTAACCATGGCCGCATCGTAAGCATTCATACCCGGAAGAATGGCGGCAGCCGTAGCATCAGACACTATAGCAACCTCAAAGCCCTGCTCCAATAATTCTCTCATATGGGATTCTACACAAAGGTTGGCGGACATACCGGCAAGAATCACCTTGTCTACTCCCCTTTTCCTCAATTGCAAAACCAAGTCGTTGGTATCAGGACCATAAACCTTATGCGGGCTGGTAACCACGGCATTGGCAATATACTTTTTGTACTGTGGCATAAAGTCTGCGCCAGATTTATCAAAGCCTTCCAAAGACAGAGGATCTTTTCTCTCAAACATATTAATGTTATGCATCAGCGTTTCCAATACACCCTCAAACTGCCATTGATGATCATGCGGATAGTAGTAATGTGGAGATACAAATACCGGCATGTTCTTTTGTTCGGCCAATTTGAAAACCGTCTCCAGATTGGCTACAGTATTGTTGTCTGTTACACTCTTTCCTACCACTCCCCAAGTCACTCCATTAGGGCTAAGGAAATCGATTTGCGGGTCGGTGATTACAATGGCTGTATTGCCATTAATGATAAATCCCGGCTCTGGTAATTGGGCGAATGCAGTGTTGGCAAAGCCTAATACCAATAATAGTGCTGTTATAATTCTTTTCATGGTTTTGTTTTTTGTTTTTAATCAAACAAAGTAGTCTCATAAAAAGCTTGTAATAAATGGACAAAGGTTCGTCCGACTTGGACAATTTTCCCTAAACCGGGTTAAATCAATTGCGAACGAAATTGATTGGGTGAAAAGGTGGCTTGTTTCTTGAAAAAGCGCGTAAAATAGGCGGGATCTTCAAATCCCAATTCATAGGCAATCTCCTTTACACTCTGTTCGCTATAAGTGAGTAGGCGCTTAGCCTCCAAAGTGATTCTTTTTTGAATCAGCTCACTGGGCGTACTGGCATGTTCAAGTTGAAGTCTTTTGGTGAGTGTCTTAGGGGCCACATTGAGCAGGTCTGCATATTCGCTTACCGCGTGCTTCGTGCGGAAGTGCCTTTCCACCAATTCACTAAATTCATCCACTAAGCCCTGCTTTACAGGTACGTCTGATTGAAGGACTTCCCGCTTCTTTAGTCGGGTTGCCTGAATGAGAAACAGCTTCAGATAGGTAGCTATCAAATCGTCATGTGAGGTGCCTGGGTTTTCGAGTTCTTCAAAAAAATCTTCAATAATTCCCTCAAAGCTTGTCTTGTCCAATTCATTTAGCTTGATATAGGGCAGCTCATAAATATTATTAAAGAGTACCCCATTACAGGCAATCTCTTTGCCTTGGGACTCTATGCAGTAAAAATCTTGAGAAAAAGCAATACGATAACCCTCACGGATAGCCTCATCTTTGATCTTCAAGACCTGTCCCGGAGTGAGAAAGAAGATAGTATCGTCTTTTATCTCGTAGGTTTCAAAATCGATCTGATAGGTCCCACTCCCATTCTTTACCCAAATGATATTAAATAGATCAGATTGAATCTGATCCTGAATCACACAAGCCTCGTCAAAATTGACGGCACAAATTTTAAAGGAGTGGCCATGGTGTGTTTTAGCTTCTAACTTATGGATTCGGATCGCTTCCATGCAGGTATATAAACTACGGATTTTTAAGATCAGTTCCTGTCACACAGGAGACAGGCAAGAAGTCTAAAAACTAATTGTAAAACACAGTGCCAACCCATATTATATCACATATTTATGTTAAAACTTTGGAGTCAAATGGCTTTCATTGCCGGATTATCTATATTTAGTTCTGAGCTCTGCGCTTTTTCAAATGTGGGATTCGCTGGGCTGAACTCAACACACACAATAAATCAAAGATCAAAATGAAAAAATATTACATGAAAATGACCAAGTATCTCTGTGTACTGATGATCCTTTTTGGAGCACTTGATTCGCAAGATTTATTTGCACAAAAGAAGAAAAAGAAGAAAAAGGGAGAAACCGAAGCGGTTGAAAAACCGGCTGAAAAACCGAAACCAAAGGAGAAGACCATTGCAGACCTCACTAAAAAAAGCAGAAAAATTGAAGGGCTCTTTACTATCTATCAAGATTCAACAACCGGATCATTGCAGATGGAGATCAGCGAGGATCAACTGAACAAAGAGTTTATTTATTTTAGCCAGGTGGCTGATGGCTTTCCGGATGCAGGCGCTTTTAGAGGGGCCTATGGAGCAAGCCAGATATTCAAAATAGAAAGGTATTTTGATCGGCTCGATTTTGTAGTACAAAACACAAGTTCCTACTTCGACCCTGATAATGCCTTGGCAAACTCTGCCAAAGCCAATATGACTGACGGTATTATGGCCAGCATAAAATTTACCGTTCATGAAAAAGAGAAAGGTAAATACCTGATCAAAGCGGACAACCTGTTTTTAAAAGAGACCTTGTCACAGGTTAAACCTCCTCGCTTTCCTGGAGCTTCTCCCTTTGCTTTCAGTCTGGGAAACTTGGATGCGAGCAAAACCAAAATTAATGGCATTCGCAACTACGAGATGAACACCGACCTTGCTATTGAATATGCCTATTCAAAGTCATCGGCTTTCGGTGCTTCACGGGCAGTAGCAGATGCACGAAATGCCAGCATCAAAGTATTTCATAGTCTTATTGCAATGCCTGACAATGACTACCAACCTCGATATGATGATCCGAGGGTAGGATATTTTACTACGCAAACCCAGGATATGACCTCTATAAGTGCCACACCTTTTCGGGATATGGTACATCGCTGGGATTTGAAAAAGAAAGATCCAAATGCCGCAATATCGGAGCCTGTAGAGCCAATTACCTGGTGGATTGAGAATACCACTCCCATGGAAATTCGTCCTACCATCAGAGCTGCGGCCAATACCTGGAATGAGGCCTTTGAAAAGGCTGGGTTCAGAAATGCCATGGTGATCAAAGAACAGCCGGATGATGCAGATTGGGATGCCGGAGATATTAGGTACAATGTTCTAAGATGGACTGCCTCTCCTTCCAGTTTTTTCAGCGGGTATGGTCCAAGTTTTGTCAATCCAAGAACTGGTCAAATCCTTGGAGCTGATATTATGCTAGAGTATGGTTCACTAGGCAACACCTTCAGGAGGGAAGAGTTATTTGAAACTGCCGGCTTAGATGCGATTGCACTCTCTGATAACCTTGACCTCGATACAAAAGACTATCTGAGTAACCCATACACTTGTATGGCCGGAAATATGGCGCAGCACAACCAGATGTTCGGAACAATTGTTTTGGATGTAATGAATGCTTCAGAAATGGAGAAAAGCAAGATGGTTGAGGAATTCATCCATTATCTCATCATCCATGAAATTGGCCATACACTGGGACTCAATCACAATATGAAGTCCAGTCAGATGTATGGAATTGATGAAATTCATGACGAGTCAAAGACTTCAAAAACTGGTCTTATTGGTTCTATCATGGACTATCCATCGATTAATTTCGCTCCTGTAGGAACAACGCAAGGGCAATATTATAGCAAAAAACCAGGGCCCTATGATATGTGGGCAATTGAGTTTGGCTACAAAGACATGAGCGATGCGGAAATGAAACGACTCTTGTCTAAGTCAGCACAACCAGAACTTGCTTTTGGCAACGATGCTGATGACATGAGAGCCCCGGGCAGAGGAATTGACCCAAGGGTGAACACTGGCGACCTTACTCATGATGCCATTCCTTATGCGATGGAAAGGATATCATTAGCAAGTTCAATTCTGAATAAAATTCTACCTGAGTACGACAATGCGGGTGGCACCTATCAGACATTGCTGAATAGTTATTTAACCCTAACCGGGCAACAATCACAATCTGCCACTACTATTTCTCGCTATATAGGAGGAGTTTATATAGACCGAACAATGATTGGAGACAATGGAGCTACTAAGCCCTTTACTCCGGTTGACAAAGCCACGCAGAAGTTGGCCATGAAAGCATTGTCTGATCATGTTTTTGCACCGGATGCATTTGCTGCACCTTCAGATCTTTACAATTACCTGGCTTCTCAGAGAAGAGGTTTCAATGTTGGACAGGCTCCTCAACTCACCGGTAGAATTCTGGGCATACAAAGAGGCATTTTAGCACACTTGCTTCACCCAAGCACAATGCAGCGCATTAGCGATTCAGAAATGTATGGTAATGAATATCATTTGTCAGAAATGATGACAGCCTTGAACAGTGCGATATTTGACAAGGACATTGCCGGCAACGTGAACACCTTCAGGCAAAACCTGCAATTGGAATACACCAACAGGCTTATCCAAATTTTGAATGGAAATAACAGTGCTCGATATATGCATAGCACTAAATCCATGGTGCTTTATAATTTGAAAAACATCCGCAAAATGGTGACCAATACCAACGGGTATACTTCTTCAAAGGCGCATAAGGAACACCTTAGAACTTTAATTGATAAGGCGCTTAAGGACTAATCAGTTATTTCTGATGAAGAGAGGCTTGTCTATTTTTAGATAAGCCTCTTTTTTTGTTCCCAGTCATCGGGTGACTTTCAAAATCAAAATTCCGATTCATTTCGATTTACGTCCTCCATAGTATAAACCGAGTTCAATTTCTAGCGCAATCAGGGCTATTTTGAAGGGTCTGTTTTCCTGTTCTTCCTCTCTTCTACTATAAGCACTTATTATTATAAAAAAGAAAATTCGAATTATTGAACTATTATTGTATATACAATTGTTGTTGCAACATACAATTATGAAAAATTATTATCGCGCCATTTATCAGATTATAAAAACAGGTCACTGGATCACCGACTGTGTTTCATTGGAACTGAAGGAATATGGAATATCGGAACCGCAATACAACGTGCTCCGAATACTCAAAGGTCAGAAAGGAAACCCGATTACTGTGGAAGACATTAACAGTCGAATGATTCAAAGATCTAGTAATGTTACCAGGATAATCGACAAGCTTCTGGCCCGGGCTTTGGTTAATCGGCAAGAATGTCCGACAAATCGCAGAAAAATGGACATCACCATTACCGATACGGGCATTGATTTTTTAAAGCAACT
>JAJCYM010000054.1 GCA_029262895.1 Roseivirga sp.
TAATTGAGGGATCAGCACTGAGCGGCTGGCTCCGGTTGAATCATGCAGATATTTACCCACTACCCCACTACTATTGCCCAAACCGTCCTGATGAACAGGGCTCTTAGAATTCAACAAAATTCTTGCTGTGGAACAGGCCGAAGCGGCCATGACCACCACCTTCGCTTTAAGGTGGTATTCTTTTCTGTCGAGCTTATTGATGTAGGTGACACCGGTGGCCTTTCCTTCCTTGTCGGTAGTTACCTCGCGCACCATGGCCTCTGTAAACAACTCTACTTTTCCACCATTCTTCTGTGCCGGAAAAATCAGACAGGTGCCTGAAGAGAAATCAGCGTAAGCCGAGCAGCCCCTGTTACATTGCCCGCAGTAAAAACAACTTCCTCGTTGGTTGTTAATGCGTTTTGTCAATATGGAAAGCCTTGAAGGAACAACAGGAACGCCTACTTTCCGCGCGGCATTGACGTAGTAAAGCTCATGAAGTCTCGGTTTGGGTGGTGGGAGAAAAAAGCCATCAGGCTCATTGGGCATGTTTTCCTTACTTCCAAAGACACCAATTAGCTTGTCGACTTTATCGTAATAGGGTTTGACATCGTCATAGCCTATTGGCCAATTGTCTCCTAAACCGTCAACGCTTTTTCTTTTAAAATCCAGTGGTCCGAAGCGTAGGGATATTCTGCCCCAGTGATTGGTACGGCCTCCCAGCATACGAGACCTGAACCAATAGAATTGCGTACCCTTTTCTCTGGTATACGGTTCTCCTTCAATGTTCCAACCTCCATAGGCCGCATCAAAATCGCCAAAAGATCTTCGGTTTGAACTTGCTCCACGCCTTGGGGATTCCCATGGCATACGAAGCTGCGTCCTGTACTGGTCATCTGCCGGGTCAAAGAATGGCCCTGCCTCCAGAACGGCTACATCAAAACCTGCTTCTGATAGTATTTTAGTGGCCATGCCACCACCAGCACCTGAGCCGACAATGGCTACGTCATAGGTCTTTGCTGATTCAATGATTTGCATATAGTCTTCGTTAAAAAGTCAATTTAGTATTTTATATTATAATAGATCAAAGGATTTTTTCATTGCTGTATATGTCTCTCGAAGTGCGGGTTCATTCGCCATCTTGTTTAAAGTCTCATTAAAAGGCTCTGCCCTCACCGGACCGTCATAACCTATGGTTTGCAATGCTTCCAGAAAGCCCTTGATATCTATAATTCCTGTAGCACCAGGCAATTCCCTTTCCCAATCCAGCTGCTCGGCAACCGAACGCCCCAACTTGGCATCATTGAGGTCACAGGTGACTATCAGGTCTTTATCCAGCCCTAATATATCCTGCTTAGTCTCTTCCGCACAAAACCAGTGAAAACTATCGAGTTGAATACCCAAGTTAGGTCTGGCTACCTCGCTAATCAACTCTTGCAGTTCTACCAGCGTTCTGATAAAGGGAAACCGCTGGCTTGCCATCAATGTTTTGGGGCCTACATATTCTAAGCCCAATCGAATATCGTAATCCACAAGGATATCAACCATCTGACGGATTCTGCGCACATGAAGCGCGAAATTCTTTCTGTAAGTCAAACTAGCATGCGTTGGCATTATCCAGGTTGACATTCGTGTAACACCTACATTTCTAAGTGCAGCACATATCTCATGAAGCCTCAACAATCCTCCTCTAAATATCACTTCATTTTTCCTGAATTCAACAGGCAACCCTGCGGCATCCCAGGTAAGCTCATATTCCGACATTTGTCCAGCTATCGTATTGGCCTGGCCCAAACTCATAGCGGCAACTTCTGCAGGTAAAGGAACGATAGCCTCGAAACCCAAAGAAGAGGCTACTTCAATCATCTGAATTTGGGACAAATTCACACCAATGGCTGAAGGGTTAAGGCTCAGTCTGAACTTGCGTTTTGTCTTTAAAAAGTCCTGCCAGAGAGTCGATGGAATCGCAAGAGAGGCACCGACAAAACCGGCTTGTTTCAAGAACTCCCTTCGACTCGAAAATTTCATCCTTTTAAATTAGAGAAATCACTCGAAAGTCAAGGTCAAAAGCTCAACCAAATACTTAGATGAATCCTTTGCTCAAAATTCATTGGCCTCTGTTGCATAGCCCAAAAGTTATCGGCAATAGATCTACTTTGAATAACTCCAATTACAATTTCACACACAGACGCGTATATTTTTTAAATCACTCAGTTTTTAAGGATGCTTCTCAGGGAGTTAAAGAATTTGGCGATGAGGCGTATGTCTTCAGTGATAATTTCAGCTGAGGCGGTCATTTCAGGACTATATTTGAGGGCAATGTCATAGGAGCTAACAAGGCCATTGGTTAAATCGACATTTACTTTGTAGCTATTTTGCTTTGGCAAAACAGGCAACCCAACTACAACCCCATTGACAACTCCATATTCGTTGTATGGATAGTTGTCCAATTTTAATTTTACTTTTTGACCTACACTTATTTTTCCAAATCCTACCGAAGGGATTTCCATTTCTACTTCATACTCATCGCTGCGAGGCACAATCGCAAAAAGTTCATCGGCAGCAGAAATAAGTTGGTTGGCTTTTACCCTGCCTAAAAAATCGATTTGACCAGCTACTGGAGACTTAATGGTAAAATCATTCTTCCATCTGATGATGTAGTTTTGCAGGGAGCTGATCAGGTTGACAATCTCATCTTTGTGCGCTTTATCTATAGCGTTTCTGCCTTGAATAAACTCATTTATTTGGGTTTGATAATCTGCCAGAGTGATGTCTGTCTGAATGATACTTTTTTTAATGGCCTCTTCAGACTTCAAAGCTTGGTTATAAGTTGATTGTGCATTGAGAAATTCAAGTTTGGAGACAAGGCCTTGTTTGTATTCCTGCTCCTGCATTTTGAATTTTTCTTTGGCGTATGCTATATCAGCTTTGTTAAGTTCAGTTTCTTTAACAGTGATTGCTCTAATTTTTAAATAGTTGCTGTGCTTGGCCCTGAGGTCATCCAACTTTTGAGTAGCGTTTATTGCCTTCAAGAATGTGCCATATTCTTCCAAAACAGCCTTAAGCTTTAGATAATCCGCAGAGGCATCATAAAGATTGACCATTCCATTACTTTCAAACTGGCCATTGCCGGGATTTTTTAAATAGTTGTTTGCTGACAACAAGAATGCCTCTAAGTATACTATGGATTCGGAAGGAACAGGATTATCAATTTCCGCAATGATTTCACCGGCACTAACAGACTGCCCGTTTTGCACCAGTATTTTGTTGATCCTGCCACTGACCTTGCTGGTGACATATACAGGAGGCGTTTTTGTGGAGACCGTTGCTCTACCGGGTATAATTGTAGGGTATTTGATAAAATAGGTAAATGCAAAACCTATGAATACCATGGACAGCAATATGGTATTGCCCCACCGAATCATCCATGAAGGAGGTCGACTGATAACGTCCTGAATTTCTTCAGATCTTAATTTGATATTGGTAGGTTCTTTTTTTCGAGGCATCTTAATTTCCCAGTTCAAGTTGATTTTTCACTAATTCGAAATAGGCTCCCTTAAGGGCAACCAGCTCTTTGTGATTACCTGTTTCGATAACGCTTCCATTGTCGAGTACCACAATTTGATGCGCATTTTTGACTGTGCTCAACCTGTGGGCAATAACCACCACAGTTTTGTTTTGAAAAAACCTATTAAGGTTCTCCATAATAGTTTTTTCATTGTTGGCATCAAGGGCTGAGGTGGCTTCATCAAAAAACAGGAATTTTGGATTCTTATAAACAGCTCTAGCAATTAGTAATCGTTGTTTTTGACCAGTACTTAAGCCAGTTCCTTCCATACCTACTTTTGTGCTGTATGCCCTTGGCAGGGATTCAACAAAGTCTCGCAGGTTAGCAACTTCCAGTGCTTCAACAAGTTTTTGTTTGTCAATAATCTCGTCACCGATGGCCACATTACCAGCTATAGTATCATTGAAAATGTATCCTTCTTGCATTACCGCCCCACATTGGTCACGCCAAGTTTGATTTGAAAAAGAGTTAAGGTCACTATTTCCAATAAGTATGTTTCCTGACTTAGGTTCATAAAATTTCAACAAAAGCTTCATTAAGGTTGTTTTTCCACCGCCACTTACCCCTACAATGGCAGTTACTTTATTGGCAGGAATGGTCATTTCCAAATCCTTAAGCACATTCACATCTGTACCAGGATATCGAAAAGTGGTTTTGTCCAGCTTGATATCTTGATCAGGTTGTATCTCAATGTTTTTCTCTGAATCGATTTGTTGTTCATCTTCTCTATTGTGTATTTCTCCCAACCTGTCCAGTGATATTTTGGCGTCTTGCAATTCTTTAATGAAACTAATAAGCTGGGTTACCGGAGCATTGAGCTGGCCTACTATATAAGATATGGCCATCATCATCCCCAAGGTCAGCTCTCCTTTGATCACCAGTGTGGCTGAGAGTACTATGATTAGAATATTCTTAAGCTCATTGATAAAAGAAGAGCCTACACTCTGGTATTGCTCCAATGCCAGGCCTTCTATAGAAACTTTATACAATCTGGCTTGTACATGTTCCCAGGCCCAACGTTTTTTCTTTTCTGCATTGTGGAGTTTAATTTCCTGCATGCCATTGACCAACTCGATGACACTGCTTTGTTCTATGCTCACCTGACTGAACCTTTTGTAATCAAGTTTTTTCCTCTTTGATAAGAATATGATGATCCACAAAAAATAGAGTATACTTCCTATAAAGAATATTCCAAAAATCTGGAGGTTGTACAAGGCCAATACGACCCCAAAAACCAATAGGTTGAGTAATGAAAAGAGCACATTTAGTGAGGAAGAGGTTAGAATCTTTTCAATCCTTTTATGGTCATTAATTCTTTGGAGGATGTCTCCGGTCATTTTCACATCAAAATAGGAAATAGGCAGGTTCATTAATTTGATAAAAAAATCTGAGATCAAAGAAATGTTAATCCTAGTGCTTACATGAAGCAAAATCCAACTTCTGATCACATCTATTGCTGTTTTACCGAAAAAGAGGAACAACTGGGCTATCAGGATCAGATAGATAAAATCCAAATCCTGATTTTGAATACCCACATCTACAATGTTCTGGGTAAGGAAAGGGAGCACCAATTGCAAGGCACTGGCTGCCAGCAGGCCTATCACTAACTGAACCAGCAGGCGTTTGTATTGAAACAAATAAGTAGAGATAAACCTTAAATTAAAGCTCTTTTTATCTTCAAAATTGCTTTGGTACAGCTTTGGAGTTGGCTCTACCAAAAGGGCTATGCCTTCCAGGTTTGTTTCATCCGCATTATGACCAATCCAACAGTTGATGAATTGCTCTTTTGTATATTTGAGCAAGCCCACTGCTGGGTCAGACATATATACCTGGTCATTTTTGATTTTATAGACCACCGCAAAATGGTCCTGTTTCCAATGCACGATGCAAGGCAGTGGCGCCTCTTTTTTAAAAGTATTGAAATCTAATTTGGTGCCCAATGTTCTGAAACCCAGATTTTCTGCGGCATTGCTGAGCCCCATCATATTGCTCCCTTCCCTGTTGGTTTCACTTATTTCCCTTAAGTGCTGTGCGTTGAGATTTTTACCATAATGCTTGGCAATGATCTTGATGCAAGTGGGGCCACAGTCTTTTGACTCTGTTTGGATATAGGAAGGGAATTTGCGCATGAATTTATTTAGATTTTATATTGGTATGGTTAAGTGGAGTGTGAAAAGAACAGGGCTTTAAGCCCCATTCACAAACTATCTACAGACGTAACATTTGCCATTACACCATATATCATATAAAAATGTGTAGCATTCTGTTTCAGAGACAACCCAGTCTACCCAGTCGGCACCGGTCAGACCACAAACAGGAGCCCAGCAAGGAGCTCCACCATTGATTGATTTTTGATCATTCTTGCTCAACTCCTGAGCACCTTTTAAGTTTAAAATGTTCTTTAACATAATAGTAAAATTTAAAAATTAAATTTGCTGCGAACAGTTAGAGACACTCACAGTGTGTGTCTATTCTCAGCGAGAGAATATTGTTCAAGACAAGACCCTTTTTTTAAAGGGTCTTGTTGCTTTGTTGATATCTTCATCATTTATCACGAACAATTATAGATACCTGGGTTTGTGCCCTACCTTCGTGAAAAGGATGTGTTAAAATGTAAGCTTTAACCTCTTACTTGTTTTCTGGGAGATTTTTGAGAATAGTCAGACATTATTAAATGAATGCCTATTGACTTAATCCAAAAAACCCGAGAGAATTATTTCTCTCGGGTTTAATTAATTATCACGCAGGAACCCAAACACACTCGCCTACGCCCCATACGCCCAGGCCTTCACAAAAAAATTCGCCAGCTGGGTATTCTATTGTTTCATCCCAACAATCTTCAGCATTAGTGCATGTCTGTACACCACCTTTAATTGAGATTTGCTGACTTTTACTTAATTCCTGAGCACCTTTTAAGTTTAAAATGTTCTTTAACATAATAGTAAAATTTAAAAATTTAATATGCTGCGAACAGTTAGAGACACTCACAACATGTGTCCATTATCCATGGGGGTAACTCATGGCAATAGGCACAAACCTTGGATTTGTACCTATTGGGTTATTCTAATTATCCAAAACCAAGAAGGGTTAATTCTCCTTGGTTTATTTAATTACCAAGGGACACAGATTTCGCTAATACAATCTCCTGGACAGCCACAGTGGTCTTGATAATAACAAAGGGCGCCAGTAGGACGTCCGACACAATTGTCTGAACACTTTCCTCCACCATTGATTGATTTTTGATCGTTTTTGCTCAGTTCTTGAGCACCTTTTAAGTTTAATATGTTCTTTAACATAATAGTAAAATTTAAAAATTAAATTTGCTGCGAACAGTTAGAGACACTCACAGTATGTGTCTATTCTTCTCGAGAGAATATTGTTCAGGCAAAACCCTTTCATTGTGAGGGTTTTGTTGTTTAATAGGCACAACTAGGATATGATGTTTGTACAGCTTCATCTTCCTCCAAATTCTCATTGAGGTCTTCAATGAAGTAGATTAAATCGCTTCTATCATATTCATCGGGAAATGACCTCCCATTGATTAAGATTTCAGGCGTGAAATTCAATTTATTGTTCAAACACCACTCGGACTGCTTGTTTAAAATTTGGAAATATTGATCTGGTTTTTCACAGCTCCCCCATTTTTCAAGCCAAGGCACCGTTGTCATTTCCCCATAAATATCATGCATGGCTTCAAGGCAAATTGAAGCACCACTTTCGATATAGATTTCTAATAATCTCAAAGTGATTTTAACGATGTCACTTTCTATGGCATCGGTAGAAACATTAAATCGGATGGTTATGGCAATGCCTTCAGAGTATTGTTTAATTAAATCCTCAATGAGCGAGTGTACGGGCTTACAGTGCCCACAAAAAGGGCTGGTAATAATGGTGATATCAACAGGAGCATTTTTTTGACCAAAGACCATTTCAGAGACACCGGCAATGGAAGTATCAATAGGTTCTGATTTATTGAGGAGAGCTTCAAAAAGGCCAAAGTTCTTTTTGAATTTGGTAAAGCTGATCTTGTTTTCTTTTAGGGCTTTTGAGTTTCCAATTTCAGGCATTAAGAAGTACCAGAGCGTAATGGCAGTCATAAAAGCAAAAACAGTAATTATAGTCTCGGTTGTTACAAACAAAAAAGTGGCTACCACATCAATGTTAATGATTGCAATCGCCACCTGAGCCCAGAGCACAGCCACTATTGTTAGGCAGAGCAGACACCATTTATTTAGAACCAGAGCCTGATAATAAATGGAATAAATAGTAATAGGGATAGCAATAAGGCTGATGGCATAGGGAAACAGGTATGTCATTCCTTGAAGAGAGAGCAAAAAAGAGGCAATGATGAGCCCTGAAAAATAGACGAGGCTCATATCACTGAATTTAAATGCACCAAAGAGCATGGCGCCATTGGAACTAATCACAGCATCACAGTCGTTTTTCTCACTGGTATCAGAACAAAATGCATCTCCCAAAATTGTTTCCAGGCCCTGTTCTTGCTTATAAATTGCGGTACTGATCACCAAACCTATGATGGACAACACCAAGTGGAGAAGTGAAAATGGTTCCGAAGCCGAGAGCATCAACAAACCAATTGCACTCAATACAGTAATACCAATGAGCAGTATTTTCCAAAGACCTCTAAATGAGGATTTTGAACCTTGGACTGCTGTGGTAGGATCTTGTTCCATGGCCAACATAACACCAGAGAAATTCTGAAGGAACTCCTCCCTGGACTGATGCTCCACTTTGCTAGCGGATGTTTTTAAATGATAGTCATTCCCATCATTTTCAACAGTTGCAAGGGCCAACCCTTTTTTAGTTTTCACTTGTGCCATAAACACTTTTGGCAACAGCTCCAATGTTCGCTCATTCACCGGCACATTTACAGCAATATTGTCTACTTTAAAATGGTCGAGAACATTGGCCACAGAATATAAACTGGGATATGTAGGATGGCTTAATAATTGGAATTCAAGTTCTTCTTTGTCCAGCTTAATTTTATTTCCTTTTAGCAGGATTAACAATAGGTGAAATGTATCTTTCATAAAGCTTAAATTTTATAATACCCCATTATTTTATGTAAAATTGATATTAATGTATGTGTACACATGTTATAATAATTTACATAATTAATATATAGTATTTATTCAATAAATAAAAGTACTTGAAAAATAAATCATTATTTAAATAAGGTATTATTTAATATAATTTATATGAAAAAAAATTATTTTATGTAGGCCGCTAAAGAAAAACAACCTCAATCAGAATGTCTATTTCTTTGAAAGAGATTTGTCTGGCAGATGGGCATGGTAAATCGGATGGCTAAGCACAAATCATTGTTTGTCCTAAGGCTCCAAATTTGACAATCATGAACCGCCACTTATCGCTTAAGGCATTCCTTTTTAGGAAAGAATATTCACAAATGCGAAAGTTTTGGCTTGGCTTGTTTGCAATTATCTGAGTGACCTCTATATTTGCACTCGCTTTAAGCAAAAGCCTCCTTAGCTCAGCTGGTAGAGCAACTGACTTGTAATCAGTAGGTCGCTGGTTCGATCCCGGCAGGAGGCTCAGAAAGTCAAAGAGTTACAGAAATGTAACTCTTTTTTTATTGCTAATATCGAAAGCTGTAAATTGTGATTATGTCCTAGCCTGCACCCTTTAATCTATCCAATAAGCTGGCTTTTCCACTATTTTACCATATAGCCTACAATCAGCACATATGATTCGGGCTATCTTAAGTTCAGCTCTGTCTGGGCCTCTCAAGTTAGCTATGGCATCCACGGGGAAAAATTCAACATCCAAAATTAAGAAATCGGCTGGCACTCCGTCTGGAGTACCTCTGAAAACTACCGGTACCGGATCAATTATTGTATCAATCCTTGTCCCCCCTCCAAACTCAGGAACGGTATCTAGATGAAAGTCATTTAAGTCTACCGATACCCCAGCCCTCATAAGTTCGAACTCATCAGGGTGTGTTTCTGAGCAGATATCAGACATTTTACTAAATACTGAGACAAAGTCTTGGTCCAATTCATCCGGGTTATAAAATTTCCGCAACCTTGATACTCCTGATACCTCAAAGTAGCCAAGTACAACCTCATTATTATCATCCAACGATTTTATATTCCCCACTACAATGCCTTGCTGCTTGTCAAACAATGAGCCGCTGGCTTCGTTAAATTGTTTCAGTTTTCTGTAATGATTGAAGGCCTGTTGACTTACCGCATATTGAACTACCTCTATCGAATATCTATTCATAAAATTCAGATAGTTCACAGGTGCGAACCGCACTGGCACATCCAATACCTGATTCCCTGACGATTCGAGGCTGTTCGCAATCAAAAGGCTATTTGAAAAACCGAACTTATAGCATGTCTCAACATTCTCAGTCTGAGGCACAAGCCTAGTCCAAACCGTCAAACCATCTCTCATTATAGTAGTTCCAAACTTAAATTTCTTGGCGGGATGTGGCACAATGGTCTGCACAGCATCATTCCATTCATAGCGAAAGAATTGTGCTTTCCCTGTTGGGTCAGATGTATCCACAAAAAACTGTAGCCCTTGTTCAACTTGATCAAGCTCATTGGCTGTCAATTCTTCAAGGCTATTCGAGATTCTATCTATAGGCGGAGATTTAACAAGGAGTTCCGGAATTGATTCATACCTTTTCCCATTGCCAGATTGAGTTATAAAGACAAGTTTATACAAGTGCCCCTCAATACCCTGAAAGACATCCTCTGAATCATAAACACCGGGTGACAGTTCTACAAAATTAAATCTCTCTCCCAAATCGTCTTCAACCCATACAGCGGCATTAGTCAAGGGCTCAGCGGTACTATCCCCTTCCACTGGTCGCGTATATGAAAGTTTGACAGTGTGCACCTTTTCTTCATCAGTTAAAATACCCTCTACAACCAGCAATTTTTCGAATGAAAAAGCACCTGGATTCAATTCCGTCACGCAGGACGTAATTGCCAATAGCATAAAAGGGATTAAACTCAAAAATCTCCAATTCATAGATTCTTTAGTTTTCATTAGCACTGGTTTTTACTCTAAATTTTCTAACAATTGATACAGGTAAACCTTCTTCGGTAATCCCCTCAATTAACAATTCAAAATCACCTTCAATATCTGAAGTGAAGAAATCTACGGTTTGAACCCCATCTTCTAAAACGTGAAAAGAAGGCTGCCATAAAAGTTGAATCCGTCTATCTGGACTTTTTTGGTCCATGATTTCTTCAGACTTTATGTTTGTTAAGCTCCGCTTGGCTGAAGATGCACCTATCAGGCTAAATCTTCTCGTGTTTCTTAAAGCGGTAAATCCCCCCATATTACCCTCAATGGTATTGAAGGCAATTACTCCGTCAAATACAGAATTATGAAGAAAGAAACGGTTATTAAACAAATCAACGCTCTTAATACGGTAAGGGCTAAATTCCAAAATAGCCTTACCGCTGACAGGCACTCCATCTAATATTATTAATGGAGGATTATCGAAGTTCAATTCCCAGAAAAACGGACGGACTGACAATGGATGCTCCCTGTTTTCTCGCACCTGAGCGGCTACCATGTACTCGACAAAATGCTCTTTTATTGTATTAAACCGTGTAAAATCATCCCATTCATAATGTAACCTGAAATCTGAAGGTCTTAAAACGGGAAATATAGATACCGTACTGACGTAGGCCTTTGGGGTATAAAATGCATTTTCGATTTGACTGTGAATGCTCCTGTCAACTATTTCTTTTACATAACTAGAATCGAGGTGTACACCGGAAAAATCTAATTGAGGAATTGACGTTAAAAAATTATCCTCTAAAACAATATCGTATTGATGGTTAAAGTCATAAACCGTGAGATACGAATCTAGATTATCGCCTTCAGGTGATTCATATTCAATCAAGAAATTACCCTTCTCGTCTGTCAGGGTACTAGATAAGTTTAGGGAAGTCTTTGGTATAGAGAGCATCACTGATTTCCCTTGAAGTGTTGTACTATCTTCAGAGGTGATTTTCCCTTGTATCAACTCTCCCTGATATTCTGGCAGGAAACGGATTTCATCCAAACCAGTCCCTGATTCCTTCTTCCCAAACAAAGCCGCCCAGTTTTCCAAATCTTCAAAACTGACAGTTTCAGGCTCTATTAACGAAAAGTCCATTTCTATTCCCGAGTAGATCCCGCGATGCTTTGTTTTCTCCATTGTTGAAGCCCCTCTTACCGAAATGCTATATTTACCAGCCCTGAGATACTCAGAGATAGAAACTCCTTCCCTTCTTCCAAAGCTAGTGTCCACCGGATTGTTTTTCGGTGTATTATTAAACAGTTGATATCCGCTTGTTACCCGCCCTGAGGTGTTAGATATCATTATCTCCAACCTATCTGCCGGTAAGTTCTTTCGATCAATCTTGATGGGAGATGAATCACGCCCAATGTCCTTTTGGAATACTGTAGAGTCTCTATGGCTAATTCTAAGTTGGCCGGCACCAACGTCAGAAGACACGCCCAAGTGTATTGTCAAGAAATCACTACTGTGTTCAACATATACACCAATCCCCTGTTTTTTTGCTTTTGGCAAATCAAAGAAATGAAACTCATCCTTCAGGTCATTCCAAATAACCTGATAGGCTTTGTTAGGTTCCGGTGTAAGCTCAAAACTCCCTATGCCATTTTCATCAAAAAACAACTCTTGTAACTGCTGGCCATCAGCATCGACTAATCGTCCTTTATTCTTTAAACCGTTTTCAAGGTAATTTTTGACTTGGTATGCAACTTTATTCTTTACCCCATCAATTATTTCTCCCGTCAAAGGGGCAAATTCCATAGACACATCAGCGATTTCAGAAGGAACTATGTTATGGTGATCCTCATAGGGATTGACGATGATTAAATGAGACTTTTTATAGTCTCCAAAATTCTTCATCCATCTTGTATAAGCCAGAAGGTAATAGCGACCTGTATTTAAGTTTGACGGCAGGAAGAACTCCCCATGTCCTACCCCCTGATCCAAGGCAAGTTTTTGTCTATAAACCACCCCCTCTTTTCCAACCAACTCTACATAGATATATTTACTCAATGGAGATATTTTACCTGTGGACTTGCTAAGACAAAAGGCAGCGTATTGAAGAGTCTCTCCAACCAAAAGGTTGTCGGTAGTGACATTAATAAAAACGTCTTCTTTAATATTACTTTTTTGTGAATAGCCACTGAATGCCGCTGTTGCCAGAAACAAATTCACACATATATTTATTAAGCGGATCACAATTTGTCGTTCTGTTTATGAAACCTGTTTATAGCGAAGTGGTATTCTAAGCTGGCCACCCCGTGAAATGGATTAAGGTTTGATTCAGCACCTTGAGGAGCTATTGAAAAGGTCAGTTTTATAAGCAATTCTTCTATTATCATTTTCTTTATTAAAACTTAAAGTTGTACGAAATGGTAGGTATTGCACTGCCAAATACGGTAAGTTTATATCCTTTCACTTCTCCTTCATTCAAGTCAAAAAAGACAGAAAAGGGATTATCTCTACCTAGCAAATTGTAAATAGAAAATGACCAAAAAGAGTGAGAAAGCTTTTTGGTACGATGCCCCTCTTTTAATGTAATGCCAAAATCCATTCTAATGTTGTCAGGAATTCTAAAAGCGTTCCTGTTGGAATAATTCACTATTTCTATTCCCCGAGAATTATATCTACCAATAGGAAAGGTCACCGGACGCCCGGTGCTGTAGGTGAAATTATAAGATATACTGAATCGCTTTGTAACGTCATAATTACTCACCAGGTTAATGGTGTGGGGTTTATCATAATTGGTAGGAAAAAACACCCCTCCGTTGACATTTTCCTCAAGAAATTGACTCTCAAGTTTAATAAACGTACGGGCATATGAGTAATTGAGCCAACCATGAAATCGACCTGATTTCTTGAGAGATAGTTCTACTCCGTGAGATTTACCCGGACCTTGTAGGACGATTGACTCTATAGTGTTATTCAGGAGAAAGTCTGACCCCGTCTTAAAGTCCAATAGGTCTTTATGTTTTTTCGTGTACAGCTCAATAGATGTTTCTAATGTCCCATCAAAAAAATCTCTGTAATACCCTATCGAAAACTGGTCGGCAATTTGAGGCTTTATATGGTCATTGGATAACCTCCAAACATCTGTAGGGGAAACTGAAGAGGTATTTGAAAGCGCGTGTATGTATTGGCGCGTCCGGCCATAGCTTGCCTTTATTGAACTTGTCTCTCCTAACAAGTATCTAACTGAAAAACGAATCTCAGCTCCTTTATAGGTTTTAATGACATCACCTTTAGCATGGCTATTGACACCAATTCTTGAGTTACTGTTTTTAGGAGACTCATCTCTATAAGTAAAGGACTGCCCTGGCCCCAGAGAGGAGTAAATACTATACCTCATCCCTGCGCTGATACTTATCGAGGGGTTTATCTCATATTGATCTGAAAAGTAAAATGCTGTTTCTTGTCCCTGTTCTTTATCCAGTATGTTAGTAGCAATAACTGATTCCAATCCCAGAGGTACTCTACTTCCAGGGTTTATATTATATCGTTTGGTTTCGGCTCCAAAATTAAGTTTGTGACTAACTCCATATTCGTGAGCAAAATCAGCCTTGACTCCAATTTCCTCTATACCAAAATCCTGTAAAAATGCATTAGCAGCAGATTTAGTTGATTTGAAATCATATCCATACTTGCTAAAAGAGGCCAAAAGTGAACCATCAAATTTTTCATTAAACTGATGTGACCAGTTAGCTGAAGCTATGGTATTCACATTGCTAAAGTCTGAGAATGAGAATAATGTATCTGAATTAAGTCTGAAGTCATCTTGACTCAGGTAAACTGATAGGTCCAAATTGTCTTTTTCACCAAAATCATGATTGTACCTTGCAATTAAATCTGAGAAGGAAACATCATTTTCACTGAAATTAGAATTCTTCACCTCTTCCAATATCCAATCTGAGTATGTCGTTCTACCACTCACCAGGAGTGAGGCCTTTTTTGAAACAATTGGGACCTCAACTGTTAATCTTGAGGTAATCAGCGAGACCCCTCCTTCCGCGGCAAACTTTTCATTACTTGCTTTTTTTGAAGTAATCTGAAAGACCGATGAGAGCCTCCCCCCATACTTCGGAGAAATACCATTCTTATAAACCTCCAATCCATCTAATGCATCAGAATTAAAGACTGAAAAGAATCCCATAAAATGAGCTGCGTTATAAACCGTTGCTCCATCGAGAAGGAAGAGGTTTTGGTCAGATTTTCCTCCTCGCACATTGAATCCGGCTGCTCCTTCTCCTGCAGTTTGAATCCCGGCAAATGTAGTTGCTACCTTCAAAATATCCTTCTCACCTAGCACAACAGGTACTACTCTTGCATCCCGGATATCAAGTTTTTCAATACCCATAGTCTGATCTTTGATGTTTGCTCCACGACTGGCCAATACTATCACTTCATTTAATGCGATTATGTCAACCTCCATCTTAATATTCAATCTGCCATCTGAAAAGAGTACAAATTTCCTTTTGGCCAATTTCATTCCTCTAAATTGTACATACAGCTCATTTTGACCATTGGGCAGTGATATGGAATAAAAACCATCGGACGAGGATAAAGTAGATTTTTTCCCATCCGGAGTATAAATAAGGGCATTTTCCAGTCCCTCATCTGTTTCTACATTTTTTATAAAACCTGCTACGGTTGAACTCTCACCAGACCTAAACGAAGTTCTATCACCGACTTCGAACACATAGTTTTCCAGGTCATTTTCATCTACTTCTGTGTTCTTATATTCCCGAGTGAAAAGTAAACCCTTCTTGGTTTCTACTGAGTCTGCTGGTTTCTGATTATTTGAAGCACTGCTTGCTTGTATATAACTAACTATCTCCGGAGACTCAATAATTCTAATTTTGTTGGTGAGATAGAAATCAGACTTCTCTTGGTAATATTGGATGCTGGTTTCTTTAAAAATTATTTCTAAGGCCTCATTTATAGGGGTCTCGTTAAAAACACCACTGAAAGTAAGTGAGTCTACCCAAGAAGTAGTGTAGAAAAAATGAAGGCTTAAATCTGCTTCAATTTTTTTTAGTATTTGTTCAACAGGTTCGTTCGAGAAATTACCAGAGAATTTTGACGACTGTTGAGCATTGGCATAAAGGGGAACAATCAAGAATAAAATCAAAAATAAATTCTTCATGGTTCTAAATAAGTGTTTGTCGGTCTTCAACTTGCATTATTCCCATTCCCTTAAAACTTAAACAACCGCCTCCTGACTTCTCCTTACCTGAAACTCCAGGTTCAAGCCTTATATATGCTTCTGATTTTAGCTTACCCGACTGAAGTATACTCAAGAATGCACAAGCGTTCAGTACCTCCTTCTCAGGCCTACGTCTAATCAGTTCATAAATACGCGCTGTGTTGGTTTTCCAGTATGGGAGGTAAATGCTGATCCCATCCTATTGCAATCTCTAAGATACCTTCAGCTCTTGTACGGTTGCTCTTTGTAACCTTTCTATTAAGTTATTCATTTCTTCAAGAATAAAAAAGTGGTTCATTCAATTGGAAAACTCATTTTTATTCTTGAAAAAGAAAATTACACCATCTAAAATTAATTAGAACTTAGCTATAATTTGTTAACATCTACCGCTACAATAATTCAATTAAATGGCCTGAGGCGGAGTCTGGAAGTATTAGACTAATTTAAACTATGAGGCTTATTAGGCACTTTACGTTTTATACTAAGGGAGTAATTGAAAGACCGTATTATCAATTAACATTTCAGCAAATGTCCGCGAAACGTCTTTCATGGAAAAAAATGTCCATCGCATAATTGCGTCAATTGAAGCATTGAAGCATCCATATCCTTACGGAAAACGGATCTCAGGTTTTCTTTAACATACTGTTTGATCTCCCTTTTCCTGGAAGGAAACAATTTTTCGAAGGATGATCTTTTGTTTACACGATTGGTTTCCCCATTCATTACGACAAAATATCTTTCTTGATTCGAATAAAATGGATCTTTTTTTATCACAAGTCTCTTCGTGCTCTTCTTAAGAAGCTTGAGCGAGGTTCCTTCATAAAGCACCTCATAAAAGCCATTTTGGCCTTCTACCCTCTTAAAATAGTGTCCGTCAATATTAAACCAATCCACCTGTTCTTGATGGATTTTTAATGGAGTTAATCTTTGCGGATGTTTTATAAATAAAATGTCCTTATGGACATCATAAATTAACTCAACATTCTTAAAAACCTGGCCGCGATAAGAGAGATCAGACGCTACCCAGTTAAGTGAGGGATAAAAAGGGCTTGAGGTCCGGAAAGCCGTTGATATAGGCATAAAAGTACCAACGATTTTTAAGGAAGAACCTGCAGAACCCATTTGTGCATTATACCATGCACCTATATCCCTTTCTAAATCAAAGCTATCGATGCTATACACTTCTTGACCAAGAACGGTCTGACTTCCAGACCAAACGAGGAAAAGATAGAGTAAAGCGTTCTTGAGCGTTCTTTTTGCCGTTTTCATCAATTTAATCAACAAATAATCGAAATTATTATGACAACTAATTAACCTATAATAATCCAAAAAAACGATTTCTGGTGATTTTCTTAGGCAATAAAATATCCAATTATGTGTATAGATAATTTAGTAAGTCCTTCAAAGATTCAAACATCATTTGTGGGTAGGTTTCATTTTCATGGCTTAAGCCTTTTATTCATAAACTACTGTATACTAGCAATTTATATTCCTTGAAAATAATGAAAAATACCCTCCCCCTCAAGATTGATTGAACCCCCATGATTATGGCTTGTAATTAGTCGGTCAATGTCATTGTTTCTCCCAATGGCCATAGGGATCGGCAGTAGGCTCAAAAGCAAAAAAGGACTCACAATGTGAATCCTTTTTATTGGTCTAATTTGTCTTATCAAATGCTCCTGATGAGGCGCAATTGTTTCTTTAGCTTGATTATCTGCTCTTCGGCTTTTTCAATTTTTTCGTCAAATTCCTTCTTGAGCTTATCTGCTGTTTTTGAATTCGCGAAAAAGGCCAGGTTGGTATTCCAAAGGTTAACATTATCCTCTAATTCCTTAATCTGTCTTCTAATGGCTCCCTCCTTTTTCTGAATATTCCTGTCTGCACCCGGCCCTTTTGCCATGCCTGAAAGCTGTACTTTCATTAGTAAACCTTCTTTATCCTCTTCAGGCATCTCAAGACCATTCACAAAGGCCGCCAGGGCTTTCTGAAAGCGCTCCTCGATTTTCTTTATTGCTGATTTAGGCACAAAACCCATTTCCTTCCATTTGGTCACAAGCCCATCCAGATCCGTAGCAACACCCTCATTGTTTTTAGCAAACCCTTCAATCTGAGCACAGAAATCCTCCTTGTTTTTCAGGTTCAGCACATAGCTTTCTTCCTCCTTGTCAGAATTTGCCCTTTTATTATTGAAGAACTCATCACAGGCCGCTTTAAAATCGGCATAAATGGAATTCCTGAATTTCTCCGGAACAGGCCCAATGTCTTTCCACTTTCTTTGCAGTCCCTTAAGTTGATCTGAAGTCTTGTCCCAATCCTGATTGTCTTTTAAGACCCTTGCCTCCTCAACCAGCTTTTGCTTGGCTTCGAGGTTTTCCTTCCTTAAGCCCTCAAGCTTCTTAAAGAAGTCATTTTTTCTGCTGAAAAAGGTTTTGAAGGAAGACCAAAAGTCCTTGTTCACCTCCTTGGCATGCTCACGTGGCAAACCGCCCAAAGCCTCCCATTTCTTTTGAATGGATATCACCACCTTAGTTGTTGCATTCCAATCGTTGATTCTATCTGAATCAAAGGTGATGTAGGTTTTTATTTCTTCCGCAAGTGCGCGTTTCTTGAGAAGGTTCTCCTGCAACTCGCCTTTCAGGCTTTCCAGGTAGACCTTTCTCTCTTTATAAATCACATCTGAAGCAGCCTTAAACCTCTGCCACAGTGTTTCCTGAACTTCCCTGGGCACCGGCCCCACTTTTTTATATTCTTCGTGCAATTCGTTCAATTGCACAATGGCCACCTTCACGTTATCAACCTTACCAAGGGCTTCAGCTTTTGTGCAAAGCTCTTCTTTAAGCAGTTGATTTTTCTTGCGGTCAAGCTCCTTAAGTTCAAAAAGGATATGTCTGTTGTTATAGAAACGGTCTAAAAGGGCATTATAGTTCGCCCATAGTGTACGATTGTGCTGGTTTGGTACGGGTCCGATGGCTTTCCACTCCAGTTGAATTTCCTTGATTGGGTTGATGTTTGTACTGGCCTCGGGTCCATCTATGATCCCTCTTAGTCTGTCTAGAATCGCCAATTTTTTCTCGTAATTCTTATCCTTGCTGGCCTCTCTTTCCCTGATGTAACTGGCCCTACGATCACGGATAACCCTAACGGAAGCATCAAAGCTATTGAATATGGCGTCCCGTGCGAATTCGAAATCGTCCTCAGCCCCCCCATCCAAAATAAACTTATTTAACGCGGCCTCTTTTCGCTCCTTTTCCATCCTATTAAACAAGGGTAGAATCTGTCCTAGAACACTCTGGGCCTTACTGAATTTCTCCATCTTGGAGAGTTCTTCTACTGCTACAAGCAGTTCCTCCCTGGTATAACCGGAGTAGTCAATGTCTTCTTCCTCGCTTTCAGTTTCGGTAGTTTCCTCCTCTGATGCTTCAACTGGCTCAGCTGGAGTTGTGGTTTCATCAGAAGCATCTGAATTATCCGCAGTGCCTGGCACTGTTTCTTCCTGAGTCTTATCAGTCTCGTCCTTCTGCTCTTCGGGTTGCTCCAGCTGTTCTTCAACAGCCTTAGGCTCATCTGCTGCTTCGGCTTCCGTTGATGGCTCAACGATTTCTGTAGTGGCCTCATCAGATTCTTCAGTAACTGCTTCTGGTTTATCAGTCGCTTTATCTGTTTCAGAAGCCTCGATTTCCTTTGCTTCGGGTTCTTCAGGCTTATTAGTCTCCTCTTCCGGCGTTTCCTCCTCGGTCGTCTCTTCTTGAGTATCCGATATAGACTCAGTTTCTAGGGTAGGTTCTGCAGCTTCGGATTGGGGTTCTTCTATGGCCGGTTCAGTTGTTTCGGCCTGCAGCTTCTCAGTCTCTTCAGGGCTCTCTTCTGCTATTTCTGAGGCTGCATCCTTTTCAGGTGCTTCGGAAGAATTAACAGACGTCTCTTCCTCTAGAGCAGAGGGTTCGTCTTGGCTTACTTCTTCAGATTGGTGATCTGGCTCTTCGTTTGCAGTTTCCTTAATTTCTGTGGTAATCTCGGGATTCTGATTTTCTAGTTCTTTATCCCCTTCCTGCTCCTTCTTATTTTCTTCACTCATGTCGTTCTCGTCTTCGGCCCAAAAGACCGCACCGTTGCATTAACAATCAAATTTAACAAAAGAATCAATTCAAGCGTGGATCGGCTGGGTAATTTGAAAACACCTTGTATTTCCCTCCCATCTCTTTTAAGATGGACTTCCAGAGTCTATCCGCGTCTAAATCAAAAACTTGTGCTGAAGAGGCTCCTGATTTTACAAACCAGGATTGTCGATCCAGTTCTTCTCTAAGTTGACCTTCAGACCAACCTGAATAACCTACGAAGAACCTGATATCATTCTCTTCTATATTTCCAGTTTCTATTAATATTCTAATCTCCTCAAAACTTCCGCTCCAATACAAGTCTTTGGCGATCTGAACAGAACCCTCAATTGGTCTGTCTAACCTGTGCAAGAAATGGAGTGTATTATGTTCTACCGGTCCACCAACGTTTAATTTCCCCAGGAAGGAAAAATCCTCTTCCATCACATCATTCAACGTAAGGTCGGTTACTTTATTAAGGACCAGGCCAAAGGTGCCTTCTTCATTATGTTCACAGACCAAAATGACCGTTCGCTCAAAATTTGGGTCTGGCAGAAAAGGCTCCGATATCAGAAAATCTCCCCTTTTGGGGTCCGGTATATTTTTATCGTATTCAAACATGTTTTGACCTTCCACGGAAAATTATACAGTCTGTCCTAGATTGCCTAATATAAGTATTGAAACATTTGTGCAATCATTTATTACCTTCGGCAATCAAAGTAAGACATGAAAGACCTGGCCAATCTTAGACAAGAATACACCAAAGCTGCACTGGACCTTGATACCATAAGCTCTTCCCCATTCAAGCAATTCAGAAAGTGGTTTGACGAGGCATTGAACTCAGAAATTCCGGAACCAAATGCGATGGTCTTAAGCACCGTTGATAATAACAATCAACCCACCCAAAGAACTGTACTGCTGAAGGCTTTTGACGAACAAGGCCTTGTTTTCTATACGAACTATAGCAGCAGAAAGGCCGAACAAATTGAAGAAAATCCCAATGTGTCTGCCATTTTTCCTTGGTATGGTCTCGAAAGACAGGTATCCATCACTGGAGTTGCCAAAAAGATTTCTAAAAAGGAGTCTCTTGCCTACTTCACTTCCCGACCGTTTGGAAGTCAGTTGGGTGCCTGGGTATCTCACCAAAGCCAGGTAATCAGTTCCAGGAGCATTCTTGAAACCAAGCTACAGCAAATGAAGCAGAAGTTTAAAGAAGGAAAAATTCCCCTGCCTGATTTTTGGGGTGGATACAGAATAGTCCCCAACTCCTTTGAGTTCTGGCAAGGAAGAAAAAATCGCCTGCACGACAGAATGTTCTATCAAAAGACAGATAACGAGTGGTCGGTCTCCAGGATGTCGCCTTGAACTTGACTTAGATCAAATCGAAGATATCTCCGACTCCGATATTTCTTTCTACGGTGAATCCCTCTCCATATTTAACACCTATGGCATGTCCATAGTGAGCAGCCCTACCCACTATCATATTTAGGAACTCGGGAGAAGAAATATAAGTGTTTTGTTCGGCACTATTGGGGTCGAAGAATTGTGACTTAAAAGCTTTAATAGATTCCATTCGGGTGTCCCAAACATCAGACACGTCTACAATAAAATCAGGCTCAATCGGCACGCTTTGTATGTAGTGGTAAACAGACTTTGGTCTCCAGGCTGATTGCTCCTTGCCATTGTCTTCCGTCCGAATCATCTTGAGCCCGGAAAGAAAACAGGCTTCTTTGGCCAGTTCAGAGGCCCTTCCATGATCCGGGTGTCTGTCGCTGATGGCATTGGCCAGTATAATATCAGGTTGATATTTGCGGATCATCCGAATCAACTTCAGCTGATGTTCTTCATCATTCTTAAAAAAGCCATCTCGGAATTTTAGATTTTCCCTGGCAGAAACCCCTAAAATTTCTGCAGACGCCTTAGCCTCTGCCATTCTTATTTCGGGCGTTCCTCGAGTACCCAATTCTCCCATGGTGAAATCAACAATCCCGGCCTTTTTCCCATTGGCAATCGCCCTTAACAAGGTGCCGGAGCAGGCCAATTCAACATCATCCGGATGAGCGGCTAAAGCCAGGATATCTAATTTCATAATCGTTGGTTATAAAAAAGCCACAGCCATGGCTGCGGCCTCAAATTCAATATATCTTTGATTAAGCCATTTCGGCCTTATTAGTAGCCTCAAACTCCTTTTTGGCCAAAAAGCGCTCTGCATCCAATGCGCCCATACAGCCCGTACCTGCTGCGGTCACAGCCTGTCTGTAAACCCTGTCCGCTGCATCGCCCGTTACAAATACGCCTTCAACGTTGGTTTCGCTGCTTCCTGGTTTTACCTTCAAATAACCTGTCTCGTCCATATCAAGCCAACCCTTGAAAATGTCCGTGTTTGGCTTGTGGCCGATGGCAACGAAAAATCCTTTGATATCCAGCTCCTTCTTTTCACCAGTTTGATTATTCTTAATCCGAACACCCGTTACTCCAGTGTCATCTCCCAGCACTTCATCCGTTTCGGTGTTCCACAGTACCTCAATGTTTGGCGTAGTCAATACTCGCTGCTGCATAATTTTAGAAGCACGCATTTCATCACGTCTCACCAACAAATACACTTTCGGGCAAAGGTTAGCCAGGTAAGTGGCTTCTTCAGCAGCCGTATCACCAGCCCCGACAACAGCCACATCCATACCTTTATAAAAGAAACCATCACAAACCGCACAGGCCGAAACACCTTTATTGGCGAAAGTCTCCTCAGAAGGCAAGCCGAGATATTTGGCAGTTGCTCCAGTTGAGATAATCACTGCATCAGCAGTCATTTCAGTGCCATTGTCAATCCACACCCGATGTGGGTAACCCGAAAAGTCGACTTTGGTGATCATGCCAAAACGCACATCGGTACCGAAACGCTCTGCTTGTTTTTGAAAATCAACCATCATTTGTGGGCCGTTTATCCCATCAGGGTAGCCTGGATAGTTTTCTACATCATTTGTTGTGGTCAATTGACCACCGGGTTCTCCCCCAGTGTACAAAACGGGACTGAGTCCAGCCCTGGAGGCATAAATTGCAGCCGTGTACCCTGCGGGGCCCGACCCTATTATTAACACCTTTACATGCTCTTGTGACATTCGCTATTCTATTATTTTTCTAAGATATCGGATTAACATAAACCAACCAACTGTTGTTCCCGAGGACATAAAAAAAGGTCTCTTTACAGAGACCTTTTTACTTTAATTTTATAAAGGCTTAGCCCAAATATGGCTTTAAGGCTTTACTTCTTGAAGTATGCCTTAACCTTCTGATAGCCTTTTCTTTAATTTGTCTTACTCTTTCTCGAGTCAGGTTAAACTTCTCACCAATTTCCTCCAGGGTCATTGAATGCTCTCCGTTCAAACCAAAATACAACGTGATTACATCTGCTTCTCTTTGAGTCAATGTAGAAAGCGCTCTTTGCACCTCTCTTCTCAATGAGTCGTTCATCAAACCTGTATCAGGTTTTTCTTCGGCATCGTTCTCCAACACATCCAACAGGCTGTTCTCCTCACCTTGAACAAAGGGTGCATCCATAGATACATGACGTCCCGATATTTTCATGGTGTCTACAACCTCACTTGTGGATACTTCCAATACTTCAGCCAATTCGTCTGGAGAAGGTTCCCTTTCAAATCTCTGCTCTAATTCAGAAAAAGTTTTAGAAATTTTATTCAACGAACCAACACGGTTCAAAGGAAGTCTAACAATTCTAGACTGCTCTGCCAAGGCTTGTAGAATAGATTGTCTAATCCACCACACCGCATAAGAAATAAACTTAAAACCACGTGTTTCATCAAATCTTTGCGCGGCTTTGATCAAACCAAGGTTTCCCTCATTGATCAAATCCCCTAATGAAAGTCCTTGATTCTGGTATTGTTTCGCAACAGAAACCACAAACCTTAAATTGGCTTTTGTGAGCTTCTCTAATGCTAATTGGTCCCCTTCACGAATCCTCTTTGCCAAGTCAACTTCCTCGTCAGGTGTCAATAAGTCTACCTTTCCGATCTCTTGAAGATACTTGTCCAGAGATTGCGATTCCCTGTTCGTTATTTGCTTACTAATCTTAAGCTGTCTCATTCAATTATTGGGGTTTTAACTTTTAAACGTCTTTTTTAGAACGATTGATCATCTATTATAGTTCATACGATTTTATCGTATTAAGCCTCCTTAGATTCTTCTTTTCTCTCAGGTTTAGGCAACAAAACTTTTCTAGACAATCTGAATTTACCGGTCTTTTTATCGATTTCAACAAGCTTTACGCTTATCTCTTCTCCAACTTCCATGATTCCATCCATCTTCTCTACGCGTTCCCACTTAATTTCGGAGATGTGAAGCAAACCGTCTTTACCAGGCATAAATTCAATAAAAGCCCCAAAAGGCATGATTGATTTTACCTTTCCTTCGTAAACCAGCCCAATTTCCGGAACTGCCACAATACCCTTGATTCTTGCAACGGCAGCATCCATGGCCGCTTTATCAACAGCAAATACAGAAACCACTCCGTTGTTATCCTCTTCTTCAATGATAACAGTAGCTCCTGTCTCTTTCTGAATTTCCTGAACAACTTTACCGCCTGGTCCAATAACCGCACCGATTTGATCCTTCTCGATAATGATTCTTTCGCTACGTGGCACATGTGGTTTAAATTCAGCTCTAGGTTCTGAAATCACCTTGTTCATTTCTCCAAGTATGTGATCTCTACCTTCCTTCGCTTGCTTCAAGGCCTTCTCAAGAACTTCGTAAGAAAGTCCGTCAACCTTGATATCCATTTGACATGCGGTAATACCTTTTTCAGTACCCGTTACTTTAAAGTCCATATCACCCAGATGATCCTCATCTCCAAGAATATCAGAAAGAATAGCATACTTTCCGGTTTCGCTGTCGGAGATCATCCCCATTGCGATACCAGAAACCGGTCTGGAAATTTTAATTCCAGTATCCATCAAGGCCATTGAGCCTGCACACACGGTTGCCATCGAAGATGAACCGTTTGATTCTAAGATATCAGAAACAATTCTGATGGTATACGCATTGTCTTCTGGATTTGGGAGAACTTTTTTCAAACCTCTCATGGCTAGATTGCCGTGTCCAATTTCTCTTCTACCTGCTCCCCTGTTTATTCTTACTTCACCAGTTGAAAAACCAGGGAAGTTATAGTGCAAGTAGAATTTATTGTAGCCAGACATTGTAGCTCCGTCAACCATTTGCTCATCCATCTTGGTACCCAAGGTACAGGATGTCAAAGATTGTGTTTCACCTCTGGTGAATAAGGCAGAACCATGTGCAGAAGGCATATAGTCAGTTTCTCCCCAGATAGGTCTGATTTCATCAAATTCTCTCCCGTCCAATCTCTTGTTAGAATCAAGCACAAAGTTTCTGGCAGCACTCTTATGAATCTTTCTGAAATACTGGCCAATAAGATGTGAATCGTATTCGTGATCCTCAGGTAAAGCATCCAGCCATTCCGTCTTAATTTCTTTCAAATCAGCACCACGCACTTTCTTGTCAGCAGTCTGTTTTGCAACAGATGCATAAATTTTGTCATAAAGATCATCATGCATTTTCTGCTTCAAATCTTCATCACTGTTTTCATGGCTGTATTCTCGCTTTTCAGTTTTACCAGCCTCTTCAGTCATCTCAATTTGAACCAGACATTGTACCTTTATGGCTTCATGGGCAACCTTCATGGCTTCCAGCATATCCGCCTCAGAAACTTCGTCCATTTCTCCTTCAACCATCATGATGTTGTCCTTATCGGCAGCAACGATGATTTCAAGGTCTGAAGCCGCAGCCACTTCCTTGCTTGGATTCACTATGTATTCACCTTCATGGCGTGAAACTCTAACTTCAGATATAGGTCCGTTAAAAGGAATGTCAGAAACTGCCAAAGCAGAAGATGCAGCAAGTGCTGCTAACGCATCAGGTTGTACATTTTCATCATGCGAGATCATTGAGATCATTACTTGTGTATCCGCATGGTAATCACTTGGGAACAATGGTCTCAAAGCTCTATCTACCAATCGGCAGATAAGTACTTCGTGATCAGAGAGTCTACCCTCTCTTTTTAGAAAGCCTCCAGGTATTTTACCTGCAGACGCAAATTTTTCTTGGTAATCCACTGAAAGTGGAAGGAAATCCATATTCTCTTTGGCGCCTTGAGAAGACACCACTGTGGCTAGCAACATCGTGTTGCCCATTCTTACCACTGCAGATCCATCGGCTTGTTTCGCAAGCTTTCCTGTTTCGATGGAAATAGTTCTACCATCAGCCAACGTGATGGTTTTGTTTATAATATTCAGCATAAATTCTTTTTAATGTTTGATAGTTCGAAAGTGTTTTCGATCGAACGAATTGGAAGAAAAGAAGGGAATTCTATTCAGAACTCCCTCTTTCATTATTTACGTAAATTCAATTCCGCTATGACTGCTCTATATCTTTCGATATCATTTTTATAAAGGTAATCGAGCAATCTTCTTCTTTTACCTACCATTTTCATCAGACCTCTTCTTGTAGAGTGGTCTTTTTTGTTGGATTTTAGATGCAGAGTGAGATGATTAATTCGGAAGGTAAAAAGTGCAATTTGAGATTCAGGTGACCCTGTATCATTCTTAGACTTTAACCGACCATGATTTTCAAATAGCTCCTCTTTCTTGTCACTTGTTAAATACATGCTTAGTCAAAATTTTTAATACATTTTAAAACAGCCGCAAAGGTAGCTTTTTGCTTGATTACTACCAAATTAAGTAGTTTGTAATCTATTCTTTTTATAAAGCGCCTTTTTGACTTTTTGAAACCACATCACATAGGCGTCTGTCTCAAACAATCTAGCATCGTTTCGTGCCTTTTGTAGAAAGAACAATCCGAAGGGTAATAGCACCGCGTTGGACATCCAAATGGCCAATGCTGGTTCAATCACACCAGCACTCCCCCATTTTCCTCCGGCTGTATTCATGATATAGAAGAACAAGAAAAACATGATGGAAATAACCACGGGTAAGCCTATACCACCCTTTTTTATGATAGCACCAATAGGTGCACCGATCAAGAACATAATAACACAAGCAAAAGAGCGCGCCATTTGCTGATTTTTGGTGACCAAGTATTTATCTTTTTCTTTCTCCAAAGCGGCAAGACTCACCATACGCGTATACAAGAGATTTCTTGCTGCCCTTGTATTATTTTGGGCATAAACCAAGGCGCTTGACATTATTCTATCTCTATTAAAATGGGCTTCAAAGCGTTTCCAGTTTTCCGCTGAATCTTTTGCTGATATTCGCTTAATGGGCTGATTACCTGCAATACTCCTTTTCTGTTCAATACTTTTAGGACTTGACGGTTTGCTTTGGGCAATGGTCCTTTGTGCCGCTGCTTGAACTTGAGCCGTATCCTGTCTTATTGGCTTGCCAGAAGAAGTCAACAGACGGGAATCGGTTAATTTTTGTTCCAAAGGCTTATTTAAACTGTCCTGCTCAGCATTGATATCTTTTGGAGAAAACTTCGCTCTTTGCCTCTGCGCTCTTAACGAATCATAAAAAATACGATCATTCAAAATTGATTCGGGAAGCATGTTTACCCTCTTCACATAGTGGTGTTTAAAGGAATTGGCCACATCCCGGAAGGCACGTTCTTGCATCAACAGGTAATCGCGCTTCATGGAGTCAACACCAAAAATTAAGTTTTCCCTGGTTTGCACTAATCTGCTTCTGCGAAAAAGCCGCTCGTCAGTCTTGTTCATATCAAAGGAAGACAAATCGAAAACCATGCGACTGCTCTTGAATGAATCTCTGTGGAATTGACCTCCATTTATTTTGCTCTTGAAACTCTCATCCATTTGTTCCTCATAGCGAATACCATTGAACAGTTCTAGTACCATGTAGCGTTGGTTCTGGAAGGAATACATTCTTCCGGAATCTGCCAAAATCACCACCTTATTTCCATTCATTTTCTTGTCTTGGTGGTCATAGATTATGATGTCTTTGAGCCTTTCATCATCTACTTTTTCGTTTACCTTAATAGTATAGTTCGGTATTCCCCGGTAAAAAACCCCCTCTCTAATGTCCAGGGCTGGTTTCTTTGTTCTCATATCCCAAAGCAGGCTATAAGTTTTCAGGTTGGTTTTAGGCACCAATTGCGTATTGGAATAATAGGCAAAGCCAGAGAGAAATAATACAAAAATGAAAATCGGAACCAAGGCCCGAGTCAAGGAAATACCCGCACTCTTGACCGCGGTTAATTCTGAATGCTCACCCAAGTTCCCAAAGGTCATAATTGAGCTTAGTAAAACGGCCAATGGAAAGGCATCCGGAGAACTGGTAACAGAGAAGTAGAAAATGAGTTCTGCAAAAACGCTAAAGCTCAAACCCTTGCCCATTATCTCATCAAAGTACTTGAGCAGGGCAACCAGTAATAGAATAAAATCTATGACTATAAGGTTAAGTAGAAACGGACCTATGAATGATCCGAAGATAAGTTTATCAATCCTTCTCATACTGCACAAATGGCCATAACTGATCGACAAATATCATGCCTTAACATATATGGTTTCACAAAGAAAGTAAGATAATCTGTCAGGCAGAAATCAGCCCCCAATTAATTCTTTAAGTGCCAGAACGATATTTTCCCATAAATCGTGCTGTTCCTCTGGATCGTCCAGATCTGAGTAATCCGTAACTCTGATGAAAACACTTTGGGTCAATTCGTTAACCTCAAGTTTGAGTTCGATGTAAGCTGGGTCATCTTCGTCTTCCTCTGTCAGAGGAAGAAACTCAAATTTCACGTGGTGGTTGGTTCTCTGAGAAGCCTTTCGCGCCTTGTGATCTTCACCATCCCAGTGAAACGTGAATATCTTATCTTCATTGATACTCACATCTTCTGCAAACCACTGTGACAACCCCCCAGCTGTGCTCAAATAAGGGAATAACATCCTTTGAGAGGCATTAATCTCAAACTCTGCAACGAATTTAGTTTTCCCCATAGGTCTAAAAGTCTTCTTCGGAAGAATATATGCTTTATTTATTAGACCGACAAGCCAAGGCTGGTCTATCTTGGTTTATTACAAAAATTTGAATTTTGGGAGACCTCATATAAATTTGTTTGCTTGCACTAAGAAAGTATTTAGTTTTCACAAGGACTGTCGTTATTTGCACCTTAATCAGCACGACCTTGAAACTGACCAATTTCGACTTCGTTAATAATCCGGTTGGCAAAACAAGGGCAAACGGAACTTCTAAGAAAATAGAGATATCCAAAAATCGAGATATCTAAATGAAACAATGAGCAAAAAAACATTCCTAATTCTTGCGGTACTCGTTGTCATTGTCAATTCATTTGGATTGTTCTATGATATTTTCGTTGCTGACTCCGCATTGTACGCCACCATTTCAAAATCTTTCTACCAATCTGGCGACTACCTAAATATCTATGTCAGAGGCCTGGACTGGCTGGACAAACCTCATTTCCCTTTTTGGCTCAGTGCTTTATCCATGGAAGTATTTGGAGCGAACTCTTTTGCGTACAAGCTGCCGTCTCTTTTGTTTTTGCTGGTAGGCATGTTCTACACCTACAAACTAGCCAAACGTTTATATAATGTAAATGTAGCTTATGCAGCCACGCTAATATTGGGATCGTCCCTGCACGTTGTAATCTCCAACAATGATGTTCGTGCCGAAGGTGTTATGCTGGGCTTGATTGTAGGAGCAACATACCATATCCTGAAGCTGTGCAGCCGTTATTCCCTTCGTGATTTACTACTGGCGGCTGCGCTGAGCGCAGCTGCAATAATGACCAAAGGGATTTTTATTTTAATCATACCCTATTCTGCCATATTTGGCCACCTGATACTTAAACGTGAATTTGCCAAAGTCCTGAATTACCGGTGGCTTATTCTTTTTTCCCTAACGCTGCTGTTCACCGCTCCGGAAATCTATGCCTTATATATACAGTTTGATTCAAATCCTGATGCTGTGGCATTCGGAGAAAAGGGTGTTTCTGGCATCAAGTTTTTCTTTTGGGATAGTCAATTTGGGAGATTTTTTAATACAGGGCCTATTAAAGGAAAGGGAGACCTCTTATTCTTTGTGCATACCGTCCTTTGGGCTTTTGCACCATGGGCAGTGTTAGGTCTTATTTCATTAATTAAATCTGGTAAAAACATAATTACCAGGGCTGCTCAAAAGGAATACCTGACCTTTTTTGGCTTCATAATAATGTTTCTCATTTTCTCTATATCAAAGTTTCAGCTCTCCCATTACCTGAACATTATTTTTCCATTTGTCTCCATTGGTGTAGCCACTTTACTATTAAACAAATCCAATGTCAAAAGTCTGAATTTTCTACAACGGGCTTCTCTAAATCTATATGCGCTGGTTGCATTTGTTGGTATCCTTGTTGCACAAATCTTCTTTGCCACGAGTTACAGTTTTCTCGGCATCGCGTCCCTCCTGCTGTTAGTGGTGATGGTTTACCTATTTAATTTTTCAAAAAAGGAATCCAGACCTTCACAGGTCATCTTCGGTATCATCATCGCACTAATTTTCTCGCTATATGTCAATGTTGGGTTTTATCCCAAACTGCTGGAATATCAATCTGCTGCCCAGGCAGCAACCTTTGCCAATCAAGAATACCCTGAACGGCATGTGATTACCACCAACAATGATCTGCTAATGGATTTCTATAGCAAGAATGAAGTCAAGCTGGCTTATAGTATTGAAGAGTTGAATGAGCAACTAAGTAAAGATCGGGATGTGCTCATTTTTGCGAATGATGATTTTTTGAATAAAATGACCGAGAACAATCTGGACTATGCACTGATCAAGAGTTTTGACGAGTTCCATATCACATTAATGGATATAAAATTCTTCAACTATAAGACCAGAGGAGAAACGCTCAGGAAACGTCATTTGGTTGAGCTTCGCTAGCCAACTACCAAATCAACATCATAGTTGTTGATCTCAAAGATCCAAGATATCCAACGCGCCAATCGATCGATCACTTGGATACTTTCTTATAAACTCCAAAGTGCGTTGAATTGAGAGGTTTTTGAGTTTCTTTTCCAAGGTTAAAGCCTCGGCTCTTGTTGGTTTTAGACCATACCAAATTAGTTCCCATGGCCTGCCATTCGAGGTATAATTCTCATGACCAGAATTATGGCGATGTAATCTTGCCGCTAAGTCCTTTGTCTGACCTTTATAAAAAGACCTCAAAGAAGGTGACTACAGAATGTGACTAAAATACATTTTGTAAAATAGCGGAAATAAAAAAACCCTGACATTGTTGCCAGGGTCTTGTAGCGAAGACGGGAGTTGAACCCGTGACCTCAGGGTTATGAATCCTGCGCTCTAACCAACTGAGCTACCTCGCCATTTAATATTTTCAAAACACCCCCTCTTTGTTAAGGGAGTTGAATACTGACGTTTCAGTCAGTATCTTGACTATTGATCCTTCTGATCAATTACGTCAAGGCCCGTGACCTCAGGTTTATGAATCCTGCGCTCTAAACCTGATGCTTTGATCAGGATTCTGACAAGCTACGCTTCGTCAGAACCAACTGAGCTACCTCGCCAAATTTGAGGTGCAAAAATATGCATTCACAAAATTAAAAACCAACCCTTTGGGCTATTAAATTTTGGATTGATCCACAAAAAAACCCTGACCAAAAGGACAGGGTTCTTATTAAAGTATTTATCGTCTTTATCCTACCTTTTTCACCACTGCCTTGAAGGCTTCCGGATGGTTCATTGCTAGGTCTGCAAGCACTTTTCTATTCAACTCGATTCCTGACTGCCCTACTTTTCCCATAAACTGAGAATAAGACATTCCGTTCTCTCTTGCTGCTGCATTAATTCTTTGAATCCAGAGCTTTCTAAACTCTCTTTTCTTGGCCTTTCTGTCTCTATAGGCATAAGTCAGGCCTTTTTCAACGGCATTCTTAGATACCGTCCATACATTTTTTCTTCGACCCCAATAGCCCTTGGCTAACTTGATGATCCTTTTTCTTTTTGCTCTTGACGCTACTGCGTTTACTGATCTTGGCATAGTTTTTAATTTTTTTGACTTTTGGCGATCCGACTTATCGAATGCTTAATACCAAACATCTGGTGAATATTTAACCTTTTTACATCATTAGATGTTGAGCATTGCTTTGACATTCTTCTCATCAGACTTGTGTACCAAGCCAGCTTGAGTAAGATTTCTCTTTTGCTTCGTTTCTTTCTTGGTTAGGATGTGGCTTTTGAAAGCATGCTTTCTTTTAATCTTGCCAGTACCTGTCAATTTGAAACGCTTTTTTGCTCCAGATTTGGTTTTTACCTTAGGCATTATACATTATTTAATTAAACTGATATTCTATTTCTTCATCGCTTTGGGTGAAAGGAATAAGAACATTCTCTTTCCTTCCAACTTAGGCAATTGCTCCACTTTTGCATACTCTTCCAACGCCTGGGCAAATTTCAACAATAGAATTTCACCTCTCTCCTTGTATACAATTGTTCTTCCTCTAAAATGAACATAGGCCTTCACCTTAGCTCCATCTTGCAGGAAGTTGACGGCATGTTTCAACTTAAAATTGAAATCATGGTCATCCGTATTCGGACCAAATCGAATTTCTTTTAGAACAGTTTTAGAAGCTTTGGCTTTGATTTCCTTTTGCTTCTTCTTTTGATCGTACTTGAATTTCGAATAGTCAACTACTTTACAAACAGGTGGGTCCGCTTTCGGAGAAATTTCTACTAAATCGAGCCCTTGTTCCTTTGCAATTGCCAGTGCCTGTGTAATTGAATAAACGCCCACTTCAACATTTTCTCCAACGACACGAACCTCCTGTGCAGTTATCTTTCCATTAACTTTGTATGGCTCTTCGACCCTCCCTTGGTAGGGCCGTCTCCTCCTCATTTTTGCGATGTTAACCTCCTTGTTTTGTTAAAAATGACTGCAAATATCGGGATATTTTCGGAATATTCAACATTCGAAATTTCATTATTTCAAATCCCGTATTTAACCCAATGATTTTGATTTTTCTCTTCCGAAATAACTGATAAAATCGTCAATTTTCATAGTGCCAATGTCCCCTTCTCCATGCCTTCTTACCGCTACTGTTCTTTCGCTTGATTCCTTCTCTCCCACAATAAGCATGATAGGTATCTTCTTTACCTCGGCATCCCTTATTTTCCTGCCAATTTTCTCGTCCCTATTATCAGCAAAACCAGTAATATCCTCTGACTCCAGTAGCTTATAAATCTCTTGTGCATAATCAGCGTACTTTTCAGAAATAGGAAGTACCGCCACCTGATCGGGTGTAAGCCAAAGCGGAAAATCACCTCCACAATGCTCTATTAAAACAGCAACAAATCGTTCTAATGAGCCAAATGGGGCTCTGTGAATCATTACAGGCCGGTGCTTCTGATTATCTGAACCCACAAATTCAAGCTTGAACCGCTCAGGAAGGTTGTAGTCAACCTGGATGGTACCCAACTGCCACTTGCGACCTAAAGCATCTTTCACCATGAAATCTAGCTTCGGTCCGTAAAATGCAGCCTCACCAAGCTCAGTAACTGTAATCAAGTCTTTTTCTTCAGCTGCCTCTATAATGGCTCGTTCTGCCTTTTCCCAGGCTTCATCTCCACCTATATACTTCTCTTTATCCTCAGGATCCCTCAGGGAAATTTGGGCCGTGTAGTCCTCAAAGCCAAGCGAATCAAAGACATAGAGCACTAGATCTATGACTTTTTTGAACTCTCCTTTGACCTGATCTTCCATACAGAAAATATGTGCATCGTCTTGAGTAAAGCCTCTAACTCTTGTCAAACCGTGTAATTCTCCGCTCTGCTCGTATCTGTAGACTGTTCCAAATTCTGCCAGCCTTACCGGCAAATCTTTGTATGACCTTGGCTTGGATTTGTAAATTTCACAGTGATGAGGGCAGTTCATTGGTTTCAACAAAAACTCCTCCCCTTCATGTGGGGTACGAATCGGCTGAAAGGAATCTTCACCGTACTTCTCATAATGACCAGAGGTCACATACAAATCTTTATGACCAATGTGTGGAGTAACCACAGGATCATAGCCAGCCCTGACCTGCGCCTTCCTCATGAAGGATTCAAGACGTTCACGCAGTTTGGCACCCTTTGGAAGCCACAATGGTAAACCCATCCCTACCTTCTCAGAGAAAGTGAATAATTCTAACTCCTTACCTAGCTTTCTATGGTCCCGCTTCTTAGCCTCTTCAAGTAGGTGCAAGTGCTCAGTAAGTGCCTTCTGTTTAGGGAAGGTAACTCCGTATATTCTTGTTAGCTGTTTGCTGTTTTCATCACCTCGCCAGTAGGCTCCGGCAACGTTTAACAGCTTTACAGCTTTAATAAAGCCGGTATGCGGAATGTGTGGTCCTCTGCACAAATCCGTGAACTCGCCTTGTTGATAGAAAGTTATGGTTCCATCATCCAGACCTTCAAGCAGGTCAAGTTTATATTCATCGTTCTTATCCTTGAAATAAGCGATGGCATCGGCTTTAGAAACATCAGAACGATTGTAGGTGTTTTTCTGACGAGCCAATTCGAGCATCTTTTGCTCAATCTTTTCAAGATGAGCAGCGTCAAACTCCTGTTCTCCAAAATCCACATCATAGTAATAGCCTTGTTCTATAGATGGGCCGATACCAAACTTTATTCCAGGGTAAAGCGACTCCAGCGCTTCTGCCATTAAGTGAGCAGAGGAATGCCAAAAGGTGGCTCTACCCACATCATCATTCCAGGTAAGTAATTTGATTGAGGCGTCTGTGGTTATTGCTCTGGTTGCATCCCAAACCTCTCCGTTTATTTCGGCCGCCAATACATTTCTGGCCAATCCTTCACTAATACTCATCGCCACATCCATGGCGCTGCTTCCTTTCGGGAATTCTTTCACTGCTCCGTCTGGCAGTGAAATGTTAATCTTTGATTCACTCATTGCTTTTAAACCAAGTGCTACAAACCACTTGGTATAGGGTTTTAGTTAATCCAAAAAATTGGAACGCAAATATGCACATTATTCCCAATCCCGTGAACAGAATTTTAGGTTTTGACAGACTACGAGTGGAATTTACAACGAGATACCGAAGCTGAACTTAATACTCGACTTTCGAACCCCTGGCTGACCGGTGTAGGTAAGGCGATGGAACCAATCTATTCTCAGGACTTTAAGGATATTCTGGACGCCAATTCCCACTTCAGCATAGGGTTTGCCTGAATCAAGAGTGTTAAAAAAAGGCAGATCATTGTTTAACTCATCTTGCCTAACCTGAAGGTCGATATTGCTTTGTCTCACTCCTCCAAATAGCACATTGGCGCTTCCTACCAATCTCCATTTCAGTCTCTTCAAAAGCGGGATTCGGTTCAGGATGAATCCCTCAAAGAAATGTTGATAACGTAGTGAGGCATAGCTATCACTAACATATTCAAAGAACTCCATTTGATTGAAGGCAATGTTGGTATAAATTGGCTGCTCGTTCCCAATATGCGCCCTGAGCAAAGGGTAAGGCAGATCGTTAAAATTATGGCTGGCGGTGATGTTATAAAATGACACACCCCAAAGCCCCATTTTCAACCGCTGTGAGATGCCAAAATCAACTCTATGATAATCGAATGTTCCATTCAGCGGCCCCTTAAATCCTCTTGTATAGGCCACGCTTAATGAGGGCCATCTTAGTGTGCCTAGACTTCTTCTGGAATTGTCATTAATCAGGAATGTCTCATCGCGTGCATATTTCAACCTAATTGTGGCTTCACTGGTGGTGAATTCACTGGCCAGAGCCGAGCTTACATCACTCGGATCGGTCCTGTATCGAAACTCGAAACGTGGAATGAATTTTTGGTTTCGCAGACTCAGATTAAAGGAAAATGCCTTTGAAACTTGCGAAAAGTAGTTGAACTGAATTCTCTCATATTTGAAAGGGCGAACCAAATCCCCTATTTGGGTCAATGCCACAAAAGCACTTCCATTATTAAACCCATTGATTGGGTCTGGCTGTATCCCAAGTTGATCCAAATCATTTCGATAGTTCAAGCCTAGCGTAGTCCATTTCTTTCGATTAGCGATCCAGGTGGCCCCGAACCCGTACTTATACTTCCTATCATCAAAACCATAGGCCAGGTAGCCATTGAACTGCCAGCGTAAGCTAAAATTCTCATTGGTCCTACCTCCCAACCTAAGCCTTATTCCTTCTTGATCATTTTGGGATATTAAAAAAGGCCAGGGTCCGATATCGATTGGCCCAACCTCAACATAACCACGAGCCACAGTCTTCAGAATCTCTGTCCAGGTTTTGATAAAGGGAATGTTTTTCAGCGTGTCAATCATGGCAATCACATTCCGTTCAGTCAAGCTCAGTGTATCATGCCTGTTTGCCTCCCAAAAAGCTTCATCTTTTACACGTGCGTCTTCTTCCAATTCAATTGTTCTTTCAAAGAACTTAGTTGGTCGGGGCTCAGTAATTTGAATATTCTTATTGGAGCTGTAGAATTTAGCCAATACACCTGCTGATTGTTTGCCCAGCTCCGAAACGTCAATAAGTATTCTCGATTTATTAGGTATCCAAGCTCCAGTGGACGTTCGCTCCAGCTCTTGCTGAATTTTGATTCTTTCAATAAAATTGAGGTTGGCGGTTGGCTGCATTGTTGCATCTATCTGCTTTATGCCAAAGTCTTCCTTAGCCACCCACATTTTGCCATAAAAAGCCAATTCCTGATCGTTTTTAGGGATAAAGCCCAAAACGTAGCAATACTCATCGCCCAAATAGACACTGTCTTCAAGGTCATAATCGTAGAGTATACGCCAGGCATCTCCTATTGGGGAGGCAAACTCCTTCTCTACAATATTCATCCGATTTTGATAGAAGTTGTATTCTTGAAATGACGAGCCGATTAACTGTGAGACCAGCGATCCATCCTCAATACCTACTCCGGTTATTTTGGTTTTTTGAATTAGCTCCTTTTGGAGTTTGGGATTAGACCTGAAATAGAATTTTGAAAGTGATTCTGAAATGAAGAGTGGAAGAATCGGTTTACCATCATCTCCAGCTATTTGCTCTATACTGTCAAGCACCTGGGTAATTTTCTGTACAGCTTTTTTCTGCCTGAATTTATCCGTGATGTTATCTATATCAAACTCGATCTTATTATAGCTTTCATATTCGTAGCCAGGAATTCCTCTCTTGTCGTTCTTGTTTTTATTGGCCATAATCTGCCTCATGATTGGAAAGGCTGGATTTTCTGTTCGGCCGGCTATAATCACAAACTCACCTAATGATGTAGATTCAGGTTGTAGTTGAAAATTGATGGTTTGGGTAATGCCTTTTTGGTATACTTTGGTTTTTCGCTCATAACCAATATAAGATACAACCAGTGTATCAGAATCCGCTTGCCCCCTTATTTCATAGTAACCGTCAAAGTCTGTTGGGCTTCCAATTGAAGTGCCCTTAATCACCACATTGGCGAATGGAATAGGGCTGCCTGATTCGGCATCTATGACTTTTCCTCGAATGACCGTTCCCTGTGAGTATGCCTGAATAGCAGTAAATAGGCTGAAAAGGATTATTAGGTGAGTTCTCAATTATGTTTGTTTTGGCCTTGATTATGAATGTAACGAAGTCTTAATGAAAAAAGTAAGTTTAAAGTTCAACTTTAATCCTGTTGACCGTCCGATCGATTTAGCTCCACTTTCTCTAGAAAATTTTTAATGTGTAAATCAGAGCGTTTTACAATTCTCTTATACCACTCCAATCTCAATTCAGCCATCTCATCTTCTGAAAGTTGCCAATCAATTTCTGAGGCCTTTAATCGCTGAACCAAATTTTGCAAAATTAATGCTGCACTCACAGAAATATTGAAAGATTCTGTAAACCCATACATTGGCACATGCACCATTTCGTCTATAACCTCACGAGCATCATCACTTAACCCCTCCAGCTCGGTTCCAAAAATTAAAGCTGTGGGTTCGCTGATATCCAACTTCTCTATTGATGCACTTTTTTCGTCCGGGGTTGTTCCAACCAGTCGATAACCTGCGCTTTTTAATTCTCTCAAACAGGATTCGGAACTATTTGAGTCTTGCTCATATTTCTTAAGTGTGACCCATTTTGATGCGCCTCTAACAATATTCGGGTTCACGTTATATTCATGTAGGCTTTGTGTGATGTGTAAATCCTGGATTCCAAAACAATCACAGGTTCTGATTACTGCGCTAATATTATGGCCATGATAGAGGTCTTCCAGGACTACAGTCAAATGTCGAGTTCGTTGCGAAAGTACAGCATCTATAAGCTGTCGTTTATTCTCAGTTACATACTCTCCAAGCAGTGCTATAAGCTTTGACCTCACTGTGCATTTTTTTCAGAAACCAAAGGTATACAAAAAGAAAAAGCTATCCGTGGAGGACAGCCTTTTCAGGAAGATGAACAAACAAAATTATTAAGACTAATTGGGTATTAACTGAAAAACAGATTCACAGTAATAACATCCAATAAATGTCTAACCCTTATTCATCCCTGAACTGACTAGAATAATTCTATCGTCTCCCCGACATTATAACTATCATCATTATCTCCACCTTTGCCCTTATTATTTGGCTTAGCAGTCGGTTTTGCTGGTTTTTGCTCTTCTACATCTGGTGGAGGGGCCTCTTCAGTTTTTGCTGATTCTACCGGACTTTCCTTTTTAGGAGTTTCCCCTTCCACCACCTTTTCTTCTTTCAAATCTTCATCGCCAGGTTCTGCTTTGCCGGTAACTTCCGTAGCCTTTGGTTGGGCTCTGGGCACCTTTACTTCTTTTTGTTCCCCATTCAATAAAACGACCTTTTTCACATTATGCGGTGTAAGCTTGTTGCCCGTTGCTTTCCAGCCTTTCACATCAATTAGCATATCAAGGTCGTAGGTGGTCGTCTTTCTTTCCCTGTCACCCTTAACCGTGTAGTGTACCTCAACCTGCGGTTGAACAATATTTGTAGCCAAAACCATTTTGGATCCCTTTTCTTCACTTATAAACAGGAATTTCTTGCCAGCCGAAGACGTTTCAATTTGGAATCGTTTAACAAAATGGGTCCCTGCTCCAGCATCATAATGAATCACAGAGATCACAGATTCAGGTTCGAATTTGGCTATGAGATATATTTTATCGAGTTCGTAACGATTGCTTAACTCAAAGGAGGTCAGCTCGTATTCACCTGTATGGTATATTATCAGAATCTTGTCTTCACTCTGAAAGTTGCCTAAGAGTTTACCTCTGGCATCTCGATTCAGGCGGCCTACTGAATCATCATACCATATGTCTACTCCCCCCAGTGTGGATTTCCCTTCCATCTTTAACTGCACCTTCCGAACCGGATATCTGGTAACAATATTCCCTCCTGCTCCCCTTCCCTTGATCTCGAGCTCAGTGTAATCAAAGTCAAATACTTTCACCCTGGCTTTGGCACCTGAGGTCAAATAGATGGTCACAAGTTCGGCTTCTCCATTAGGGTTCGCAGTAAAGTAAAGCACCTTCGATCCTCGCTCTCCTTTGGTAAGGTCATATTCCTTATCTCTGGTCACACCCCTTACCTGGAACCGCTTGACCATCGAGCGGCCGGACTTTCCTTCAAGGTACATCATGTTATAAACCATGCGCTCATCATTCTTTTTGAACACACCTACATGAATAATGTCCTTACCGACAAAAATCTTGTCTGAAATCCTAACCACCTGAAATTTGCCATCACTTCGGAAAACAATGATGTCATCAATATCGGAGCACTCACAAACGAACTCGTCTTTACGCATACCATAACCAATGAATCCTTCTGCCCGGTTGACATAAAGCTTGGCATTGTTGGCAGCAACCACAGTGGCCGTGATATTCTCAAATGACCTTATTTCAGTTTTTCGCTCTCTTCCCTTGCCGTATTTTTCTAAAAGCCTTTTGAAATAGGCAATGGCGTATTCAACCAGATTTTTCAGGTTATGCTCAACTTCGGCAAGCTCCTCTTCGAGCTTGTTCATGATCTCATCTGCCTTGAATGAATCAAAACGAGAAATACGCTTAATTTTGATTTCCGTTAAGCGAACGATGTCTTCTTCTGTAATCTCTCTGTAAAATTCCTTCTTGAAGGGGTCCAATCCCTTGTCAATGGTTTTAATAACAGCCTCCCAGGTCTCACACTCTTCGATGTCGCGATAGATTCTGTTTTCGATGAAAATCTTTTCCAGAGATGAGAATAGTATCTTCTCCAACAACTCACCCTTCCTGATCTCAAGCTCCTGTCTGAGCAGTTCCACGGTCTGCTCAGTACTTATCCGAAGCATCTCATTTACACCAAGAAAATGAGGCTTATCGTCAATGATGACGCAGGAGTTAGGCGAAATGCTTACCTCACAATCTGTAAATGCATAAAGGGCATCAATAGTTATGTTCGGAGATTGGCCCGATGCCAGCTCGATTAATATCTCTACATGCTCGGCAGTATTATCGACCACCTTTTTTATTTTGATCTTACCCTTATCATTCGCTTTGATAATGGACTCGATCACACTTGTGGTAGTGGTCGCAAATGGAATGTCTTTAACGGCTATGCTCTTCTTGTCTACTTCTTCAATCCGCGCGCGAACTTTCACCTTTCCTCCACGCAGTCCGTCATTGTATTCTGAAAAATCTGCCATTCCTCCGGTGTTGAAATCCGGATAAATCTTCGGCTTTTTGCCTTCAAGCACCTTGATAGATGCCTGGATAAGCTCTATAAAGTTATGCGGAAGAATTTTAGTGGATAACCCTACTGCGATACCTTCTACACCTTGAGCCAAAAGCAATGGGAACTTGACCGGCAGTGTAACGGGTTCTTTCTTTCGACCATCATAGGAAAGCTGCCAATCGGTGGTCTGTGCATTAAACACTACATCCAAGGCAAATTTGGAAAGTCTCGCTTCTATATACCTTGAAGCGGCTGCGCTGTCACCAGTGCGCACATCACCCCAGTTACCCTGGGTTTCAATTAAAAGATCCTTTTGCCCGATGTTTACTATGGCATCTCCAATTGAGGCATCTCCATGCGGATGATACTGCATGGTCTGCCCAATCACATTGGCTACCTTATTAAAGCGGCCATCATCCATTTCCTTCATGGAATGCATGATCCTACGCTGCACAGGCTTGAAGCCATCTTCAATGGCTGGAACAGCTCTCTCTAATATTACATATGAAGCATAATCCAGAAACCAATTCTGGTACATCCCCGATACTGGGATCACCTCTTGCATGGCTCCGTCTTCTTCCTTGTCTAATTCTTGGTTGTTCTCCTCACTCATTTAATAGTATTGTTCACCGCAAAGGGCGCTAAGTAACGCTAAGCTTCAAATTTATTTACAACTCTTTTAATTCCATCTTTTAACAGCACTGAATTAAAATTAATTAATAGACCTAATCGCGAATCGGATAATTTCAGATAAGTCAATATCTGAGCCAGGTGGATGTCACTAAGTGCACTAACAGATTTAATCTCAATAATCACTTTGTCTTCAACCATTAAATCAATCCTGTAACCACAATCCAAGTTTACTTCTTCATAAATCAAGGGTAACGGTTTTTCCTTTTGCACATTCAACCCAACCTGAACCAGTTCATAGAAAAGGCAGGCTTGATAAGCGGATTCCAACAGGCCAGGACCTAAAGCTCGATGTACCTTTATAGCAGCATCGATTACTTTGCTTGAAATCTCATTTTCCGTCATCCTACACTTTGTGTTTCTCTGCGTTCTTTGCGGTTCAACTCTTCTCTCAGATAGCTTCTTCTACCAAATCCTTTTCAACCTTGAGGTTATCAATAATAAACACCTGCCGATCAGGCGTATTTTTACCCATAAAGAAGGTAAGCAGGTCTTTTATGCTGGTGTCCTTTTTCAGGATGATGGGCTCAAGCCGCATGTCTTCGCCTATAAATCGCTTGAATTCATCAGGTGAAATTTCTCCGAGCCCTTTGAACCTTGTGATCTCTGGCTTGCTTCCCAGCTTTTCAATGGCTTCCTGTTTTTCTTCCTCACTGTAGCAATAGTGTGTTTCCTTCTTATTCCTTACCCTAAATAATGGTGTTTCCAAAATGTAAATATGCCCTCTTCTCACCAGGTCAGGGAAAAACTGAAGAAAGTAGGTCAGTAATAAGAGTCGGATGTGCATGCCATCAACATCGGCATCCGTTGCAATCACAACCTTATCATATCGTAGCCCTTCCAATCCATCTTCAATATTCAACGCATGTTGCAGCAAATTGAATTCTTCATTTTCATAGACCACTTTTTTGGTCTGACCAAAACAATTCAATGGTTTTCCTCTTAAGCTAAATACCGCTTGGGTTTGAACATTCCTCGATTTAGTAATTGATCCACTAGCAGAATCTCCTTCTGTAATAAAAAGGGTGCTGGCATTTTTAAGATCTTCATCCCCCTTCTTATCATCCAAATGAATTCTGCAATCCCTCAGTTTCTTGTTATGCAGATTGGCCTTTTTGGCCCTTTCATTGGCCAGTTTTTTGATGCCGGCAATTTCTTTTCGTTCGCGCTCCGATTGCAAAATACGTTTCAGCAAAGCATCTGCCGTGGTAGGGTTCTTATGTAAATAATCGTCAAGGGCTTTTTTGACAAAATCATTTACAAAGGTCCTCATTGTTGGGCCTTCAGGTTCAACATTTAATGAGCCCAATTTCGTTTTTGTCTGAGACTCAAAAATTGGTTCCTGAACCCGCACTGCAATAGAGCCTGCCACTGAGGCTCTCACATCAGTGGCATCAAAATTTTTATTGTAAAACTCCCGAACGGTTTTCACTATAGCCTCTCGAAAAGCAGCCTGATGGGTTCCTCCCTGAGTGGTGTATTGGCCGTTAACAAATGAATAATAGTCCTCTCCATATTGATTAGTATGGGTCAGGGCAATTTCAATATCTTCCCCTTTAAGATAGATTATAGGGTATCGAAGAGTATCGGCATCAGTCTTGCGTGAAAGCAGGTCAAATAAGCCCTTCTCAGAATGGTATTTCTCTCCATTAAAATTGATAGTGAGCCCTGCATTTAGAAAGCAATAATTCCAAATGAGGTCATCTAGGTATTGGGGGATAAAATGATAATGCTTGAAGACGGTATCATCAGGTTTGAAAACGATTTGTGTACCATTGCGGCCACTTGTAGTCGTTTCTTTGGCGTCATTGTTCAGGTCTCCTCGTTCAAACTCGGCAAGTTTAGTCTTCCCGTCTCTGTAGGACTGAACCTTGAAGTATGTTGAAAGGGCATTAACGGCTTTAGTACCAACTCCGTTTAATCCAACCGATTTCTGGAAGGCGCCACTGTCATATTTTCCACCTGTATTGATTTTTGAAACGCAGTCTATAACCTTGCCCAGAGGAATTCCTCGTCCATAGTCCCTCACCTCCACTTTATGCTCGGATACCTTCACATCGATGGTTTTACCAAAGCCCATCATGTGTTCATCAATGCTATTATCGATGACCTCTTTTACCAATACATAAATACCATCATCCTGAGAAGACCCGTCTCCCAATTTACCAATATACATTCCGGGTCTTAATCTGATATGCTCTTTCCAATCGAGGGAACGGATGCTATCCTCGTTGTAATTCGACACTTGATTCGCCATTCAACTTTTCAACTAAAAATTCTGGAAGATCAACACGCACATTTGCGCAATTGAAAGCGGAATTTAGAATATAAATGTCAAAAAAACACTATCGAATTTGAGAGGCTTATTCTTGTTTGCCATTAAGTCCTGATTCAGAATAATTTCTATCAATTTCTTTTTTTAGCGAGTAAGCCTGCGAGGTAGAAAAACCAGATGAGTAACAGAGCCGGACCTATATAAACAAAGCCCCCTAAATAGGAGGTTTGAAACTCCTGAGCCCCATTCATATAGGCGACAAAAACAACGATAAGGGTGAAGAAGAAATTGAGAATTCCTATGAAGCCTTTTACCCACATAGTCAGATCCTTTTTAAGTGCTTTGTTCTGTAGTCCCCGACCCTCTTCAGAACTTTTCACTTTTTTGAGTGTCCTCAAAAAAATGATACAAACTATATTGATCACAAGGAAAAAGGCCAGGCTACCAAAAAAGAATGTCCCCTTTTCTATAACAGCATCTGCGCTGCTATTCATGCGGTACACTACTTGGGTAGGCAGATAGGCGTATGACCATAACAGAGCCCCTAAAAAAAGCAACCAACTTAAAGTTTTGAAAAATCCAACCAGCTTGTCCATACCTTTCTGACTTTGAGCGCGCAATTTAGAGATTTATGTTGTTTCTTTGCGCCTTATTGATACCGAATGATCAATTATTAAAAAGACTGCTCTTTTCTAATCTTAAAAGGGTGGTTAAATCGTTCAGGAATTGAATAAAAGAATCAAGGTGATGCAACTTGGGGTCTGATAACTACCTCTTATGCTAAATAGGTTTTTAAATGAGTACTAATCCAATCGTAATTGCCATCCCTGTTTATTTTTTGTTGATAGGGATTGAGATCATTTATCAGAGAGTTCAGGCGGTCAAAACTTATCGACTGAAGGACGCCATGACCAACATCAATTGTGGTGTAGTTAGCCAAATCACCGGTGGCTTTGTAATGCTCGCTCTATTTACCGCATATATTTATGTTCAAGAGAACTGGGCTCCCTTCTCTATCCCGAACGTATGGTGGGCCTATCCGTTCGCTTTTATCTTCTTTGACTTAATGTATTACTGGGCCCATCGCCTGAGTCATCAAATAAATTTATTCTGGGGAGCTCATAGTGTTCATCATCAAAGTGAAGACTATAACCTTACCGTGGCACTTCGACAAAGTTCAACACAGATTCTGTGGACCTTTATGTTTTACTTTCCGCTGGCCATGGCTGGATTTGATCCGTTCGTTTTCATTACTATGCAAGGGGTCAATTTGGTTTATCAATTCTGGATCCATACGGAATCGATTAAAAAAATGCCAAGATGGTTTGAGGCCATATTCAATACACCATCGCATCACCGGGTACATCACGCTCGTAACCCGAAGTATATTGATAAAAACCATGCAGGAACCCTTATTATATGGGATAAATTGTTCGGAACCTTTGCCAAGGAGGAAGAGGCGCCTACCTATGGAATTACCAAGCCGCTCGAAAGCTGGAATCCGGTTTGGGCCAATTTTGCTCACTATTCTGAGATCTATAAGGACGTTAAACGAGTTAGGGGTTTTAAGAACAAACTGGGAATTATATTTAATAAACCGGGTTGGATGCCTGAAGAAATGGGAGGTTACCAAGCCGCGCCAAAAGTAAAACCTGATTACAAAAAATTTGACAATCGCACCCCCTTGAGGCTCAACGTCTATGTGATTGTTCAGTTCCTGATTGTTATGGCAGCCACTTTGCTCTTTCTCTATTACTTTAAAGTGATGAATAATCCTGAGAAAATTGCCTCAGCGACATTGATTATCATTTCTGTCGCAACTTTTGGGCTATTATTTGAGAATAGAAAATGGAGTCCAATACTTGAATATATTCGCCTTACGGCCATGCCTTTGGTATTTATTTATTGCTTAGCTGGGTTTAATCCAAGTCTCATCATCTTACTGGGTGCCTTGGGGTATTTGGCTATCTCCATGGGCTGGTTTATCAGTATTCGCAGGCAATTCCGGTTAGCAACAACGCTTACCTCTAGCGTCTAATTCTAGCTTTTTACCAACCGTTTTATCACAAAATACTTTTGACATCAATGCTGTCGTTAGTTTCGAAACTCTGGCCGAGGCAAGCACAGTTGTGTTAATCACTGTTAGTGCATATACATTACTCTCTATAGTTTGGTTGGTAAGGGTTGGCCCAATACCTTTGCGCCCAGATTTTATTAATCATGACCCAGTCTTCAAGATTCCTCAAGACAATTCTAATGCTGCTCCTATTCACCATCGCTATTGGCGGTTGCGGAAACAGGCTGGACGTAGGAGACTTTGATACGTCACGTTGGAAAGACGACTTGAACGGGTGCAAGGGAGATCGTGCGGAAATGACAGAGGCCTTAAACGAGCTTAAACCAAAACTGCTTGGACTCTATCAAAAGGCCATTTTGAAAGTGCTCGGGCAGCCTGAAGAACAGGAGCTCTACAAGCGCAGTCAGAATTACTATATCTACTATATTGACAAAGGCCCAAAGTGTGATTCCAGTACCGAAGGCGCTCGCAGATTAGAGGTTAGATTCACTGCATTAGGAATAGCCAACGAGGTAAATATTCGATGATTGAATAACCATCTTGCCTAAATAATATATGGCAAATCGATTGTTTTAATGAAGAATATTTCTCCAAAGGAATTTTGATGGGTATAAAATTTTCTCTTCCTCAATTTTTTACTATATTGATCTGTCGATTCAGGTGAACAAACTGAAGAGATGTTGACCATTTTTGAACCCTATTTATTAGATCATTAGTAGTCAATACATTAGTAAAATTAGCTTAGGTTAGTTTTAGTTTTATAGGTAGTTTAGATGAAGGTTGGTCCCTCCTCAGATCGACCTTCAATCTTTTTTAAGCACTTCGTAATCTGAGACGGTTACCAGTCCGGCTTTGTAAAGTCCACCGACAATTTTCTTAAAATTCTTTTTGCTCATACCTAGCAATGACTTGATTTCTTCCGGGTCGCTTTTGTCACCAATAGCCAACACACCACCGTTTTCTATAATCTTGTCCATCACAATCTGAGACATATCCGTCACCGCAGCGTAACCTTGCTGCTGAAGTGACACATCTATCTTACCATCTTCACGAAGTTTCTTTATATAGCCAATCCTCTTTTCACCTGGGGTTAAATCCTGGAAGATCTCGTTCTCATATAAAAGTCCCTCGTGGGTCTCATTAATAATCGCTTTAAACCCTAAATCCGTTTTTTCCCAAATCATTAGGTTCACCTTATCACCAACTTCAATCTCCAAGGGCTCTTTGCTCAGAAAAGGTGAAATCTTCGAAACGCCAATCATACGATCGGTTTTATGATCAAGCAATATTTTCACGATGGCCTTCTCACTTTCGACCAATCTTCTCCCCTGTTCTTTAAAAGGAACCAGTAAATCCTTTTCGAGCCCCATGTCCAGAAAAGCCCCAAAGTTTGAAACGGATTTGACTTCCAGAGCTACCATATCTCCCACCTCCCCTAAGGGTTGCAAGGTGGTGGCCACCGGCCTATCTTCAGAGTCGGTATAAACAAAAACATCAATCTCGTCATCGATCTTACTGCCAATTGGTATATATTTATTAGGCAAAAGTACCTCCTCCTTACCATCAGTGAGATAAAGGCCGAATTCGACAACTCTGCCAATCTTCAATTTCTGGGTTTTACCAATCTGTAACATTGTTTTAAAATCAATTAGGGCTGCCCCGCGTAGTTCGAAACAAAGTTAGAACAATGCCAATCGGATTAAATCATTTTATAAAATATCTCTTTCGCACACTCTGCATTCTCTGCTTTTCAACTTTAAGCAGTCTTGCCTTAGGGCAACGGACTAAACCTTACCTGGCATCTGAATCCTTTAACCCCGCACCGCGGGGTGATTCAAGAGTTCGGCTGGCTTTTTACAATGTCGAAAACCTGTTCGATTATTTCGATGATTCAATCACCATGGATGAAGCCTATACGCCCTTTGGAGACCAACACTGGACTAAATCCAGATACGAGGATAAGCTCAATAAAATCGCCAAAACACTTTTGGCAATCGGTGGTTGGGAGCCCCCAACCCTTGTTGGGCTTTGTGAAATTGAAAACCGTTATGTACTGGAAAGCCTCTCCAAATTCACCCAGCTTAAAGCCATAGGTTATGAGATTATTCATCAAGACTCTGAAGACAGAAGAGGGATAGATGTAGCAGCGCTCTACCGGCCCGACAAGTTTGAATTGCTTGACTATGAATATTACCCCATTCGTTTTCCTTTCGACCCTGACAGCCGCACCAGGGACATTTTGCATGTTGTCGGCAAACTTCCCAATCAGGATACGCTACACTATTTTGTCAATCATTGGCCATCGAAATTTGGTGGGGCCTTTGAAACCGAAGCGAAGCGATTTTTTGCTGCTCAGTTGCTCAGATCCAAAGTAGACTCTCTCTATGTTTTGAACCCAAATAGCAACGTAATCATAACAGGTGATTTCAATGATGAACCTGAAGAGGAAAGTTTGCTTGAAGGCTTGAGAATTAATACTAGTCGAGAAGACCTAAAAAGCACGGACCTTATCAACCTCATGTATGACCTGCGTTACCTGAGCGGAACGCATAGTTTTCAAAATAAATGGAGTATTCTTGATCAATTTATTGTTTCACCTAATCTCATGGAGAAACAGGCTAACACAACCATCCTCCAACCCAACGGAGTGATTTTTGATATGGAATGGTTGCTAATGAAAGGAGCTACGGGTGCCTATCGACCATTTCGAACTTATCAAGGACCAAAATATATAGGTGGCTATAGTGATCATCTCGCCATTTACATGGATCTGATATTAAAGTAGAGTGATTTTATTAGATTTCGATATGACAAGAGAAAGGAAACTTCTTTGTCGCTGGATTGTTGAAGCCAGCCCGCTCATACAACGTTTTACGGTTTCGATGCATCTTACAGTAAGAACATCAGGTAATACCCATAAAAATCATTTTTTGTAGTTTAGAAACATGAGAAGAGAAAAGAAACCCATTGGACGTTGGATCGGTGAAGCAGTTCTCATCTTCCTAAGTGTTTATGGTGCCTTCTATTTTGAAGATATCAGAAAAGACATAAGTGAGCGCGATATATATATCCGACATCTTAAAGACTTCAAGCTGGACTTGGAGCAAAACCAGGGCAAGTTCAACTTTGAGCTGAGCAATACATATGGCGCTTCTTCAGGACAGGGCTATATACTGGGTAACATAAAGAAATACGACTTCCTGGACTCTTTGATGGCAATACCCACGAGGGCCAGTGCAGACACCTTGATGGCGCTTATTAAAGAGGAGGAAATCTTTGGGGTAACACCCTGGATTTTTCAATCACCACAGTATGAAACGCTTAACAGGGATTACTATTCTTCTATAAAAAACGATACCCTCAGGTCCCGTATACAGATGCACCGCAGGAACAATGAAAGCAGGATGAATGCAAAAAGAAGTATTAATGCCTATGTGAGCAAGTTTGAGGACATAGAAGATCAATTGAACCTTAAGGTCAAAGGAACTCCGGCTAACCGTGCCGTTTTGTTTAGCAATAAAAGCATCAATACCATCTGGCGAATTGGTGATGGCTATGAAACACTTAAAGGCATGACTGAAAATGCCAGGACAAACGATAGCCTTCTGATTATTCAGATAGACCACGAGCTGAGGCTTTGGGGAGTATCTGATAACTAACTAAAAAACTTCTTCATTTGCCTGATCATTTCAAGATTAGAATGGTCATCATTGATTTCCCTGGCTGATGAATGAAATTCTTCAGCATCTGTTTCAATAAGCTGCTTTATATTCTCAGGCCTTATACCACCTCCTGGCATGATCTTAATATCATTTCCAGCTTCTTTAATCAGTTGAGTTAAAACGCCAACACCTTCAATGGCGTTTGACGCTTGCCCAGAGGTCAAAATTCGATTGACACCCATAAAGGAAAGGGCTTTTGCCGTTGCAATTGGATCAGGCACTTGGTCAAAAGCACGATGAAAGGTAACATCCAATCCATCTGCCGCTTGAATAAGCATTGTCATACTTCCTATGTCCACCGTATTATCTTCATGCAGCACGCCAATAACCACACCCTGGCAGCCAGCTTCCTTGCAGAATTCAATATCCCTTATCATGGTCTCCATCTCTGTGGATGAATAGACAAAGTCACCTGCTTTCGGCCTGACTAGTACATGAATCGGTATTTGAATCAGTTGGCGTGTCTCAAGAATCATTTCTCTGGTAGGTGTCAATCCGTCCATCTCCAGATCGGTGCAGAGCTCGACTCTATCCGCACCTCCCTCCTGGGCATTTATTGCTGATTGAACTGAACTTGCACAAATTTCAAGAATCATGGTTTAAACAAGTTCAATTCTAGGGATCAAAGCAAATTTTCAAAGGCAAGCTTCTATATTTGCACAAAAGATATTTCAGATAAATAATAAGAATTCGTAATGGAGAATATTTCAGTGATTGGTTCTGGTACTATGGGCAATGGCATTGCTCATGTGTTTGCTCAAAGTGGCTTCAAAGTAAGTCTGGTTGACATTTCACAAGCCGCTTTGGACAAGGCTATGGCCACAATTGAGAAGAACCTGGACAGAATGCTGGCCAAAGAGAGAATCGATGAAGCCACTAAAGCCTCCACCCTCTCCAATATCAGCACTCACACGGATATGAAGGAAGGTGTAGCCAATGCTGACCTTGTGGTTGAAGCAGCAACTGAAAATGTAGATGTTAAACTGAAAATCTTTCAAGATCTGGATAGTTTCACCAAGGCTGATTGCATTTTAGGGTCGAACACCTCCTCTATTCCAATCACTAAAATTGGCGCTGTAACCCAAAGACCTGATAAGGTAATAGGAATGCACTTCATGAACCCTGTGCCCGTGATGAAGTTAGTTGAGGTTATCCGAGGCTATTCTACTTCCGATGAGGTCACCAATTTGATCATGGAGACCTCTAAAAAACTCGGCAAGGTTCCCGTGGAAGTCAATGACTACCCTGGCTTCGTGGCCAACCGCATTCTAATGCCAATGATCAATGAGGCTATAATCACGCTCTTTGAAGGCGTAGCTGGTGTTGAAGAAATCGATACGGTGATGAAATTGGGGATGGCACATCCAATGGGGCCGTTGCAGCTTGCCGATTTTATCGGTTTAGATATATGCCTTTCTATTATGCATGTATTGCACGATGGCTTTGGTAACCCAAAATACGCCCCATGCCCTTTACTCGTCAATATGGTAACGGCCGGTCATCTGGGGGTTAAATCTGGCTCTGGTTTTTACTCCTGGGGCCATGGCACCAAAGATTTGATTGTGGCTGATCAGTTTAAGAAGTAGAATTCCCTCGTGCCAGGACTCCCCGTCCGGGAGTACCTGGTCTTTGAAGGATACATTATTACCTAAACATATATACTCTCCTATTTTCTTTCTTGCCCTTGTCAAGGCTTGTACAAAACACAACTCATCCTATGCTTCAAAGACGGCCAGGAGGCTGTGCGTTGTACTACCAAATTTCCTGCACTGGATTACCAACAGGAATGTCAATTAACTTATCCCAGACACGGTAAGGCGCCTTCCTCTTAAGGACCGTCAAATGAAATACTCTAAAATTATTAGTATAAGGTTTACCCTCATATTCACGCAAGGCATTTAAATACTGCATTGACGATACGGTCTTGCCGATGGCCATATGAGGCAAAAACCCATTACGTAAAAAAGAGAGGGACACCAGCTGTTTAAACAGTTGGACCCTCAATTCGTGATATAAATGAATGATTGGTTGCTTGTCTAAAATATCGATAAAGAAAGTGTTGTTGGAAGGGAAAAATCCAAAGCCATTTAAGAACACTTCAAACTCTTTACAGTTCTTCATAGCCTCACAGATGCCATAAATTAACTTATCCTCCCTGTCTTCAGTCTGAAAAAAGGACATTAGCGAAATATGAGCGGATGAATTTTGTCCTGGATAAGAACCGTGTTCCTTAAAAAACCTTCGTTTAATATCACTCACTTCAAACTTAACCTCATCTGAAGGTTGAATCATTACAAAATATTCGCAGAGTGGAGAGGTGGAGAAGAATTCTTTCATAGTGTTTGGTTCAGAGATTCAAATATACTAATATTATTAGTATATCAAACTACTATTTTTAGAATTTATAAAATCGATCACTAACCAAATCGATTCGAAAAATTTGTCTCCCTCCCACTTCTTATGCAACGTTCTGGCGACTTCAACATCTTCAACGTAGTATGAATTTGACAACCATAATCGCTTTTATTTCTTTGTCAAATGAGAATTGCACAATCAGGCTGGACCTACCTTAAAACCGCTTTAGTTCTATCCTGTTCCTAATTAAATACAATTGGCCGGATTTTATAAAGGCAATGAATCCAGGAGTGAGCTGGATTCATGCAAATATTACTTGAGCGGATCTCATAACCTGGGCCTAATGGCGATGGTCGCTAGGTGATTTAATGAAACAGAATTGATTTATTTTAATTCTTTTTAGAGGCATCCAACACCGCCACTGAACCCTTGAACTGGCGCAGGTATATTGGTACCCCTCCTCCGTTAATAGCCCGATAAAAATTATCCTCACCTTCAACTCCCATTGGAAAAGACTTAGGGTTCAAGGCTTGTAATCGAAAATCTGATCTCACTTTTTCGAAATTGAAAACCATTTTGAACCGAAGAGATACCTTATCGTCCTGATTAAGATAGAGTTTTAGATTACCATAATTACAGATTACAATATTAGGATAACTTCCTGGAAGTTCACTGAAAGCCAATTCAACATCACCATCATTGGTAGACAATAACGGTGAGCCTTTTAGATTTTCTACACTAATATCACCCTTGAAAGTTTCGGCATCAAGGTCGCCCTCTAGGTTAGTGACCTTAATGTCTGCATTAAACGTGTCAATTACGACATCACCTTTAATATCATTTACTTCAAAGTAAGAGGCCATGCTACCATCAAGCTTCAATGAGGTATTCAAGGGAACCTTAATCTTATATTGAAGATTCCTGGTGTCTGTTAAACCATGACTCAGGACAATCCTATTGTCATTTTCAGAGTACTGGATGGGCGGATTCTTCATTCTGGATCTTCCGTTTGACCTGTACAATTCAACCAAAATATTCTCTCCATCATAACCAGAAACTATAGCCCCTGTAAACATATGAGATGTTTCAAGTATAAGCGGACTACCCGGGTTCTCTGGAATTATTTCAAATACTGCATTCGATTGACCGTTGGCGAAGGCTCCTGCTAAGTAGACTAGAGCCATTAATAAAGTGACCTTTTTCATATAATTGTTGCTGTGTTGTTTTGAATAATTTTTCTGATTTCTTTCTTAAGCATTGAGCTTGCCTTTGTGCTGCTGAGTAATTCCTCCAACTGTGCATTAAGTTCCAGATCGTTCAATCCATAAATCATGTGCAGTAATTCTATTTGAATTGAAAAATACTCCTGATTTAACAAGGATGCTATTAGCGTGGATTGAACTGAATCAGCATTTCTATGCAAGCTGATAAATTCCAGTGCGACACTTCTGACCACAGGGCTTTGGTCCTCATTAAGTGTTCTTAAAGCTTTTTGCAACAACTCATCTGTGACTTCAGGGATTTCACTCGCCATTACCAGCGCCTGAATTCGTTGGTGAGATGATTGCCCCTGAAGCATTACGCTTATCGTGGTCTCCTGTAAACTCACAATTTGTGCTTTTAGTGAGGACACCTCATCGGTTAAACTACTTTTTATATTAACACCATAGCCAATGAAGAAAGAAACTGCGATCAGTAATATGGTAGCTGCAATACGATACCAGCCTGAAGCGTAGAATTTGGGTTGAAATCTTGGTCCTATACCCAGACTATCAATGGCATTTTGCACAATATCACCTGGTTCCTCAGCACCCGAGATACCGTAATGCTGAAACTCCGCTTTAAACTGCTCCAGTTCCTTGGGTATATCATTGGACTGAAAAAACTCGATTAAAGTTCTCTCCTCCTCCAATGAGGTCTTGCCTTCCAGGTACTTATCCAAAAGGACCTTAATGCTGTTGGGTGATATCTTTTTCATATTGTTCCCTTATTTTCTTTCTTGCTCTTGACAGGGTTACTTCCACTGTATTAACCTTCTCATTCATCAGGTCCGCTATCTTCTGCATTGAGTATCCTTCAGTCATTCTGAAATGAACCATCATTTTCTGTTTATCGGGAAGTTCATTGATAATGGCTTTGACCCTCTTCAATTTGCTGTCTTGGTTGAAGTCATTTTCCGAACCATCTGCGTACAACCCAAAACCCTCCTGTATGGGCAGGAAATTATTTCTGGCCCTAATCAGGTCAATACATTGATTTTTAATAACTGTATATAAAACCCGTTCCAGATTCTCATATTTCTTAAGCTGATCTCTCTTTAACCAGAGCTTAAGAATGGTTTCTGAAGTTGCATCTTCTGCATCCTGTCGGTTCTCTAGTATTCTCAAGGCCGCACGAAACATCATGCCTTTTTTTGAGATTACCTCTTGCTTAAAAAATGAATCACTCATATTAAAACCTGCACCCCTAAAACGGGTGAGTATTCAAAAACCTGACAGGGTGAATATAAATTTAATCAATCTACCAACTTGCAGCTCCCTCTTTGGCTAAGACAAGCAAGTGTGGTGAAGGCTCGGGTTTGCAACAAGAGCAGCATTCAACTAACTTCGAATACGTACAAAATACATTGAGATGGCGGATCAATCGAAAAAGAAGAAAAACAAGGCAGGCTTACCCAGTAACCTCATCGAGGGAGAAGAAGAACTATCAGGCCATTCAATGGATGATGTCAGAGTTCATTATGATTCTTCCAAACCCGATCAGCTGGACACTGGTAGTTTTAATCAAGACCCTGAGGTCCACATCGAACCGCCAAACAAAAGAAAACTACCACACGAGGCCTGGCATGTGGTTCAGCAAAAGCGGATCAAACAAAAGCCCGAAAATTCTTCGGATGATGTCACCAAGAAATAAAAAAGGCCTGAATGAATGACCAAAGCCTTCTCAATACCAAGCTCCAGTTATTCAGTACGATTATCTACTTCTTAATCCCAGGCAACCCCATCCGCTTCTCCGTATGCGATCAGAATTTCTCGGCCTTCTTATCATATCTATCGCTTGGATAGTGACCAAATAGCGTTAGGTTTATTAGCTAAACATTTGGCATATGTCTTTCACTTGACAGTGCGAACAAATGGAAAATCCATCATTTGGGTTCAGAGCTCACGAGAGAACATTAGATTCAATTAAGAAATAGCAAAATGGCTGATAAAAAGGATTTAGACTTCACATACACAACCATCGACAAAATTTTTCGCCTTAGCATGGGGCAAAATGGAGACTACAGTGGTGCCAAATATGATGGTGATTTTTCGATGACACTTGAAGAGGCACAAAAGGCCAAACATAAATTCATTGCGGATAGTCTTAATATCAAAAAAGATAGCAAAGTGCTCGATATGGCTTGTGGCTGGGCACCCTTTACTAATTATATTGTAAAAGACAGAGGTGCCAAAAGCATTGGTTTAACACTATCTGAAGGACAGGCGAAGGCATGCCAGGAAAGTGGGTTTGATGTCAGAGTACAGGATTGTAGAACTGTTAAGCCAGAGGACTATGGAACATTTGATGCCATTACATGCATAGGCGGTTTAGAGCACTTTTGCTCAGTTGAGGAATGGCAGGCTGGCAAGCAGGAAAAAGTGTATTCGGATTTTTTCAATACAATTTATGATCTGCTGCCCGTAGGAGGCCGGTACTATATGCAGACCATGGTTTTTAGCAAGAACATGATCGAGTTTGACCAGTTAGATGTTACCGCACCAAAAGGATCGGCTGAACGCGTTATGGCCCTAATGGTAGAGGAGTTTCCGGGTTCCTGGTTGCCTTATGGTCCTGAAATGGTCATCAGGAATGCCGAACCTAAATTTAAATTAATCTCTCAAAGCAGCGGGAGACTTGACTATATCGAGACTATTCAACAATGGCAAAAGCGGTTCAAAAAATTTAGCATCAGGAAATACCTTTTATACCTCTCCCTTCTTCCTACCTATATCTTTAATAAAGATTTCAGACATCTCCTGACCATTTTAAATGAAAGCCCAAATAGGGTTTGTTTTGAAAAGGAGATTATGGATCACTATCGATTGGTATTCGAGAAGGTCTAGTTATTTAAGTCCCTGTGTGCCCTCACAAACCACCTCTATAAGGGTAGGGAGTCATTTTGAAGGTCCATCAGTTCGTTTGTGGCGACACAAACCAAGGCGTTCGCGGCAACAAGTTTGATGGGATATCTCTCTTCCGCTTTCGGGGCTGTCACCAAAAAAGAGCCCAACTTCGCAGTTGAGCTCTCTATGTTCTAACTACCGATTGTCACTCGATAAAACTGACTACTTCTTAATACCAGGCAATCCCACAGGCTTCTCCGTATGCCACCAGAATTTCTCTGCTTTCTTCTTTCGAGGGTAAACCTCATCCAAGGTATTAGCATTGTATAACCTGCCGTTCTTCATCACCTGATAGATCTTATTGGTATTTCTGATATTATCGAGTGGATTGTCATTCAAGATTACCAAGTCGGCTAATTTGCCTGCTTCAATAGAGCCAAGGTCCTTTTCCAAACCAATAGACTCCGCACCTAGTATCGTGGCTACTTTTAGTGCATTCAGGTTGGTCATTCCACCTGATGCAATAGACCATAGCTCCCAGTGAAAGCCTAAACCTTGTAACTGTCCATGACTGCCAACTCCGGCAAGTCCGCCTGCTTCCACCACAGAGTTAACATCAGACGCATGCTTTTTAAAAGAATGCTCCTCATCCATAAACCAGCCTGGTCTTCTTCTTGACTTAGGCGCCAATTCATTGTACGGTGTGAAATAGCTCAACTTTGGATCATGGTATGGATTCTCTCTGGAGTAATAGTAGTTTTCTGCCCATGGCCCACCATAGGACACTAACAATGTTGGTGTATAGGCCATTTTAGAATCCGCTATCGTTTTTACAACATCCTTATATAATGGATGAATTGGCAAGGAATGCTCATGTCCCGGATACCCATCAATCAAATTGGCCATATTGAATTTAAAGTCCAGCCCACCTTCCGTAGTAGGCATTAGCTTTTGCTCTTTGGAGGCCTGAATGATCCACTGTCGTGTTTTTCTGTTACCCGTCAGGTACATCTTAATGGTCTTAGTATTGTAGTACTCAGAGTATTGCTTGAGCACTTTCTTGGTATGCTCAAGGCTTTTGAGGTTGTACATCCAAAAGCCTACACCCGGTCCGGTAGAGTAAACCCTGGGACCGGCAATCTGGCCTGTTTCTACCATATCTGAATAAGTCAATACATCGGTAGTGGCAGTCTGAGGATCTCTGGTTGCTGTCACACCATAAGCCAGGTTTGCCGCATAAATCCATACCTGATTTTTCTGAATACCCCATGCCGGCCACATATGTGAATGGGTATCTATCATACCCGGAATGATGGTCTTACCTGACATATCAATGACCTCAGTTCTTCTCGGCACTGTCAGGCTTCCTGAAGGGCCTACAGCCTTAATCCTGGCATTCTCAATCAGGACATCTCCATTTTCTATGACCTCATCCCCATTCATAGTAATGATTCTGGCTCCTTTGAGTAATGCTGTACCCTGAGGAATGTCTTTCTCAGCAGTGATCTCTACTTTGAATTCAGTGGGTTGATAACCCATTTCTTCAGCTTCTTTCTTTTTCTTATCGGCTGCTTTCTCTTCGTCTGTTTTGTTCTTCTCAGCCTCCTCTTTTTCCTTTTTCTCCTTTTCCTTGTCTTCTTTAGACTTAGCTTTTTCGAGTTTCTCTTTTTCTTTTTTCGCGGTGGCTACACTATCACTATAAACTTTCGCCTGATCGAGGTCATAGATAACATGCGAATTGCCTATAGACCAATGCACTTTTTTAGCATCACTCGACCATGCTGGAAATTCTCCTCCAATCTCTGTCAATTTCCATGAAGGAAACTGTGAGGATTCCGGACTAGCAACCGAAATGGTTGGTGTCTGGCCTAACTTTGGTACTGTAACCACATATAGATCATTATTTACCTGTGCAAGGGCCTTATCTCCCTCTGGCGCCATTCTTATCCATCCAGCTCTTGAAGGTGGGTTGTTTTCCTTGACATCCAAATCTTGGGGTAAAATATCAGGCATACGCTGCCCGATCATATCAAAGGCATTATGCTCATCAGCCGGATTAGACCCGTAAACCGTAATCCCGGTAATGGTCACATGATTTTTTGAATCTGTTCCATCCCATCTCACCGAGCTCAACCCTGTGAAGCTACTTAAATAGATGCGATCAACATTTTTGACAAAATGGGGATTCCCTCTACCATTCGTTTTCATAATAAAGTTGATGTCTCCTCCATCTCCAGATATCCAACATAGATCATCAGCAGAATTAGGAGTAAACGGCCCGGCAGCATCTTTCATGTTTTGAGTGCTGCCTTTTGTAAAGACTATTCTATTTTCAGTGGTCCAGTTTGGGGTGCCGTAAATAGCCGAAGCACTGGTGATTTTGGTCGGTCTTGGCCTTCCATCAACATTCACTTTGTACATGCTTCCACCCTCTTCATCAGACCAGGTCACATAGGCTACCATGCTACCGTCTGGAGACCAGGTAGGCTGAGCCTCTGTCATTTCCATGGTGGTCAGACGTTTTGGATCCCCATCAGGTAAGTCCATTACATAAAGCCTGTTTAGTGAAGTGAAAGCCAATTTCGAACCATCAGGTGAAGGCACAGCATCTCTAATCTGAGTGACGATCATATCCTTCTCATCTGAGATGGGATACTCGAATTTGACCCTTGGCCCCATTTCTAATTCGATATCTACATCCAGTGGGATTTCAGTGGCATTCCCCCCTGCGATTGGAATACGATAAATCTTGCCACCATAAGAAGCCAACAACTGCTTGCTATCCGGGGTGAAGGTCATCGCTGGCAGCACACCCAATGGTGCAATAGACTCCTGGTCATCTCTCTGGACCGGATAGGCCAGCCACTTTTCATCTCCGGAATTCAGGTCTCTCAAAACCAATCCTGTTTGATCTTCATATCTGGAACCATACACAAGCCATTTGCCGTCAGGCGATAAAGTGGGTGAAAAGGCAGAACCATAGCGGGAAGTGATCCCTGCGTTTTGTCCATTCTCACGATCATATGTACCAATTTGATACTGTGGCAGCTGCGCATTGTAATTCCATGCACCATTTCTTCGCGAATAATAGATATATCTGCCGTCAGGGCTAAAAGTGGGCTCTATCGTTTTCAGATTAGCAGGCTGCTTGATGAGCTGAAAACCTCCGCCACCTTCTTTGTGGTACATGTACAACTTGTGGCTTCGTCTGCCTCTTGCCACCACAATGTATTCTCCATCAGGAGACCATTCGGCAGATTGGAACCATTCGTTCTGGCTCTTCGTAATCTGCTTGGTTTCTTCTGATTCAAGTTCCATCGTCCAGATATTATCGTTCCCGCTTCTATCGGAAGTAAAGACGATGCTTTTTCCATCGGGACTGAACCTGGGTTGTGCATCATAGGCCATTCCTTCGGTAATGCGAGTGGCTTTTCCTCCGGAAAACGGCATGGTATACAAGTCCCCCATCATATCGAAGGCAATCGTTTTACCATCAGGGCTAATGTCCAGAGAGAGCCAGGTACCTTCTTTAGTATTGAACTTTAAGGTGCGTTCAGCCTTTAAAGGCAGGTCTTTGAATTTCTCCTGACCTGTAGTGTCAGCCTTATCTTCTTGGTAGAAGAAGCCTTCAGCTTGGGCCGTTGAAGCAAAAAATAAGCTGCCGATGAAAATCAAGCTGGCAGTCCAGTAGCTCCATCTGTTTCTATTCTTAATCGGTGTGTGCATGTGGATATGTTCAGTTAAAATTGAGTTGGTTTCGAATTTAGTGATTTCAGAGCGGTGACTAAAGTATTTTATTTTTATCATTGCGGAAACGATTGGGAATGGCGCAAAAGAGGAGCACGACAAAACGGAAAACGAGCAGAAAGAAAGCCACAGCAAAGAAAAAGGGAACCAGCCTTGGCAAATTATCCCTGGCATTGCTGGTCATTGTTGTTCTCGGTTATGCCAGCCTCGCCATTTGGGAGGGGAAATTAGATACAAGTTTCCTGGATAATGATGATGACTCGAAGACGACTGAAGAGTCAGCAGCAGAACCAAAGACGGATAACCCATCCAGAGTTGACGCTGTTCAGCCAGACTTGGAATCATATAATCTATATTTCACTAAGGCATTTGACTTCTGCTGGCCGGCATACTCAGCAGAACAAGCTGTGATTGAACGTCCCTATTACACACTTCGGTATAGTGAAGAACATGAACAAGCCACTTGGGTGGCCTATCAATTGTATGCTGATAGCTTACGTCTGGATAAGTTCACAAGAAAGAACGACTTCAGAGAAGACACACGTGTGCGCACTGAATCTGCGGCACTAGCCGACTATAGCGGTTCCGGATATGACAGAGGCCACCTGGCCCCCGCTGCCGATTTTTCCTACAGTGAGTTTGCGTTGAGTCAGTCATTTTATATGAGTAATATGAGCCCTCAAGATCCCTCATTTAATCGCGGGATTTGGAAAAAACTGGAAGATCAGGTCAGAGATTGGACCATGGAATTCGATCACCTCTATGTGGTCACAGGGCCTGTTTTGAATAAGCGTTTTGAAACCATCGGAAGTAATAAGGTTTCAATACCTGAGCAATACTACAAGATTGTCCTTGACATCGACAAGCCCGGAATAAAAGCCATCGCCTTTCTAATGAAGAATGAGAAAAGCAGCGAACCCCTAAGTAGCTTTGTAGTCACAATTGATGAAATTGAGAAAATAACAGGCTTGGATTTCTTTCCCTCTATCTCAGATGAACTTGAAGGTATTCTTGAAAGTTCTACACTAACGAGTGATTGGTTTTAAAATAAGCCCGCTTAAATAAAAAAAAGGTTGGGCAAGCCCAACCTTTTTTTTATTTAAGCGATTCGCTCTATTTCTTCTTTCTCCTTTCTGCTGTTATATCTAGGTCACCATCAGGGGTCGTTACAATTCCCTCCATGCTGTCTTCATCAAATTCAAATTCGAAGCCAATAACATCACCTTCCAACTCAACATTTGCTGTCAACACTGCTCCCTCCAATTCAATATCATCTAATTCCAGCGTACCAAATTGATCTGTTTCAACAGAAACTTCTAATTTTTGCTCTTCATCTTTGCTAATGGTCATAGCGCCAGTCATGGTACCTTCATCCGTTTCAACTTCATAGTCCCAGATACCAACCGGGTCATAGAATTTAACATTCTCTCCGTTATCCGTATTTCTTAATGTGAACCCAGTTGTAAACAAAACAAGGGTTAACAATATCAGTGTGTTTTTAAGATTTAATGTTCTTTTCATTTGGTTTGAGTTTTTTACACAATTAAAATATTCACTTATGTGACGCAGTTTGCTACCTACTAGTTGCATCAAGGATTTTTACTTCGATAAAAATAGCAGATATTCCTGAGCTATCAATCCAAGTACTTCGCGTTTATGATGGTTTATAATTCAGAACAGCCCGTGCTATTCCCAGAAGACTCTGATCTCTTAAAAAATATCAAATAGACCTTTATTTGCAATGCCGGGTCAGAGCAGCATCAGCCTCTTCAGAGCCCAGAGCCTTTGCCCTAAAAAGGTCATTGCAAGCACTTTTCCTTTGATTGAGTGCCACCTTGAGTGCCCCCCTATATAAAAAGGCATTCTCGTTTTTATTATCTATTCCAATCGCCTGATTATACCCTTTCATCGCTTCCGAAAAATCGCCTTTTTGATGATAACTCCTTCCCTTTAGCAAATAGGCATCTACTATGCGACCGTCCACAGCAATCACTTTATCAAAAAAGTTAATTGCCCGATTGAAGTCCTTTTTGTTATACCAGTATTTACCCATGCTGAGGTTCGCATTCAGGTTATCTTCATCCAGATCAAGAATTGCATTAAAATCTGCCCTGGATTTCTCCGCTTGCCCCAGTTCTTCAAAAGCTCTACCTCTGTTATAGAGAGTCTTGATATCCTTAGGTCTGGTGGTAAGGTATTCTGTATAAGCGTCTATAGCCTCCTGATACCTACCTTCTTTGAAAAATTGGTCTCCCTCCCTGGTCACACCCGATTCACAGCCCATTAAGCCAATGATAAGCAAGCAACTGAATAAGAATGCAAATTTTAATCTCATGTCTTTCTCCCAAATAAAGTGCAAAGGTATGCTTTCAACGGAAATTCTAACAACCGAGTCTATTTTAATTCCTTCCTATATCTTTTGAACGCTCGATGTTTCGGTTCGCTTCAATTAATTACCTATTGGCTGAATAACGAGAACTGACACTCAGCGAAAAGGTATACTCGATAAAAATTATCTAATGAGCAGAACTAACTCAACGCTATCATTGGCGCATTTTCGTATTGCCCCTATTTTATTTCTGCTGCTCTTCGGTTTCCAAACCTTTTCTCAATCATTGGACGCCATTGACAAAACGAGCAAAAAAACGGGTCTTAAATATCTGGTGACCTTACCCGAGGGTTATCAAAGCAGTGGTGAAGCTTCTCCCCTCATCTTATTCCTCCACGGAGGAGATGGTTCGAACACTAAGCATCATCCAAAGAAATATGCAGCCCAAGCGGGCATTGCATTTCCGTTCATGGTTGTCGCCCCACATTGCAATAGTGGCTGCAGTTGGTCTTCGGTAGACTACGAGGCATTGTTAGGCGAGGTGCTCCAGGAATATAACGTAGACAAAAACCGGATCTATATCACTGGATATAGTATGGGTGGCTACGGTACCTGGAGCGCCATTACTAAAAGCCCCGACTTGTTTGCTGCTGCAGCTCCCATTGCTGGAGGAGGCAATGCGTCCACCATCTGTAACGCCAAAGGCATCCCTATAAGGGCCTATCATGGCAATAAAGATTCGGTCACTCCATATTCAGGATCTGAAAGATTAGTCAAGGCGCTTAAGGAATGTGGCGCAGCCGCTGAACTCTTCACCATAGAAGGTGGAAACCACGGGATTTGGCCAGCGCTATTCAAAGACAAGCGCTTCTACGATTGGTTTTTAAAACATAGCAAATAAATCAAGGCAGTGCCAAAATCAACGCTGCACAACAAACTCAAATATGATAATTATGAAAAAAAGTTACCTACTAATGCTACTGGCCTTTTCGTGGGCCACGTTGGCTCAAGCTCAAGAAACTAAGCAAGATTTGCTTCCTTCAGAGGCTATTGCTCTCATGTATTATAGAGTAGACATGAATCCGGAAGCCAGTCGTGATGTCACCACTAAGCCTCTCCAGCCAAGAGTAATCACAGAAGGCTTGTCAGGAGATGAGTGGTTTTTCCTTGGAGAAACCTATTTCTGGAATTTGAAGCCCAATGAGGCCAATGCGGCTTTCGCAAAGATAATGGATGGCAACTCACTCGCTTCAAGAGCTGCATGGCAACGGACCATGATCGTAAATATCAATGGTTTTCAATTATTCGATGAGACTGAGAAAATGATTGAGGATTATAGAAAGAAGTTTCGCCCGATTCCAGAAGACATCAGTGGTGCTTACTTCGGATTGGCGTCATTAGCCTTTGTCTATAGCAAAGATGGGAAACATCAAAAAATAGTTGATCTGGTAAAAAAGGAAATCGAATATTTGGATTATTCAGCCCCTTATTCCGGGTTTACCGGCCCATCCAGTAACATGAAATCTTTTGAGGCTGTAGGGCAAAAAGAGCAGGCCATCCAAATGCTTAAAACTGCCATTCAAGGCTTAAGTGCAGCGCTAGAAAAGCGTAAAGCTAATGTTCCCGAAAAAGACATCAAATATGCTGAGCATAGCGATCCTGTATATAACATGCTAACCGTTATGACTGAGAAACTTGGCTACAGTCAAATGAACAAGAAATTTGAGCGGATGATTGAGAGATTACAAAAGGCCGTTGATGAGAATTCAAATTGAGACAATCAGAACAACTTCCACACTTTGGATCGAGAATGGCCCAATTCCTGGGGCACAGTACATAAAAAGGAAATCTTCAGTGCGCTTAATAATTATAAATCATTAAAAATGAGAAAGACAATTTTAAAAACACAGTTCATTGGTTCACTCTTGATGACTATGGCAGTTTTGTCTGATAGCCTTCAGGCTCAAACCAACCAAAGTAAACTTTTACCCTCAGAGGCATTGGTACTTATGTATAATGCTGTAGACCTTAATCCTGGAAAGGAACGCATAAAAAACACAAAACCCTTTCAGGCAAGAGTGATTACAGAGGGCCTTGAAGGAGATGAGATTTTTTTACTAGGAGAAACTTATTTTTGGAACTATATGCCCAAAGAGGCCGATGAGATCTACACAAAATTCCTTGATGAAGATACAGATAGAGGGCGTGCTGCCTGGCAACGCCACCTTCAGGTCCAGTTCAGAGCATTCGATAAACATGATTTTGTCGAAGAACAGATCAAGGTTTATCGTAAAAAATTCAAACCAATACCTGAAGATCGTTCTGGAATATTTGGTCAGGTTTACAACCTGGCAAATAAATATAAGCAAGCAGGTGAACATGAAAAGGTGGTTCAATTGATCAAAGATGAGATTGATTATCTTAATTATGACGGAGCTTATTCATCCTTTCAATTGCCAGGTATCTTCTTTGAATCTTTCATCAAGCTTGGAAAGGCAAATGAAGCGGGCCAGATGATAAAGAATGCGGTTCAGGGATTGCAGAAAACTCTGGATGCAAGAAAAGGCAAAGCCTTGGAAAATGATTTCGCTTATGTTGTTCACTCAAGACCTGTCAGAATCATGGACAATGTGATGACGGAAAAACTGAGTTATCAACAAATGACGGAAAAATTCGAGGGTCTGATCAAGTCGCTCTCCCGAACCAAATAGTATCAACATACCGACCTTAGTCATTTATCTACGCCTATTCGAGAATATCCATAAATTGGACCGTTGATGAATCAATGAATTGAGAAAGCTCAAACCCATCTATATTGTTATTCTGTCTTGGTTACTGTTTATGGTAATCGATTCACTAAAGAAGAATGGTCTGTTTTCGGGCAGTCCATTTTTCTTATATCAGTATCTACCCGGTATGCTGCTATGGATTATCTTTACAATCCCGTCATTAAAGCTCTTTTCTAAAACCAGTTCCTATGCGATAGGAAAGAGAATCCCCCTGTTATTGGCTATGGGGGGTGGAATTGGGATCCTTAAAAACATCTTTTCCTGGCTTATCTACTTTGTGTTCATGGTCTCAGAAGGGCGTTTCCCTGCCACTCTTGATTCGTTAGGAACATTTCTCTCCAGGTTAAACACCTTCTACTTTGTGGAAGCAGCTATTATAGCTATCGTCATGCTCATAGTCTTTTACATCATTGAGCTCAACAAAAACTACAAACTCAAAAGTATTGAGGCATCACAATTAGAATCTCAGTTGGCTAAGGCCCAACTGGAATCTCTGCGTATGCAACTCCAACCTCACTTTCTCTTTAATGCGCATAACACCGTTTCTATGCTCATCCGAACAAAACAATATGTGCAGGCCACAGAAATGATTTCCAAAATCAGCGAACTGCTCAGGAATTCTTTGAAGAGTGAAGAAGCGCAATTTGTGCCCCTATCCCGTGAGCTGGAATTGATCAAGGCCTATTTGGAAATTGAAGAAGTACGCTTTGAAGATCATCTGACTATTAGTTTCGATCTGGACCAAAATGCTGAAAACGATCTCGTACCTCATTTACTCCTGCAGCCTTTGATAGAGAATGCCTTTAAACACGGTATCTCAAAGAATTTAGGAGCCTCTAATTTGCAAATCAAAACGGTGAGGAATGGGGACATTATCCGACTCACAGTTCACAATACTGGGCCGGGACTGCCCGAAGGTTGGCATCAGAATGGTCAAAGCGGGATTGGCCTGTCTAATATTCAGCAGAGACTCTCCAAGTTATATGAGCCCGGAAATTTCAAATTTGATATATTTAATGAAGCTGATGGAGTTACAGCAACTCTCCAATTACCAATAAAAGAGCAGGCCGTTGAATAAGATCCGGACAGTAATTGTTGATGACGAAAAAAAGGCCCGAGAGGGACTTCAAACCCTCCTTTCCGAGGATCATGAGCTCATCATTACCCGAACGTGCAAAGACGGAGTCGAAGCGATTGAGTTTTTGGAAAATGAAGGTTGTGATTTGTTGCTCTTAGATATTCAAATGCCGGCTGTAAATGGTTTTGAAGTGCTTCAATCCTTAGAAAAACCTCCTTATACCATTTTTATTACGGCTTATGATCAATATGCACTGAAAGCATTTGAGCATCATGCATTAGACTATTTGCTTAAGCCATTCACCAATCAGCGTTTCTTCGAGGCAATGGACCGGGCCAAGGGAATTATAAAAAATGGGCGCTCCGACTCTTCCGAGAAACTTGACAGGTTGCTCGAATATTTGCAAGCAGATAAGCAGGAACAAACGCTTGTTCACAGCTCTTCAGTCAATCAAAATCGTCTGGTGATCAAATGCAACGGAAAGATCATTCTTTTAAATACGGAGGAAATCGAATGGATAGAAGCGGATGATTATTATATCAAGATTAATCTGGTGAATAAACAATACTTGATTCGAGAAAGCCTGAAGGGGATTCTTGATCGATTGCCCGCAAGTTCATTTATGCGAGTTCACAAGTCGGCCATAATAAACACGCAGGCAATTAGCCATTTAGAACATTTACAGAACACCGAATATATGCTAACACTAAGCTCAGGAGCACAGGTCAAGGTGAGCCGCAACTATCGTAAATCTTTGGATACTTTTCTGGAAAACCTTTAGTCAGACAGCCACGTCATTTTCACGCAATGCCTCGTTAAGGCTGGTTTTCTTATCAGTACTCGCTTTTCGTTGACCAATAATTAAAGCCACGGGAACATTATATTCTCCAGCGGGAAACTGCTTGGTCCGAGTTCCTGGAATTACAACCGATCTGTCTGGTATGTAGCTTTTATATTCAACAGGCTCCGGGCCAGTTACATCAATAATCTTGGTGCTACCGGTTAAGGTAACATTTGCGCCTAATACCGCTTCCTTCCCAATTCTCACTCCTTCTACGAGAATACTCCGAGACCCGATAAAGGCATTGTCCTCAATGATTACTGGTGCGGCTTGGATGGGCTCCAGAACACCACCGATGCCTACCCCACCACTTAAATGAACATTTTTACCTACCTGAGCACAACTGCCCACGGTGGCCCAGGTGTCAACCATGGTGCCTTCGTCTACATAGGCGCCAATATTCACATAAGAGGGCATCATTACAACACCCTTGCTTAAGTAAGCTCCATATCGAGCAATGGCATGAGGAACTACCCTTATACCCTTTTGAGCATAGTTGTTTTTCAAACCAATTTTGTCGTGAAACTCAAATGGCCCGACCTCAACAGTTTTCATCTGTTGAATAGGGAAATAGAGAATGACTGCCTTTTTTATCCATTCATTTACCCTCCAATCATCCCCATTGGGTTCCGCAACTCTCCTGATACCATTATCGAGGTCATCTATGATGGTCTTAATGGCTAATACCACTTGTTTGTCTTTTAACAAACTTCTGTCCTCCCAGGCGCGTTCTACGATGTCTCTTAAATCCATTAAACCTTCAGAAAAAAGCTATATCTTTAATTAATACATGGAAAAAACCAAGGTTGTCATAGCCTCGATTCTCAAGCCTATTGACGATACACGTATGTACGAGAAATTTGGTCTTTCCTTGGGGCAAACAAACGAATATGAAATTAATATCATAGGGTTTGCCTCGAAAAATCTACCTGTCAACGGTTCCATTAATTTTCACCCCTTAGGGCCTTTCCAACGAATGTCATTCAAACGGTTTTGGGCACCCCTGTCAGTATGGAGAAAAATAGTTAAACTAAAACCTCATATTTTAATAGCTAATACTCATGAAATACTGATAGTTACGTTTCTGTACAGAATATTATTTGGTGGCAAAATCATCTATGATATCAGGGAAAATTATTCGAAAAACCTACGTAAACAAAAAGTTTACCAGCCCATAGTTCGATCCGTATTGGCGGTATGGATTAGGTTCAAGGAACATCTCCTATCTCCTTTTTTCCATGCGCATATCGTGGCGGAACGAATTTATTTTCAAGAACTTCCATTCCTTAAAAAGAAGGCCGTTTTACTTGAAAACAAATACCAGGGTATTGATGAAGTGGGAATGAATCCTAATGGCTCTAAGAGTCAGGGTCATAAACTCTTGTACTCTGGTACCATAGCTAAGGGCTATGGTGTTTTTGAAGCAATTGATATAGCCAAAGCACTGCATGAAATCAATCCCCAGATCAGTTTGACCATTATTGGATACTGCGCCAGTAAGCCCGATTTATTACTGCTAAAGGAGAAAATTCACGATATCGACTTTATTGATTTAAAGGGTGGCGATCATCTGGTTCCCCATCACGAAATTCTAGGGGAGATTAAAAAGGCAGATTTTGGCCTGATTCTGAATCAACCGAATATTGCCTCAGACAGAAAGTTGCCGACAAGGCTCTTTGAATACACAGCCAATCATTTACCCATCCTCTGTATCAACAATCCTTACTGGATTGAATTTCTGGATCAATTCAATGCTGGCTTGAGCATTGATCCATCACAATTTAATTCCAGCGTTCTTTTGCAAAACATGCAACAACAAACTTTCTACACTCATGGAGATACCTCCATCTCTAATTGGAAGTCAGAAGAACCAAAATTCCTTCAGCTCATAGCTTCCCTGGATTCTTAGTTTTAGACAAGGCTAAAAAAATATTTTTTCTCTATTAACTAGTTGTTTTTCAAAAATTTAGTATCCATTATTTAATATTTAGCATAGTCAAATATTTTTTTTAGACAAAACTAAATATTACATTTGTCGTTCAATCGATTCCTATGTTAAGTTTTGTTGAAGAAAACTATTTAAAGGCCATCTACCACCTCTCAGGAAGTGGTGAGCGAATAGTCTCTACTAATTCTCTGGCTGAAGAAATGAGCACTACACCCGCTTCCGTTAGCGACATGGTGAAAAAGCTTTCCCAAAAGGCTGTAGTTGATTATCGAAAGTATCAGGGTGTTAACATCTCAGAGGACGGCAAAAAACTCGCCTTGCATGTCATAAGAAAGCACAGGCTGTGGGAAGTCTTTTTGGTAGACAAACTTCGCTTTAATTGGGATGAGGTTCACGAGGTAGCTGAACAATTAGAGCACATTAAATCTCCCCTACTCATACAGCGTCTGGATGAGTTTTTGGGCTATCCGAAATACGACCCACATGGCGACCCCATTCCAGATGAAGATGGACTGTTTACTGAAAAGAAAAAAGTCCCTCTGGATAACCTCTCTAGCGGAGGTAAGGGAATAATGGTAGCTGTGAACGATTCCAGCGCTTCCTTTCTCAAGTACCTCGATAAAATGGAGATCTCCATCGGCTCTAAAATTGAGGTTGTGGAAGTCATTGAGTTTGATGGTTCAATGGACATTCGAATCGATGATCGCAAGAATCTCACCATATCTAATACAGTCGCTCAAAACATCCTAATCTCACAATGATCGGATTTACAAGATTTTACAAGTTGGTGCTATTAGCATTAATCATTGCTATCAATATCTCATGCAGTTCAGGCTCTAAAGAACGAAAAGGTGGAAAACTGAATGTTGTGACCACCACCGGTATGATTGCCGACATTGCCAGAAACCTGGGAAAGGACTCGATTACCGTCACCGCCTTGATGGGCCCGGGAGTTGATCCTCACCTATATAAAGCCACTCAAGGAGACCTGGGCAGACTACGGGGAGCTGATATCATCTTCTATAACGGGCTTCATCTTGAAGGTAAAATGGGAGAAGTATTCGAAAAACTTGAACGTATCAAAACCGTGATTCCAATCTCGCGCAACATTGATAAAAATCGATTTCGAACTGATTCGGTATTTCAGGGGGCCATTGACCCCCACCTTTGGTTCGATGTCAGCCTTTGGATTGAAGCTACCAAAGAAGTGAGCTTGGTGTTGCAAGAGCAAGATTCCAAGAACGCCACCTTCTATAGGGCCAACGCTGCTGAGTACATCCAGCAACTTGAAGAGCTGCATATTTGGGTTAGAGAGGAAATTGCAACCATCCCCTTAAACCAACGGATTTTGATTACCGCTCACGATGCCTTCAGCTACTTTGGAATGGCTTATAATATGGAGGTTCGAGGCTTACAGGGCATTTCCACACTTTCGGAGTTTGGATTGAAGGACCGGGTTGATCTGGTAAATTTCGTTGTGGATAAAAAAATCAAGGCGGTGTTTGTAGAGACATCAGT
>JAJCYM010000055.1 GCA_029262895.1 Roseivirga sp.
TACTTCAAAGCCATTTTCCGATAGGTCAATGGCACTTTCGAAGAGTTCTTCCCAATTCATCACACCATATTCCTCGGACATTGCCGCCCAGGCATTCACATTACCTGGTGTTGAAACTGCCTTGGCCCCTCTCCTGTTCTCCAAAAAATCAGGCGTTGGCGCCCGCATCAAATCAGCATTGGTATTCTTTGGAATCTTTCCGCTCGAATCCAGGTATCGAATTTGCTTCGATTCAGCCTCATAAACCAGGATTGTACCATAACCACCCATACCGGACATCATTGGCTCTACCACATTCAGGGTAGAAGCAATGGCCACGGCTGCATCAAAGGCGTTGCCCCCTTTTTCAAGAATGTTCAGGCCGGCTTGTGTCGCCAGTGGATGCGCTGAACTGACCATAAATGGCCCTTTGGTTTCTTCATCATGACTGTCGTGATTATTCTCGCAGCCGAAAAACAGGATTGGAAGAACAAACAATAACTTGGCGTATTTCACAATTGTAGATAATGGTTGGCCCAGAAGTTAGGCAACAAAGTCGGGAAATGGAATTATTGCAGCCGCTTGCAGAGCAATAAGTTGAACCCTTTCACATCTCTGAAGGCCAGGATATATTTATCTCCACCTTCCTTAATACCGGTTTTCTTCCTTATTTCTTCCACTGATTGAGGGAAGTTTCTAGCAATGATATTTGCTTTCAGATCAGGCAGCGACTTTTTGAGTTTCTTTTTATTGAATGAAATCGGCTGAATTATTTCAAATATTCTTCCAGGGAACCCCTCTTCTAGTTTCGAGCTGGTATACACATGTGTGTTCGGATGTAGCTTGGTTAAGTCATGTTCGACAGCGCAGGATTTGAATGCTCCTGCCTTGAGGATGGCTGCGTTCGGCTCATATAAAAAGCTGGATACCTCTCCGAAGTTGGGTACGCTGGCCTCCTCCTCAGAAAAATTACAGTCAAAAACCTGGTTTGGTGATTCTCCAATGTCGATGGATTTAATTTCAGGATCATTCGAAATATTAGCTCTATGAACCAGAAAAAGCAGCTCTTTCACCTCGTTCTTTATCGCTACAACATGAACCTCAGTTACTCCTCCAAGCGCTGCTACGGCCCCCTTGATATCCAGAAGTGGGGAGGCTTTAATGAGAACAGTGGCAGAATGTTCAAGAATTTGAGGTAAAAGCTGAACCAGATCTGGCTCACAATGCTCAAAGCGGAACACCTTCCTTTTTGTGATATCTCTGCGTGCTGGATCAAGATATATGAGATCATATTTCTCTTGATTCTCCTCTAAAAAAGCGGCTGTAGTACTGCAATGAACGGCAATATGCTTAGCTCCGAGTTCATCAAAATTATGGGATGCTTGTTCAACCAACATCGACTGTTGCTCTACATAATCGACACTTTCAAACTGCTGGCCAATGTAGAATGTATCAACTCCCATACCCCCGGTGAGGTCTGCCATCCGCTTTCCAGAAACCAATTGCTCTTTATATAAGGCGGTTTGCTCAGAAGAGCATTGCTCTAATGATAGTGTTGGCGGGTAGATAATTCTTTCATGAGCATACCAGGACGGAATTTTTTGCCTGGCTTTCTTTCTGGATTGGATTTGCTCAACAATTTGAACCATCGGAAATTCCGGATACCGACTAGCCCGAAGCATCAGACTGGCAGGGTTAGCATTTTCATTCGCTCTAATGAACTCTTGAATTTCCGGCTGTAGTAGCTTCTCGATCAAACGAATTGCTTCTGTTTGACAAGGTATTCTGCAATTTGCACTGCATTGGTGGCAGCTCCTTTTCTTAGGTTATCAGCCACAATCCACATGTTCAGCGTTTTTGGTTGTGTCTCATCACGCCTCAACCTGCCCACAAAAACTTCATCTTTCTTGTGTGCCGTGAGTGGCATTGGATAGACGTTATTCTCAGGATCGTCCTGGAGCACAAGGCCCTCCGTAGCTGCCAATAAGTTTCGCAGCTTTGTCAGATCAAACTCTTGATCAAACTCCACATTGACCGCTTCCGAATGGCCCCCAACCGTGGGTATCCTTACTGCTGTGGCCGTAACACGTATGTTATCGTCCCCAAAGATTTTCTTGGTTTCGTTGACCATTTTCATCTCTTCCCTGGTATAACCGTTGTCCATAAAAATGTCGATGTGTGGAAGTGCATTCATATCAATCTTGTGGGGATAGGCCATTTCACCATCCACTCCTTCGCGCTCATTTTGCATTTGGTCAACCGCTGCCTTACCTGAACCCGACACTGACTGGTAAGTCGATACCACAATTCGCTTTACACCATACCTTTCATGCAAAGGTGCCAAGGCAACCGCCATTTGAATGGTCGAGCAATTAGGATTGGCGATGATTCGATGATCCGCATTAAGCTCTTTAGCATTGATTTCCGGAACAATAAGTTTGTGGTTGGGATTCATTCTCCAGGCGGAAGAATTGTCAATGACGGTGGTGCCCACAGCCGCAAATTTGGGCGCCCATTCCAGTGAAGTACTACCTCCAGCGGAAAAAATGGCAATATCAGGTTTCAAGGAAATTGCTTCCTCCATTCCAATAAGGGTGTATGTTCTACCCCGGAAATTCATTCTTTTCCCGACTGAACGCTGTGATGCCACTAAAAAAAGTTCTTCACAGTCAAAATTACGCTCTTCCAATACTTCAAGAATCTCTCCGCCCACAAGACCTGTGGCGCCAACAATTGCTAATTTCATTTTGCTATCTCTGTGTATCCGTTTTTTGTTATCAAAATCTGCGCAAAAGGTGCAATATTTTGTTTAATTTGTATGATAGTCAATGATTTGACTTACAAGACAATGCGGTCTTTCACCTTAATACTACTCATCTGCATTGCAAATATAGGGCTTAGTCAGGTCTCATCATTTCCTTATTCGGAAAGTTTTGAGACAGCCTTCACTACAGGAACTGACGTGGCCTTTATTAGCAATTGGACTGGCAACACTGTTGCCACGAGTGACCGTATATTTCAAGGTACTGATCCCCGAACCGGATCAAACTCTCTCAATGTTATTCCTCTTTCTACTTTTGATGGTGAAATCCTGATTTCGCTGAACCTTACAGGTATTAGCAATCCCAATATTTCGTTTTATGCCTTTTCTAAGCAAAACGGAGTAGGAACGCGACCGGCCTTATTGTCTTTTGAGACTTCAATTAATGGTGGCTCCAATTATCTGGATAACGTCAGCATTGGCGACAACAGTACATTCCCGAATGACAATACCACTAGCTACAGCGAATACTCCTACGACCCGCCTGCGGCTGCCGCTGGTGAATCTAATGTGGTGGTTAGAATTACAGTGACCAGAGGTACGGGAACGGGTACGACAGCAGAGTTGGTTATGGATGATTTTACGATTGAAAATCAACCCATTGCCCTGGCGATTTCCTCCTCTTCCGCTGCTTCAAGCACATCGGTAGTGGTTACCTTCAATCAGGAAGTCACCCAGGTTACAGCCGAAACCACAGGAAATTATGCATTGGACAACGGTATTTCAGTTACCGGAGCAAGTCGCACGGCTGTGAATGAAGTGACGCTGACCACGGCTACCATGCCCAACAATAACTACACCCTCACCGTCAACAACGTAGAAGATGCAGCTACAAACACACCGGCCTCTAACCTGCAAAGCAATTTCTCATTTATCGAACCACTTGCCATTAGCAGCACCAACGTGGTAGACGAGAATACAATCGAACTGAATTTCAATCTTGATTTGGATGAGACCAGTGCCGAATCCACAGGAAACTATGCTGTTGACAACGGTATCTCGGGGCCCTCTTTGGCTACCCTTGACCCTGGAGATAGTAAGAAAGTCACATTAGATTTTTCCACCGACCTGGCCAATAATACCTATCAGGTCACAGTAAACAATGTTCAGGATGTGTCAACTCTGGCCACGGCATCCAACCTAACGGACGCCTTTAGCTATTTGCCCCTTGAAATTTCTTCGACTGCATCGGTATCAAGCACTTCCGTTTTAGTCACTTTTAATCAAGACGTTAATCAGGCTTCGGCTGAAATTGCAGGCAACTATACTCTTAATAATGGCATAACTGTTTCAGGTGCCAGCCGCTCGGCCAGCAATCAGGTTACCCTGACTACTTCGGTCATGCCAAATAACAATTATCAGCTGACAATCAATTCAGTAGTCAATACAGCCAATAATTCCACTGCTGCAAACTTGCAGGACAATTTCTCTTTTGTAGAACCACTCGCTATCACCAGCACAAATGTGACTGACAAAAACACCGTGGTCATAAATTTTAACCTCAATCTTGACGAGACAAGTGCAGAATCAGTTGGAAATTACTCCGTTGACAATAGCATCGGAGTTCCTGCTACAGCAGTTCTAAATCCAGGCGATAACACTCAAGTGACACTGACATTCGCGAGTGATTTAGCCGATGACAGCTACCAGGTTACTGTCAATGGTGTTCAGGACGTTTCCACGCTCGCCACGGCAACAAATCTCACGGACAATTTCACCTATTTACCTCTTTCCATCAGCTCACTTACGGCCCTCTCTACAACACAGATTCAAGTTACATTCAATCAGGATGTGGAAACCAGCAGTGCCAATACCTCTGGTAATTATTCTTTGAATTTTGGTTTTGGAAACCCCACAACGGCAGTTCAGGACGGTGGGAATGCTGCCATTGTTGTTTTGACTTTTTCAAATGCCATGGTCAATAACACCTATGCACTCACGGTCGACAATGTGACCAACACCAGTGGAAACACAATAGCTGCAACGCTCCAGAGCAATTTAACACATGACATCGCCACCAATACGAGGCGGATTGTAATCAGCGAGATCTTTGCCGACCCAACAGGAAGTTCACCACCAAGTCCTCAGGTACTGCCCAATGCGACTTCAGATGAATACATTGAGCTCTTCAATACCACTTCTGAAGCCATAGACATAGGAGACTTCGATATAACTGGTGGAACCATTGGCACATTTGTATTGCAGGCCAATAGCTATGTGATATTGACAGCCACAAGCAATGTTACGGATTTTCAACCCTTTGGAGATGTGATCGGAGTGACCTCATGGAACACGCTTTCGAACGGAGGAGAACAGCTGATTTTACGCGATAATCTGGGCAACATTGTTGACAGCCTTACCTATGACCAAAGCTGGTACAATGATGCAGCAAAATCCGATGGTGGCTGGAGTCTGGAGCAAATCAATCCTGAGCTGATTTGTAGTGATGCCAACAATTGGTCAGCATCCACGGATATAAGAGGAGGCAGCCCTGGTTCTCAAAATTCTGTTCACAACACGACCCCGGACACAACAGGGCCAAGCATTGTTGGTGTCAGTGAAAACAGCAGTTTAGAAATAGTGGTGACTTTTGACGAAATCATGGATCAGGCTAGCCTGGCGGGAGGCACCTACCTTTTAGATAATGGCCTGACCGTGGCCAGTGTTGCGCCAAACACACCAAGTTTGAGATCGGCCACACTTACGCTCAATTCGGCAATGACCTCGGGAACACTTTATGAACTCACCGTAACCGGAGTCACGGACTGTGCCGGCAATGCCATTGATGTGAACGCAGGAACTTATGTGTATGACGTTATAGCACCTATTTTTCAACGCTTCGTACTTCGAGACACGCTAAGCATGGAGGTCATATTCGATGAGGAGGTGGAACAAACTTCGGCAGAAACCGAGGCTAATTTCTCACTAGATCAGGGTATTGGCAATCCTACTTCCGCCACACTTAGCCCGACAGACAACACAAGGATAACCCTGGATTTTACTACAGCCATGCAATTGGGCAGTGCCTACAACCTCACTCATCAGAATTTAGAAGATACATTGGGCAACGCGTCTTCATCGGTGATTACAGGCTTCTCTTTCCAAAATTTTGTGGACACGGTAATCGTGATTTCAAGCCAATTGTTGGATGTGTACTTTGATGAGGACCTAGATGAAACGACCTCCGAAATCATTACGAATTACACCGTTGACAGGGGTATTGGCAACCCCAACAGTGCCGCTTTAGACAATGGCAATGCGAGGTTGGTTCATTTGATATTTGACAACTCCTTTGCGGAAAACACTGCCCAGGTAATCACTTTTGACGACATTAGAAGCTCAGGAAACAGCTTATTACAACTCCTCAACACCAGCTTTGTTTATGACACCGATGATCCGGACATCGATTCTGTTGTGGTAATTGATGATCAGCATCTACGCGTATATTTTGATGAAAGACTGGATCAAACCTCTGCCGAATCGGTCAACAATTATACGGCAAACAACGGGATAGGCAGTCCCTCACTAGTCACCTTGCAGAGTGATAATTCATCAGTGATTCTTGAATTTTCAGCGGTCTTCGAACAAGAGGTGCAGAATATTTTAACCATCACAGGAGTGGAAGACCCTTCCGGTAATGCGATTTCCAACAATCGCAATTTCAACTTTACACACGATACGCTCGCAGCCAGGTTGGTGGGCATTGTCGTGCTCAGCCCGACTACGGTTTCGGTAGAGTTTTCCGAGGAGGTGGAACAGACTTCAGCCGAAAACACAGCGAACTACTCAGTTGACAATAGCATTGGGAACCCTACCTCTGCCGTCAAATCAATTGAACATACTAATATTGTGCTCCTCACTTTTGCCGATCTGGGCAACAATAGCCAAAACACGCTAACCATAAGCAATATTGTTGACACTTTCGACAATGTGCTGCCTGTACCACTGACGGCAAGTTTTTCAAGCAACAGCGCCTTCTTCGGTGCATTAAATGTAGTTTCCGATACAAGTCTCAGTATACAATTCAACAAAGTGCTGGATCAGGCGACTGCCGAAAACAGGACGAATTATGGCTTCGACAATGGCATAGGCCTGAAATCACTTGCATTGGATCTTAATGATGCCTCAGTGATTAACATGACCCTGAACACGACACTTATTGAAGGCGTAAACTATCGATTGGTCGCTCAAAATATCCTGGATGAGGATGGTAACACGTCTGGTGTAATCAGCTATGATTTTCAATATGATCCGCAAATTGTTTCCATCGGTATTCTCACTCAAAATTCGATCCTCATCACCTTTGATGAAGCCGTTGACGAAACCACAGCTGAAAATGTTGCCAACTACGCTATTGACAAGAGCATTGGTGCACCGCTCACAGCGGTTAGAAATAACCTGCAACCCGAGGAGGTCACACTGTTTTTTAACAATGCACTTACCGAGGGTACTGACTATGTGCTGTCAGTTCGGAATGTATTGGACTCCTTTAGCAACATGATTAGTGCCTCCAATAACAGCATTAACTATGATGCGAGTGCTCCTTTTATCACAGCCATTAATTCTCTTTTTTCAAACGAGATTGAGGTAGTATTCAATGAAACAGTGGATCACATCACAGCCCAAACGCTGAATCATTATTCGCTTGATAACGGACTGGGCAATCCGATTGCAGCTACAAGGTCGGTCAGCAACCTCAACACGGTGTTACTTGAATTTGGTAACAATCTCGTGGATGGCCTGGCGTATAATCTCACTGTTGATCGTGTGGAAGACTTGCAAGGGAAAGCCATAAACAATTCCGCTTTTGGGTTTACCTTCCAGGCCCCCTTCGATCCAGCCTTCAGGGATATTGTCGTCAATGAAATCTATTTTGATACCGATTTGGGCTCTACGATTCCAAACATTGAATTTATCGAGCTTTATAACAGAAGTACCAGCAATATCCAGGTGCGGGGCCTATCCATAGCAGATGTGCGCGACACCGCGGCTCTTACAGACTTCACAATGGCTCCTTCATCCTATTTAATTGTTACCTCTCTTGCAGGAGCCAGCAATTTTACCAGCCACGGTGATGTTTTGGGGGTAGCCAATTTTCCATCCTTATCGAATTCCGGAGAGACTATCGCTTTACTGGATCGAAGTAATGTGATTGTTGACTCTTTGAGCTTTGACAGAACTTATTACAACGACAATACTAAAGAGGGAGGTGGCTATACAGTCGAACTGATTAATCCGGACAAAGCTTGCTTTGACCTGGCAAATTATGGGGCATCAACCAGCGTTACCGGTGGAACTCCCGGTGTCCAAAACTCCATTTTCGACAACAGTGCAGATGTGATTGATCCGGTTGTATCGAGTCTCACTGCTAGCAATACAACAACCCTTCTGCTTAGCTTCAACGAGGCCATGGATGTGAGCACTCTCGTTCCTGCAAACTTTGACCTGGAAGATGGTATTGTGGTCAGCTCAGTTGAAATTTCAGAAGCCTTTGGCAAAAACATCATCCTACATTTAAGCGCTGATTTCCAAAAAGGAGTCAATCGCACACTGACCTTGAATGGTGTTGCAGATTGCACCGGAAATGCTTTATCAAATAGTCAGCACGTCTTCCTTATTGGCGAAACACCCACATTGGGTGATTTGTTGGTTACGGAAATTATGGCTACGCCAAATCCTGGCAATGGCCTGCCGCTTCATGAATACATTGAGATATACAATACCAGCACTGATATATTGGCCATAGAAGGGGTTCAGTTACTGGACGATAACGGTACGATAACGCTGGGTACTTTTAACCTTGATCCACAGGGATATCTGATTTTAGCCTCTCCCCAAGGTGCGGCTGAGTTATCTGTTTATGGGGATGTTTTGGCGGTTAATTCGTTCCCCACCTTGACCATTACAGATCAAATAACTCTGTACGACCCCTCCAGCCTGGAAATATTCAATGTAAACTATGACAGAACTTTTTACCACGATGATGCCAAAGATGACGGAGGATACAGTATTGAAATGATCAATGTTCAGGCCGCCTGTTTTGATCCTTCCAACTGGGCTGCGAGCTTAAACTCAAATGGGGGAACGCCCGGAACACAGAACTCCGTCTACGACATTAGCCCCGATGCTACGGCACCTCAGGTAGCCTCTGTCACAGTAATTAATGATCAACAGCTCCAGGTCACTTTCAGTGAATCAATGGCCCTAAGCACATTGGTAAACGGAAATTTCCAGCTTTCCGGACTTCTTACAGTGGCAAGTCTTGGCACACAAGATGAATTCGGAACTAGTGTCCTTGTAAACCTGACATCAGCATTTAGCAGAGGAACTCAGCATACGCTTACACTCACCGGGCTGACTGATTGTGCCGGCAATGCACTTCCGGTCACCAACCAAACTTTCTTTTTGGGAGATGTTCCCGGTTTCCATGAATTGATTATTACAGAAATCATGGCCGATCCAAGTCCTGTGCAAGGGCTTCCGGAAGTTGAGTATTTAGAGATTTACAATAACTCGAATCGCATTTTGGCGCTAGGGGGAATTAGCCTGGCTGACATCACAGGAGGTACCTCCCTTCCGGAGTACAACATTGATCCGGGTGCCTATTTAATTCTCACCCCACTTACACAAGCTTCAGCCTTTACGAGCTTCGGGGATGTTTTGGGAGTTCCAGGCTGGAGAAACCTGAATTCAGAGGGGGATAACGTGACACTGTCGTTATCCGGGAATTTGCTATTTGAGGTCTTCTACACCGATGAATGGTATCGGGATTCTCAAAAGGCAAATGGAGGGTTCAGTTTGGAGATGATCGACAGAAATTCGCCATGTTCGGAAGAATTGAACTGGGTTGCCTCAACAAATGGCAGTGGTGGAACACCTGGCACCGTTAATTCAGTTGATGGCAACAATCCAGACGTTGTCGGTCCTTCATTGTCCAGTGCCCTGGCTATTTCAACCAACGAAATCGAACTCTTCTTTGATGAGAAACTGGATGTTGCTACGCTCTCTTCATCCAACTTCAGCATAGTACCTGCCCTAAACATTTCCGCCATCACTATTGGCACCACCAAACGAACAGTAGTACTTACTACTGATGGCCTGGTTGAAAATACGGTCTACGGTATCACGGCCAATAGCGTAGCCGACTGTTCAGGCAATCTGATCCAAACTAGTGGCCAGAGCGTTTCCCTTATCATACCAACTGCGGCCGATTCGTTGGACCTTGTCGTCAATGAGGTCCTATTCAATCCAAATGCCGGTGGCGTTCGTTTTATCGAGATTTACAACAACTCAACCAAGAACATCAATTTAAAGAATTGGTCATTGGCGGGGCATAATAATCAAAGACTCATTACAAGTGAAAACCTAATCATCCAACCAGGCACTTACAAAGTGATGACGACAGATGGTACGGTGCTAAAAAACGAGTATCCCAGGGCAGAGGAATCTACATTTATAGTAGTCGATGCCTTGCCGAACCTCTTGAACACAGCTGGTTCTGTTGAGCTTATTGATAATTTTGGTCAGGGTATTGATTTCATGAATTATGACGAAGCCTATCATTCCACATTAATCGGTGATTTGGAGGGGGTTTCACTCGAAAGAATTCGTCCCAGTTCAAGTTCTATTGAACCGAGCAATTGGTTTTCCGCGTCCAGCACAGAGAATTTTGCAACACCGGGATACCTGAATTCCCAGTTTCTTGCAGGTCAGGAAGCAGAGGGAAATATTATTGTCCAACCCGCAACTTTCGCTCCTGATGACCCGGGAAGAGCCAATTTCGCCACACTTAACTATAACTTTGAAGAGCCTGGTAACGTGATTAACGTGACTATCTATGATTCCCAAGGCAATGCCGTGAAACAGGTCACGAAAAATTCATTGGTTGGAACAAATGGCTTTTTCCGATGGGATGGCACCAATGATCAAGGTGGCAAAGCACGCATAGGTTATTATATGATTCTATTCGAAATCATTAGTCCGGAAGGAAGAATCACTATGAAAAAAGAGCCCGTTGCCATTGGTGGAAGGTTCTGAGTTCAGCGAAGAATCTGACGGTTTAAGCCCGGATAATGCAATAGAATTTCTATAACAAATCTAACTCATTTCAGGGTAACCAAAAGCCTTCGATTTATTTTCACTAAAAAAAGAAAACACATACCGCATCCAATCTCAATATTACTATATGCCTTATTAATATAAACTTTTCATAAACCTGCTACGAATTGTCAGCCAAAATTACGCGGTGGAAAATAGAATGATTATTTTCATACAGTACTGTTTTAACCACTTAACTGCTCGACATAAATGAACTGTCTCATTAACAAGACGATTGATTCTCATATGAGGAAAGGTCGCAAACTTGATGTTATTGCGCGTTATGTCAGGATGAAATATAGAGTAAACATTGATGGTTTGTCTATGGAACGTAGGCTGAGAACCCTCAATTTGGAATATTAAGAAAGACTATACCTCATCCTGAAATCGAAGGCCGCTTATGCGGCCTTTTTTCTTGGCAATTGTCTTATCTAACACAATGCTTTATGACCCAACCCCTCCAAAAAGTATTTGAAAGCTTTTGCAATTTGTAAGCGTAGGTGTATTTTAGCGCACTTTATTACCCACGATCTAAAGGAGATAGCATGAGCCAGGAAGAAAAAACCCGTTATTCACAAAGTGAATTGAAAGAATTTGAAGCACTAATCCTTGAAAAAATCGAAAAGGCGCAGGTTGAATTAAGCGAATTAAAAAAGAGTCTAAACAAAAGTGGTGACTCTGGCACCGATGGAACCAGCACCAGTTCAAAAGTTCTTGAAGACGGAGCAGATACGTTAGAAAAAGAGAGTCTTAACCAATTGGCCGCGAGACAGCAAAAATTTATCAACAATCTGAAAAATGCCTTGATCAGAATCAAGAATGGCACCTATGGCATTTGTGTAGATACCGGAAATTTAATTTCTAAAGAAAGACTAAAAGCGGTACCACATACCATGCACTCCATTGCAGCAAAACTTGCCAAACGCAGTTAGTGGATTTTCTTGGCAATCACATTGAAGCACTTATTTTCTGTTCTGAGAAGCCTGTCAAAGTTTCAGAACTCAAGGATTGTCTGACAGAAATGTTTGAGGCAGAGGTACCTGAAAAGGACATACACTCTGCGCTGGAACAAATCGAAACAAAATATCAGGACGAAACCTTTCCATTTCAAATGACCAAGTCAGGTGGGGGCTTTCAGTTCCTTACCAAACCTGCCTACCAAGCCAGTATTGGAATTCTGTTAAAGCAACAGTCTAAAAAAAGGCTTTCTACCTCTGCATTAGAAACCCTTTCCATCATAGCCTACAAGCAACCTGTCACCAAATCGGAGATGGAGCAAATCAGAGGTGTGAACTGTGACTACTCCGTGCAAAAGTTACTTGAAAAGGAGTTGGTTGAAATTAAAGGAAAATCAGATGGTGTCGGTCGCCCCCTGCTATATGGCACCTCCGAAAAATTTATGGACTATTTTGGCATCAACGATCTGGCTGAACTTCCCACACCAAAGGATTTTGCCACCGAAGAAAACGAGATAGGAAATAACGAAGCCTCGGAAGAACAATCCACTGACGTTTAATTACCTTTGCCCTAAATACAGCAGGGATGCTGCAAATTATGGCTTTCAAAAAAAAACATTCAGGGAGGGATAAATCCCGCAGTTTCAAAAAACACACTCCCAAAGCAAGTACTCCTCCTTCTTACGATCAAAAAGTTTTCAAGAAAACGGAAGTTAAAGACAGCATTCGACTGAATAGGTTTATTTCCAATGCCGGAGTGTGCTCTCGTAGGGAAGCAGACAAGTTGATTGAAGCTGGCGACATAAAGGTCAACGGAAAGGTGGTGACCGAAATGGGATATCAAGTCAGTAGAGATGATGCCGTTGAGTATAAAGGAAAAATGCTGTCCAGGGAGAAAATGGTTTATGTACTCCTAAATAAACCTAAGGACTTTATCACTACTACTAGCGATCCCGAAGAGCGAAGAACCGTTATGGAGCTGATTAAAAATGCTTGTGAGGAACGAATCTTTCCGGTGGGGAGATTGGACAGGCCAACTACCGGATTGCTTTTATTCACCAATGACGGAGTTTTGGCTAAAAAACTCACTCATCCTTCTCATGAAATCAAAAAGCTTTATCAGGTTGAGCTGGACAAACCCATCACCCAAGCCCACTTTGAGGCCATCACAGAAGGCATCACACTTGAAGATGGTCCGGTACCTGTTGATGCCCTGGCCATTGTAGATGAAGACCCTAAAACCCTGGGCATTGAAATTCATATTGGACGAAACAAAATTGTGAGAAGGATCTTTGCGCATTTGGGTTATGATGTTGTGAAGCTCGACAGAGTACTCTATGCCGGACTTACAAAAAGAGACTTACCTAGAGGCAAGTGGCGATATCTCAGTGAAAAAGAGCTAATCTCGCTGCATTACATAAAGTAGTATGCATGCATACCATTTTGCCGATCAAATGATTATATTGCTTGTATGATTGTCAGAGTGATTTTTGTACAACTTGTAAAAAGAAAAAGCCTCCTCAAAAAAGAGAAGGCTTTACTTCGGAGTGGTGCTGAGTGGATTCGAACCACCGACTCACGGATTTTCAGTCCGATGCTCTACCAACTGAGCTACAGCACCCCGATTTGGTCGACAAAAGTATACAAAAACTTATTCGGTGCAAAACATTTTTAATAATTTCAGGGATATCTTGATCAACCTTAATTGGAGCCCAATTTTATGCAATACGTGCCGCAAATAGCCTTTTTAGTAGTCGTTGCGATTGCAACCTACTTTCTTTACCAGCGGATCAGCCGAATCCGCAAGAATATCTTCCTGGGCAAACCGTCTGGCAGGACC